>DATKLD010000200.1:0-7947 GCA_035542595.1 Terriglobales bacterium
GCCATCGCGCAGAACCGCTACGCTGCGCCGCTGATGGGAATCAACGTCTTCCGCGTCCAGGCGATATCCTTCGCGGTGGGCATCGCCGCCGCCGGAATCGCCGGCGGCCTGCTGCTGCCGGTCTTCTATATATATCCGCAGGTGGGTGATCAATTCACGCTGAAGGCCTTCGTGATGGTCGTGCTGGGCGGCATGGAGTCGATCGTCGGCGCCGCTCTCGCGGGACTCGTGCTCGGCGTGGTGGAGAGCCTCACCAGCCTCTACTGGGGCAACGAGTGGGCGCTGGCCGTGGACTTCGTGATCTTCCTGCTGGTGCTGTCGCTGAAACCCAGCGGCATCTTCGGGAGGCAGAGGGCATGAAGCGCTCCCACCTGATGGCCGCGCTTGTCATCTTCGTTCTGTCGCTGCTGGTGCCGCTGGTGGTGCAGACGGACTACGTGCTGCAGGTGCTGTTTCGCATCTATCTTTTTGCGGCGCTGGGACTGGCATGGAATCTGGTGGGCGGGTATGCGGGCCAATTGTCGCTGGGGCACGCCGCCTATTTCGGAGCCGGAGCTTACGGCTTGGCCTTGTTCTCCGGCCGGCTCGGTGTCTCGCCGTGGATCGCCGTGCTGATGGGCATGGCCGTAGCGCTGGCGTGCGCATTGTTGATCGGTGGAGTGTCGTTCCGGCTGCGCGGACCGTACTTTGTGCTGGCGACCATTGCCTTTGCCGAGGTGCTGCGGCTGATCGCCAAGAACCTGCCTGAGGTGACCGGTGGCGACGTCGGCGTGCAGGTGCCGGCGCTGTTTCACGGAAACGTAAATCGCGCCTTCTACTGGGCGGCGGTCGTGCTCACCGCCCTGGCGTTTGCCACGACGCTGGCGATCTCGCGCGCCCGCTTCGGTTACTACCTGCTGGCCATCCGTGAGGATGAGGACACGGCGCTCTCGGTGGGCATCGGCGCTGCCAGAAACAAACTCGCGGCCCTGCTGGTGAGCGCGGCGCTCACGGCGCTGGCCGGCGCGCTCTATGCCAGCCTCTTCCTTTATGTTGTGCCGGACCAGGTGCTTTCCATCGACGTTTCGAACGAGATCGCCATTGTGGCCATGCTGGGCGGCGCGGGCACGGCGCTGGGGCCGATCGTCGGTTCGGTAGTGCTCGAGTCGGCGTCAGAAATGTTCAAGAACATTTTCAAGGAAGCCCATCTGCTGATCTATGGTGTGCTGCTGGTGCTAGTGGTGCTGTTTCTGCCGGAGGGGATTATCGGCACCATCAGCGCGTTTCTGCGGCGCCGCGCCATGTTTGGCGGCATCCAGGCCAGCGCCAAAGACGTGGCGGGGGATTAGTCTATGTCTCTGCTCGAGATCGATCACGTCAGCAAGCGTTTTGGTGGCCTGCGCGCCATCAACAACGTGGCTTTTGCGATCGAGGAGAACGAGATTGCTTTCATCGTCGGGCCAAACGGCGCGGGCAAAACCACGCTGTTCAACCTGATCACCGGCGTCTTCCATCCGGATGAAGGCAACATCCGCTTCCAGGGCCGGGACATCACGCACATCACTCCCAATCACGCCGCGCGCCTTGGCATCGGGCGCACCTTCCAGATCGTCAAGCCGCTGCGCAATCTCACCGTGCTGGAGAACGTGATGCTGGGCGCCTTCCTGCATACCGCCAGCCCGTCGAAGGCCGCCGAACAGGCGCGTGCAGTTCTGAAATACCTGCAGATGGAAAAAGTCATGCGCTTCACGGCCAGCGGAATGCCCATCGCCTTGCTCAAGCGGCTGGAGATTGCGCGGGCCTTGGCCACCAGGCCGCGGCTGATCCTGCTTGATGAGGTCGTCTCCGGGCTCTCGACCAGCGAGGCGCTGGAACTTGCGCAGATCCTCAAGAGGCTTCCCGAGTGGGGTGTTGCTGCCGTAGGCGGAGTGGAGCACGTGATGCAGGTAGTGATGAGCATCGCCCATCGCGTGGTGGTGCTCGATCACGGAACCCAGATCGCCGAAGGCAAGCCGCAGGAGGTGGTACGGATGCCGGTGGTCATCGAAGCCTATCTCGGCACCAAGTACAAGGAGCTGGGGCTATGAGCGAGCCGCTCCTGGTGCTGGACGATGTGCAGGCCGCCTACGGCGACTTCCAGGCGCTGTTCAACATCACCCTGCTGGTGAACGCAGGCGAGATCGTGACCCTGGTCGGCGCGAACGGCGCCGGCAAGACCACTACACTGCGCGTCATCTCCGGCCTGCTGCACCCCAAGAAGGGCACCGTTCGCTTTAACGGCCGGGACATTTCCCGCACCCCGCCGCACGAGATCGTGGAAGTGGGCATCAGCCACGTGCCCGAAGGCCGACAGCTTTTTCCATACATGACGGTGGAGGAGAACCTGGCGCTGGGCGGCTACATTGACCGCGCGCGCCCGCGACTCAAAGAATCCATGGAAGAACAGTTTGCGTTTTTCCCGCGCCTGCAAGAGCGGCGCAAGCAGCTCGCGGGGACGCTCTCCGGCGGTGAGCAGCAGATGGTGGCCATCGCCCGCGGTCTGATGAACCAGCCCGAGCTGCTGCTGCTCGATGAGCCCTCACTCGGCCTCGCGCCCAAGATCGTGGAAGAGGTCTTCGATAAGATCCAGGAAATCGGTAAACGCGGCGTCACCGTGCTCATCGTGGAGCAGAATGTCGTAGACGGCCTGAGCATCTCCGATCGCGGCTATGTGGTTGAGAACGGCGCTGTCGAACTGGGGATCGGCACCTCTGCCCAGGAACTACTGAGCAACGAGCGGCTGCGGTCGGCGTATCTGGGACTCTGATCGCGCCCCGTCCGATATAATCGCGCAGCATCCATGGATTTCGACCAGCTCATAACTTTCGCCGAGGTGGCCAAGCAGGGCAACTTCTCGCGGGCGGGGCAGAAAGTGTTCCGCTCGCAGTCGGCGGTGAGCGCGCAGATCCGCCAGCTTGAGCAGGACTACGGCGAGAAGCTGCTGGACCGCGTCGGCAAATCGGTGAGGCTCACGCCGGCGGGAGAAGTCCTGCTGGAGTATGCTCACCGCCTGCTGGCGCTGCGCGCCGAATCCCAGCGCGCCGTCGCCGACCAGGGCTCGACCCCGCGGGGCGTGCTCGCCATCGGCGCCAACGAGGCCACCTGCCTCTACGTCCTGCCGGACCACTTCGCCGAGTATCAGCGCCTGTACCCCGGAGTGCAGATCAGCATCTACCGCAACTTCAGCCGCAAGATCCTGGAGAAGGTGGAGGACGGCTCGATTGACGTCGGCATCGTGACCCTGCCGGTGCGCTCGCCCAGCCTGAAGGTCCACCCCATTTTTCGCGACCGCCTGGTGCTGGTGACCAGCGTCGATCATCCACTGGCGCGGCGGCGGAGCGTGCGCATCTCCGAGATCGCCGAATACCCGCTCATCTTTCCCCGCACCGGGCACACGCGAGCCATGCTCGACAAGCACTTCCGTCCTTTCCGTGCCAGTCTGCGCGTGGCCATGGAACTGCCCAGCGTAGGAATGATCAAGGGGTTCGTGGCCGCGGGACTGGGTGTCTCGCTGATCAGCGCCAGCTTTGCGCACGATGATGTGGCCAACGGCCAACTGAAGCTGGTGGAGATCGAAGACGCGCACATCCACCGCGAGCTGGGACTCGTCTACCGCAGGGATCGCACCCTGCCGCGCGCTGCCACTGCGTTCATCACTCTCATTCGCCAGCGCGCCGCCGAGACAAAATAGGCAGCGACGGAATAAAGGCGGCAAGCCGCCATTGACGCCCCTCCTTGCCCCGCTTAACATCGGTGGCGCGCCTCCCGGGAGACTTCTGCGCCATATGATCGGCCAGACCATCTCGCATTACCGCGTCCTGCAGCGGCTCGGCGCCGGAGGCATGGGGCAGGTGTTCGAGGCCGAGGACCTCCGCCTGGGACGGCGCGTGGCGCTCAAGTTCCTTCCCGACGATCTCTCGCAAAATCCGCAGGCGCTGGAGCGGTTCGGGCGAGAGGCGCGCGCCGCCTCCGCCCTCAACCATCCCAACATTTGCACCATCTACGACATCGACCAGCACCAGGGCCGCCACTTCATCGCCATGGAGCTGCTCGAGGGCCGCACCCTGAAACAGTTGATCGAGCATCGCCGCCTGGACACGGGAGAGGTCCTCGACCTCGGCATCCAGATCGCCGACGCGCTCGACGCCGCCCATCGCAAGGGCATCGTGCATCGCGACATCAAGCCGGGCAACATCTTCGTCACCGAACGCGGACAGGCGAAGGTGCTGGACTTCGGACTGGCCAAGCTTACCGTGCAGCCGCGGGTGGGTGCGGCGGCTGCCGCGAGCACGGCCGCCACCGTGGCCACGGTTTCTGATGAGCACCTCACCAGTCCCGGCAGCACCGTTGGCACCATTGCCTACATGTCGCCGGAGCAGGCACGGGGCAAGGAGCTTGATGCGCGCACCGATCTGTTCAGCTTCGGGACCGTGCTCTACGAGATGGCTACCGGCGTCCTGCCGTTCCGCGGCGACACTTCGGCGGTGATCTTCGAGGCCATCCTGAACCGCGCCCCCGTTCCCCCGGTGCGGCTGAACC
Source organism: Terriglobales bacterium (assembly GCA_035542595.1). GTDB lineage: Bacteria > Acidobacteriota > Terriglobia > Terriglobales > Acidobacteriaceae > JAHFUA01. The sequence goes on from DATKLD010000200.1 coordinate 4,558, forward strand.
CGGAGGTCCCATCCAAGCTGGAAGAGATCATCAGCAAGGCCCTGGAGAAGGACCGCGATCTGCGCTATCAGAATGCTTCGGACATCCGTGCTGACCTGAAGCGGCTGAAGCGGGACACCGATTCCGGCCGCTCGGCGGCGGTAGAAGTGGCGCCCGCGCCGGTATCGGGAACGATAGCCGCCGCGCCATCTTCGGGTGCAACGCCGGCCGTGACGCGGACACCCTCAGGCCCGGTTCCGGCAGCACCCTCGGGCGCGACGGCGGCGGTTGCGCCGCCCCAGCCGGGGAAGACGCGGACTTACATCGTCGCCGCGGTGGTGGTCCTCGCCGCCCTTGCGCTGGCTGCCTATTTCTACATGCGCCGCCCGCGCGGGCTGACCGAGAAAGACTCCATCCTGCTCACGGATTTCGTGAACACCACCGGCGATCCGGTGTTCGACGGCACTTTGAAGAAAGCTCTCGCGGTGGATCTGGAGCAGTCGCCCTTTCTCAACGTCTTTCCCGAAGCGCGGGTGCGGCAGACGCTCAAATTCATGGGGCGCACGGGCGATGAGCGCATCACCACCGAGATCGGGCGCGAGATCTGCCAGCGCGGCAGCATCAAGGCCATGCTGGTGGGATCCATCGCCAGCCTGGGCAGCCAGTACCTCGTCACGCTGGACGCGGTGAATTGCGCCACAGGGGATACCCTGGCACGGTCCCAGGCGCAAGCCGGGGGCAAGGAACAGGTACTGGGGGCGCTCAGCAGCGCCGCTGGAAAGATGCGAGAGAAGCTGGGAGAGTCGCTGGCCTCCGTCCAGAAGTTCGACAAACCGCTGCCGGAGGCGACCACGTCTTCGCTGGAGGCGCTGAAGGCTTTCACGCTGGGCGATGCCACGCGCAACAAGAGCGACTTCGCTGCGATTCCGTTCTTTCAGCGCGCCATCGAGCTCGACCCGAATTTCGCGCTGGCTTACGCCCGCCTGGGGACGTGCTACGGCAACATCGGACAGTCAGGCCTGCAGGAGGAAAACGAAAAGAAGGCGTTCGAGCTGCGCGATCGCGCCAGCGAACGCGAGCGGCTTTACATCACCGCGCATTACTACATGGATAGCGAGCAACTGGACAAGGGTGTTGCTGCCTATGAACTTTATAAGCAGACGTATCCTCGCGACATCGTCCCTTACAACAATCTGTCGATCGCTTACTTCAATTCAGGCCAGTTCGAAAAAGCCCTGGAGAGCGCGCGACAAGCCGTGCAGCTGAACCCTGAGTCGGTATACGGCTATGCCAACACGGCTGCTGCCTATGCCGCGCTGGGCCGCGTGGATGAAGCCAGGGCTACAATGCAGGCGTCGCTGCAACGCAACTTGGGAGGGCCTTATCCGCACATCTTCCTGGCGAACCTTGCGTGGGCGCAGAATGATCCGGCGGGGGTCGATCGGGAACTATCCGCCGCCCGCGCTACCGGCGCCGAGGGCGAGCTTCTCGCTAATGGTCTGAGAGGCGGCCTTGCGGCATACGCCGGGCGCATGCGGCAGGCGCGGGAGCTGTTCGAGCAGGTCAGGGAGGCCGCGCTGGCCGCGCATCTGCAGGAAAATGCAGCCAATCTCTTAGCTGGGCAGGCGGGATGGGAGGCCGTATACGAGGAGAACCAGCTCGCTGGCGACCACGCCGCGGCTGCCTTTCGGCTCTCACCCACGCGAAATGTCGCCATCAATGCGGCAGTCGTATTGGCCGTGGCGGGGCAGGACCGCAAAGCTCTTGAAATGCTCAGTCCATTCCTCAAACAGAGGCCGGACGACATCCTTCTGCATCAGCGGTGGCTTCCTACGGTTGAAGCGATCGCCGCGCTAAAACATGGCAACGCAGAAAGGGCTGTGGAGCTGCTGAAACCCGCGGCGCCTTATGAGGGTGCGTCGGACAACGTTTACTATGTGCGGGCGACGGCTTATCTGAACAGCCACCGTCCTGCCGAAGCGATCGCTGAATATCAGAAGGCGCTTTCGCTGAGGCTCGCACGCCCGTTTGGCCCTGACGGAGTAATGCTGCTGTCGCAGGTTGGACTGGCCCGCTGCTACGCTGCGCAGGGCGATAAGGCCAAAGCGCGTACTGCCTACCAGGACCTGCTGGCGGTGTGGAAAGATGCCGATCCCGACTTGCCTCTCGTCCAGAAGGCCAAGGCGGAGTACGCCAAGCTGCAGTAGGTCGTCTTTTCTTGGATGACTTGGTCTGGCACCTGGGGGCATTGCCCGAGCGGGAAGACGCTGGGCTCGACCGTTTGGCTCAATGCGACCGCGAATGCAAGATGCTGTAAAGACTGGACATCAACGGCGTACTGGCGGGAGGTGGGGGCTTCGGTTATAATGCAACTGTCTCCTGTCGTCGATTGACCAGCCAACCCACAAAGATTCGCGAGGCAATTATATATGATGGTTGAGGCAGGAAAAGCCGTGGAACCCATCTGGTTTTTTCCTCATAAATTCTGGGCCGCCACTCGCAACATGCCGAAGGAGGAGGCGGACAAGCTGCTGGATAAAGTGATTTCACTGTCGGAAGCTAGGGATTTGGAGGCACTCCGCAAGTACGATTTCGTGTCCCTCGAGAATCCTTATCGCAAGAAGGCGGTCGCCTAGCGACGTGCACCTCGGAAGCTTCGCCCAAAGATGGCGGTCGTATCGTTAGAAGGAGCCCGCAAAGGGAAGGGGGCCCATTTGTTTCTTCGGCTCGGGCTTCTGTGTATTCTGCTTGGCCGGCTTGGAGTGGGCAAGCAGGAGTTTTGGTAACACACGCTTTTCGGTGCGCAAGCGCCGGGGCCGCTGGGGCGATAGCCGCCCTTCTGATCGCATAGTTGTTCTCCTAGCTTATCCTTTTTATCACCCCAAGAATGGGTGCCGTCAACTGGCGAAAATGTTGCTGAGTGATTGGTCTACAAGTCATTACAGCAGAGCACGGCACAAGTGTTCGGGCCTTGTGCAAGTGGCAATTCCAACCGCGCCACGAGCGGTGTTTCCCGGGCACGCGGGTGTGGAATTCACCGCCGAAATCTCCCGAATGAAAATCTCAACATTCACCCTTGGCCGGATCCCGGGCATTAGCTCCCGTGGTTCATGGCCTTCTTAGTCTTTGCTGTTCATTCTGGTGTAACAATCGCTGGCTATGCTGGTTACCAAAGAGGTAATGATGATTCCATACTGCGACACCATCATCCTCTCCGACCTGCACCTCGGTTCCGAGGTGAGCCGCGCTGGCGATGCCTTGCGCCTGCTGAAGCATTCTTGCTTCGAAAGGCTCATCCTGCTGGGAGACATCTTCTGCGATCTGAACTTCGGCCGGCTCAAGCGCGATCACTGGAAGCTGCTTTCCTACATCCGCAAGCTGTCGAACCCCAAGCGCGGCATCGAAGTGGTG
>DATKLD010000201.1:0-21491 GCA_035542595.1 Terriglobales bacterium
TTCCGGCGAGGTCCGTGATCGAAGCGTCGGCGCGGCCGAGCTGCTCCAGCACGCCGCGCCGGGTCGCGTCCGACAGCGCGGCGAACGAAGCGTCGAGGCGGGTTTCGTTATACTGAACCATATGGTTCAGTATATAGCAGATCGACTTGCGGCGTGCAAGAGGGAAAACCTATGAGGCTGGTGCAAAGTTGGATTGACATAGTCATCCGGGCGGTCAGGTTCTGCTGATCACCGAAGTGCTGGCTACTATCAGGAACGGGGGAAGCCCGCGCGCGTCGTTCGCAAGGGAGATGTAATTAAATGCGCTCCGGGAGTCGAGCATTGGCACGGCGCAACCCCAAACAGTGGTTTTGCCTATCTTCTGCTCCGTTCGTGTGTTCTCGGCAAGCAGAATATTTGCGATTTCCGGCGGGCGAGGTCAGCGCGCCAGTTGGGGAACCTCAATGTGGCCGGCCGCGAGCAGCTCTTCGAAAGCGCGGGCTTCCACTGCCGGAGAGAAGAAGAACCCCTGCGCATAGTCGCAGCCCAGGTCCTTCACGTATTTCACCTGCTCCGCCGTTTCCGTGCCCTCAGCCACCACCTCCATGCCAAGCTGCTGGCCCAGCATGACGATGACGTGGACGATCTCGCGCTTGTCCGGGTCATTGTGCATGCCGGAGATGAAGCTGCGGTCAATCTTCAGAGTATCCAGGGGCAGCCCTTGCAGGCGGCTGAGGGAGGAGTAGCCGGTGCCGAAATCGTCGACGCTCAGCCGGACGCCGAGGGCCTTGAGTCGTGAAAGGATCTCGGCGGCGCTATCGGCGTCAGCCATGGCCACGGTCTCGCGGATTTCCAGTTGCACATGGCGGGGATTCATGGCGGTCTGCTGCAGCGTCAGGCGGATGCTGGTGACCAGGTCTTCCTGCTCCAGTTCCTTGGAGGTGATGTTGGCGGTGACAGTGAGCGGAGGATCGGAAGGATAGCGCGACTGCCAGACGCGGGCCTGCTGGCAGGCTTCACGCAGCAGCCAGCGGTTCATGGGAACGATCAGCCCTGTTTCTTCCGCCAGCTCGATAAACTCGCCCGGCGGGAGCAAACCCCGTTCAGGATGCTGCCAGCGGGCGAGCGCCTCGAAGCCACTAATGAGGCCGCTCTCCAGTTGCACGATGGGCTGGTAGTGAACCACGAATTCGCTGCGGGCCACGGCCGCGCGCAAGTCCCGCTCCAGCCGCAGGCGTTCGACTGCCCGCGCGTGCATCTCCCCGTCGAAAACCTCGCAGCGGGACTTGCCCGCCGCCTTGGCGCGATACATGGCGATGTCGGCGTCGCGCAGCAGATCTTCCGCCCGGTCGCGGACGGTGGAACTCAGGGCTATGCCGATGCTGGCGGAGGAGAACACTTCCTGGCCGTTGAAGGAGAAGGGAGCCGCGACCGCGTCCTGAATGCGGTTGGCCACGCGGATGGCATCACTGGGGTCCTTGATGTCGTCCAGGAGAACGGCGAATTCGTCGCCGCCCAGCCGGGCCAGAGTGTCATCGCCATGGGCCATCAGAGCGAGACGGGCCACCGCCTGATGCTGACGGAGTGAGGACGCCAGGCGGCTGGCCAGTGCGATGATCACCTCGTCGCCGGCGGCGTATCCGAAGCTGTCGTTGAACTTCTTGAAGTTGTCCACGTCAATGAACAGCACGGCGAATTTATATTCCGGATGGCGCTGCGAATGGCTGAAGGCCCGCTGCACGCGGTCCAGGAACAGCGAGCGGTTGGGCAGGCCGGTGAGGGCGTCGTGGAGGCTCTGGTGCACGAGCTTTTCTTCGGCGTGCTTGCGGGCGGTGATGTCGCGGTTCACGATGACCATCTTTTCGGCCTTGCCATTGCCGTCAAGGATGGTGCTGGCGGAGGATTCGAGCACGCGCCAGCTTCCGTCCTTGTGCCGTATGCGGTATTCCAGGGTGCGTCCTTCGCCAGTACGGCGCGCGTGCTCCGCGGCTTCCAGCACGCGATGGCGATCGTCGGGGTGGACCTGCTCAAAAGACGAGGTAGCGCTCAGCTCCTCGGCAGAATAGCCCAGCACCTTCTGGTACGCCGGGCTGTTGTAGAGCCGGTGACCGTCCATGTCCACGAGGGCAATCATGTCACCGGCGTTCTCGCTGACCAGGCGGAATAGCTCGTCGCGCTCGGTGAGCCGGCGCCGCATACGAGTGATCTGGAGCTGGAGGTAAAGCGTGTAGATGTCGAACAGCAGGACGGCGCCTACCAGCCCGTGCGCAGCCTGCCTCAGGTTGAAGGCATAAAAGGGGTCGGTCTGCACGTGCAGCAGGGGCAGCAGGAAGGACGCGATGCCCAGCGTCAACAGCAGCGTAACCAGGACAGCCAGCGACCACAACCACCACTCGCGGTATTCAACCTGACGCAATCTCGTGCGGACCGGCTCAGCCGGCTTGCTGGCGCTTCCGGGCATGCATCCTTAGCGTAAGTCCAAAGGTAATCATCCCCAACTGACGGAAGTACATGGGCGGAATGCCTTGGGCTGCATGACCCAAAGGGGGCGCTCGAACCGAACAAGAGGAGTTTTCTAGGGTCCAGACCTCTGCTGTTGCAGGGGAGCGGTTTCGCGCATCCACCGCCAGGTGAACAGGGCCGTCGCCACCGCCACGATGACAAGGCCTGCTATCAGGAGCGACCAGCCCACATAACGCTCAGGATGCCGGACCACGCGTACGAAGTGACGTCCGTAACGGTACGCGGCCCAGGCCAGCAATCCGTAGCGGAAGGCCCGCCCCAGCGCGACGAAGCTGAGATATCGCCGCGCGGGATAGCTCAGAATGCCGGCCGCAGCGAAGACCATTGTCGCCGGGAAAGGTGGAGGAAGAAGTGTGGCCACGACGAGCGCGCCTCCGCCCCATTCGCGGATGAAGGCGAGCAGGTGGCGCATCCGGCCCTGGCCGACCTTGCGGGTGAGATATGCCTCACCTGCCTTGCGGGCGATGGAATAGGTGATGAACGAGCCGATCGCCCCTCCGACGGTGGCGATCAGCGCATAGTAGTACCAAGGCTCGCGGTGTCGCGCGGCCAGGATGGCGGTCACCAGATCAAGACCACCCAGGGTAGGGAAGGGTGAGCCATCAAGAACCGCCAGCGCGAACAGGCCGAAGCCGCCCAGATGGCGCAGAGTAACCTGCCAGCCGCTGGGACGCGGCGTGCGGCGTGCCGCCTGCCACAGCAAGCTGGCCAGCGGTCGCCCGGACATTGCCCCCCTTCCCGCCGGGCGCTATTGTGCCGTCGCGCGGTGGCTAGGTGAGGTCTTCCGCGAGGTGAGCTGGCGCAGCCGCTCCCGCGCCTGTGTGGCCTCGACCGAGCGTGGATAGCGCGCGATCAGACTGTTCAGCTCGCGCACCCCGGCGTCCCGCTGCCCCAACTCGAGCAGGGCAAAGCCTTTCTTGAGCTGCGCGGCCGCCGCCTTGTTTCCACCGGCGTACTGCTGCAGCACGGTGTCATACGCCTGGATGGCGCCTCGGAAGTTCCCCTGCCGATATGCGATCTCGCCCAGGTAGAACTGTGCGTTCCCGGCCAGGTCGGTGTTGGCGTAGTACTTCAAATAGTCGCCGAACTCCTGGCTGGCGATGTCGTACTTGCCGGAGTTGTAATCGCGAAGGCCGTTGTTGTAGAGCACGTCCGGAGGCGGCGCCAGGGCGGCGGGATTCGCGCCCGGCGTCTGCGGCGGCAGGTTCTGCTGCTGGGCAGTGAACTGGTCCAGTTGCGTGTTCAGCTTGTTCAAACGCGCTCGCAGTTCGTCGAGGGAATCGTGCAGGGCCTGCACCTGGGTGGAGACCTGGTCCACCTTGGCGCCCATGTCGCTGTTCTGCTGCGAGAGCGTCTTCTGCAGGCTGTTGACCGCGGCGGTGACCTTGTTCATGTTGTCAGTGGTCTGCTCGATCAGGTTTTTCATCACGCCCATGCGCTCATCGAACGACTGCTGCATGCGCGACATCTGGTCCTGCAGCGCCTGCACCTGGGTCTGGAGCTGGATGATCTCTTTGCTGACGCCGAACGCCGGCAGGGCACACCACAGCCCCAGCAGGGCGAGCAAGGGGAGAAGTCTTCTTGTCTTCATATGCTTTTTAAGATGCCGAACCGCGGCTTGCCCGCATTGTAAAAGATGCCAGGCGCGGGCGCGAGCCGGGAAGAGCAAACGGACACCCCATCCTTTGCGCTCTGACGTTGGCCGCGAAAGGCGGGAAAAGAGGGGACGGAGCCCGTCCCCTCTTCAAGCTCACCGCTGATACACGAAGTGTCCGCGGCGGTTCTGCTGCCAGCAGTCTTCCGTGTGCTCGGTGCAGAACGGTTTTTCCTTGCCGTAACTGATGGTACGGATGCGGTCCGCACTGACGCCTTGCTGCACCAGGAAGTCCTTGACAGCCGTGGCACGGCGGTCACCCAGCCCAAGGTTGTACTCGGTCGAGCCGCGTTCATCGCAGTGTCCCTCGACGGTGAAGCGGATGTTGGGATGCTGCTGCAGGAACGCCGCGTCGGCCATCAGGGCCTGCTGCGCGTCGGGACGGATGTCCGACTTGTCAAAGTCGAAGAACGCGTCCTTCACGTTCTGGTTAAAGAGTTCTTCGTCGCTGGGAGCAGCCGCGACCGGCGGTGGCGGCGGCTGAGTCACCGTGACCCGCGCCGTGGCTTCCTGCGTCCCGCCTGCACCCTTCGCCGTCAGGCGGTAGGTGGTGGAGTCCGAAGGCGTTACCTGTCTGGAGCCATTGGCTTCGACCGCTCCGATGCCTTCGAGCGTCACGTCGGTGGCATTGGTGGTCTGCCAGGTCAGGGTCGTGGACTGGCCCCGCTGGATAGTGCTGGGATTGGCTGTCAGCGACGCGGTTGGTTGCGGCGGCGGCGGTGGTGGCGGCGGTGGCGCTACTTCCTTTTTCTTACAGCCCGCGCTGGCCAGTACCATCAAGCTCGCCAAGGCCGCGACGATCGTGATCCACTTCATCCTGCTGTGCTTCACCTCATCCTCCCTGCGAGAAAGCTCGCAATCGCGTTCCTCCGGGTCCGTCCTGCCCGGATGGAGTCAAGAATGAATAATGAGCCCCGTGAAGATTTATTTCCAACTCCAGTTCGGCATGGAGTTGGAGCCCGTGAACGTTAGCTGGCGCTGCTGGCTGCCGTCCGCCAGCATGGTCCAGATCTGGTCGCTGCCGCTGCGCGTGGACTGAAAGACAATATGGCGACCGTCGGGCGACCACGATGGAAAATCATTCCGCCCCTGGTTCGTCAGCTGCACCCATTGGCGGCTGGCAATGTCCATTATATATATGTCCTGCCCGCCGGGTTCTCCCGGTCCCCACTTGCGACTCCAACTGAACAACAGGAATTGCCCGTTGGGGGACCAGGAAGGCGAGACCGCATAGCCGCCATCGGTCATGCGCTGCACGTTGGCGCCATCGGCGTCCATGATGTAGATCTGCGGCAGCCCGGAGCGATCGCTTACCCAGGCGATCTGTCCCGCGGTCTTGGGGTTCCACACCGGGGAGATGTCCACGCCTTTGTAGGCAGTGAGCCGCTTCAGGTGCGCGCCGTTGTCGTCCACCACATAGATTTCCGGATCGCCGTTGCGCGAGGATGAAAACAGGAGCTTGGCGCCATCGGGCGACCATGCCGGCGAAGCGTTGGTGCCGCCGAACCGGGGGAAAGTCAGGAAGCGCTTCAGCTCCAGCGACCAGATCACGATGTCGGGCGAGCCATGGGCATAAGTGGTGAAGGCCAGGCGGTTGCCGTCAGGCGAGATGCGCGGCGAGAGTGAAATCGACCCCAGATGGGTGATCGCGTGCTGGTTGGCGCCGTCGTAATCCATCTCCCAGACTTCCTTGTGTCCGCTGCGCGTGGAAATGAAAAAAATCTTGCTCGCGGTGACGCTCGGGATCCCGCCGCCCAGGCGGAAGATGATCTCGGCCGCGAACTTGTGCGCGATGTCGCGCGCGCTTTCCCGGCTCGCCGGTTCTTTGTACTGCTTGCCCAGCACCTGCGGCGCGCTGGCGTTCTTGGCGTCAAAGAGCCAGCCCTGTACCTGCAGATCAGTGCCTGTTACTCCGAGGTTGCCGAAGGCCACCATGCTGGCGTTGGGCGGCGGATTGCCCCACGCCGGGATGTTTAGCTCCTGTGGCGTGCCCGGCGTTTGTAGCGGGTAGAAGCTCTTCGAGACCATGTCGAAGATGCCGGCGTTGGCCAGGTCATTCCACAACACATCGTCGAACACCTGCTGGAGCTGCGCGTTGGAGGCGTCCGCAGTCGCGACCTTGAAATCGGGGACGGCCAGCCGCACTTTCTCCACTCCCAGCCCGGTGCCGGTGCGGATCCAGTCCTGGGCGAAGGCGGGCAGGACGAGCCCAAGACAGATCAAGAAGCAGAAGACGACGGAACCTGCGCTGATACGACAAGTCTTGAAGGGGCGCGGCTTCAGCCGCGCCGCAACACACTTTGAATTGTCATCCCGAGCGAAGCGCGAGCGAGCGTTGCGAGTGAGCGCGAGTCGAGGGAGCTTGGGTTTCGGCGGATAAGGAGCCGCATGCTGTGTCCTGATGCTACAAAGCAGGTCCTTCGCTTGTCCTCGCTCGGCGCGCTCGTTCGGACGGCGCTCAGGATGACAATTGTTTTTTCTGGCTAACGGCACGACTGAAGTCGTGCCCTGACACGTAATCCCGACCATGGAGGGTTGTGACCACAGAAAGCGTCGAGCCAGTTTATATCGCATAACGATGTTAAAATCATCTCCGGTAATCAAACCAGAACTCCACCGAGACCTTGCTGCCGCTGTACTCGTTGGGCAGGGCGCCGAAGGTGTCGATGCGCTGGATGGCGCGGGTCGCGGAGACATCCAGGGAAGGGACGCCGCTGGATTGCTCCACCTGCACGTTCACCGGCTGCCCGTTGCGCAGGATGTCGAAGGTGATGTACACGCGCTGCCCGCTGCTGACCCGCGGATCGACTTCGTACTTCATCCAGTTCTCCGAGATCTTGCGCCGCACCACGTCCACGTACCATCCAAAGCGGCTGCCGAAATCGCCCCCGCCGGAGAAACTCAATCCGCCCTTGGCGCCGCCGGCGGTGAACACGCCGTAGGGTCCGCTGATGGGTCCGCCCTGGCCGAAAGGAATGATGTTCTGGGGTTCCTCGGGTGGTAGGTTCTTGGCGACGGTCGAGCGCTCCGGCCGGGGCGGTTTCCTTTTCGCATTCTTCTCGGGTATGGGGATTGCTTCCGGCGCTTTTTCTTCCTGCCGCGGCAGCGATTTCGAGAGCCCCGGCGACTCGTGCGCCACGATGCTCTTGCCCATCTCGTTCGGAGGGAGCGGGATGGCAGATGCCGAAACCAGCGTGGCGCTCATAGCGCCGCCGCCCGTGCCGCCCGATCCCCAACTCTCGCCACCGATTTTGTGGACCAGCCCATAAACCATGATGCTGGCGAACAGGCAAGCGTGCAGCGCCAGCGACCAGCCCAGCGGGCCTCGCCATCCTTCACGCTCGGTGAAGATGTCGGCGTGTGCGGACACTTCTACCGTCCTTGTTGCGTCCCCGGCGAACTCTGGATGGGCTCGGTGACGATGCTGACGTTTGCAATCCCCGCCTGCTTCACCGCGTCCATCACCGTGGCAAAGGCGCCGAAGGGCACGTTCTGGTCGGCGCGCAGGAAGACCGACTGCCGTCCCGGATCGCGCAGCTTCGAGCGCAGCCGGGCCCCGATCTGGTTGATGTTGATGGGGTCGTTGCCCAGGTACACGCGCTGCGAGCGGTCGATGGTGATGACCAGCCGCTCTTCGGTGATCTCTTTCACTGTCCGCGTCTTGGGCACATTCACCTCGATGCCCGACTGCAGGATGGGAGCGGTGAGCATGAAGATGATCAGCAGCACCAGCACAACGTCCACGAAGGGGGTGACGTTGATGTCGGCGAGCGACGTCTGCGTCCGTCCCTGGGCGTTGGTGAAGGCCATCTAGCGCTCCGGCGTCCGTTCGGCGGGACGCTCCACCGTGTTCAGGAATTCCAGCGTGAAGTCGTCCATGCGCGCTCCAAATTCGCGGATCGTACTGCCGAACTCGTTATAGGCGATGACCGCCGGGATGGCGGCGAACAGGCCGGCGGCGGTGGTGATCAGCGCCTCAGAAATCCCAGGGGCGACCGCGCGCAGCGTGGCCGCACCGGCCGTGCCCAGTCCGTGAAAAGCGTCGATGATGCCCCACACCGTGCCGAAGAGGCCGATGAAAGGCGTCACGGCGCCGGTCGTTGCCAGCCAGGGCAAACGCCGCTCCAGCCGCGTCAGCTCTTCCGAGGAGGCGATCTGTGCCGCGCGCTGTACGGCCACGGGATTCCTCACGACACCCGTGGGATTCCCCACCTGCCGGCGATACTCTGCGTAAGCGCCTTCAAACACGGCCACCAGCGGGCTGGGCTTGAACTGCTCCGAGACTGCCGCCACATCCTGCAGCCGCACGGCCTTGCGGAAGGCGCGCACAAAGCGCCCGCTCTGCACGCGCGCACTCCGGAAACGGCCCCACTTGGCCAGGATGATCGCCCAGGAAAACAGGCTGAACACCAGCAGGATGAGCAGAACGATCTTGGCCACAGCGCCAGTTTGGCGTATCAGGGTTTCGATTTCGCCGCCGAGGAAGAAACAGAAGAGGTTTGAGAACACCATTTCTCTCCTGACCGTAGCACCAGCGGCAGGACGGCGTCAATGCGCCGGGACCGGGAGCGACAATGTGGGTGTGTCGGTTGAAATGCTACCACCGCGCCAGCACCAGCTCCGAAGCAGGAGCAACCGGAGGTGCGCCTACTGTCCTTCTCGGAGCGAGTCCTGCGGTTCTGCGGAGCAGCTCGAACGGACGCTGGTAAGTGCGGCCGGTCACCTGGTAGATGGTCGCGCGGTCGTTGCCGGCCAGGCGGCACAGCTTGAACTCGGCTCTGCGCGGTGGGGAGGGATTACGCCAAATGATGTGGGTTCCCATCACACCCTCCCCGCCGCGCTGCGAATACGCTCAGCACCACTGAATCGGAGTTCGGCCGCGGATTCTGTGAACCTGCACATATGAATGACTCCGCCTCAGAAACTCCGTTGTCGGTAGCCCCACCCTTCCCGCAACACACAGGCGGTGCATCTTTTCGGCCAAAGCAACCGGTGTGGCCCGGGCCCGGCAAAGGCGCGGGTTTCAGGTCACTTGCCTCATTCTTGGGATCGCGTCACAGCACAGTGTGACGGCGAGGAGTGGCGAAATCTCGTCTGGGTTGACGAGTTGGCGTCAACGCCGAACTCAGCAACGAAACGGGGCCACGGAAGAGGTTCTTGAACAGGTCTCTGCGGCTAAGAGTAGTCCTTGCGGGTGATCCCCAGTTTGCGCATCTTGGAATTGAGCGTCGTGCGCTTCAGGCCCAGGCGGGCTGCGGCGCCCTGCGGGCCGGAAATGAGACCACGCGCCTCCCGCAGCGCCTTCAGGATATGGTCGCGCTCAGCGTCCTCCAGCGTGGCCACGTCGTCGGGCGGGGGTGCGGTCTCGGGACCGGATTTGAATTCCGCCAGGGGGACATTGAGTACAGTTCCGCGCGTTAGGATCACGGCGCGTTCGATCAGGTTCTCCAGTTCGCGCACGTTCCCTGGCCAGTGCCAGCGTTCGAGCGCCTGCATGGTCTCGGCCGGGATGCGCTCGATGTGCTTGCCCTTGCTCGAAGCGTGCTTCTGCGCGAAGTAACGGACCAGCAGTGCGATGTCCTTGCCGCGCTCTCGCAGCGCCGGCAGTTGGATGGGGAAGACGTTCAGGCGATAGAAGAGGTCGCTGCGGAACTGGCGCTCGGCGACCATCCTGCCCAGGTCGCGGTTAGTAGCGGCGATCAGGCGCAGGTCCACGCGCATGGTACGGGTCGAGCCCAGGCGCTCAAACTCTCGTTCCTGCAGGACGCGCAGCAGCTTGGGCTGGAGCTCGGGCGGGATGTCGCCCACTTCGTCCAGGAATAAAGTGCCGTGGTCTGCCAGCTCCACTCGTCCCACCTTCTGTGAGATGGCGCCGGTGAACGCGCCCTTCTCGTGTCCGAACAGTTCGCTCTCGAGTAGCCCGGTGGGGATGGCGGCACAGTTCAATTTGACGAAGGTACGTTCGCGACGCCCGCTCAGGTTGTGAATGGCGCGCGCGATCAGTTCTTTGCCGGTACCGGTCTCGCCCAGGATGAGGACCGAGGAGTCGGTGGGCGCAACTGTCTCCACCTGCTCCAGCACCCGCTTCCACACCACGCTCTCGCCGATGATCTCTTCGAAGTTGTACTGGCTGCGGATTTCATCTTCGAGATAGAGCTTTTCCTCCGCCAGCTTGTCCTTGAGTTCGGCGATCTGGTGAAAGGCCAGCCCATTGTCCACGGCGATGGCCACCTGATTGGCCACCTGTCGCAGCAGCTCGAGGTCTTCCTGGGTAAAGGCGTTTTCGCGCCTGCTAAGGACGTTCAGCGTGCCCAGCACACGATCGCGGCTGACGAGCGGCAGCCAGCAGCCGGAGCGCATGCCTTCGGCGACCACCAGCCGGATGATCTCGGAAGGGAATGTCTCCGGATCCAGCCGGCTCACCAGCAGCGGCTTGCGGGTCGCGAACGCCCGCGCCGCCGGCGTTCCGAAGCCGAAGGTCATGCCTTCGCGAATCAGGCCGCGCCCGTTGGGCAAATCCACGGCCCTGATTTCGAAGTGGTTTTGCTCGGCGTCGTACAGGGAGAGGCTGGAGTAGTCGTGGCGGAAAGCGCGGCGCATCGCCGCTGAGATGCTGGAGAACAGCTCGCGCAACTCCAGGTGGCTGACGATGGCGTTGTTGATTTCCAGCAGCATGCGCAGGCGGTCGCGTTCCATCGCCAGTTGCTGCTGGAAGGAAACGGCGCTCTCGTGGGTAAGAACATTGTCCACGGCGACGGCGATCTGCTCGGCCGCCTCCCGCATCAGGCGCAGGTCAGAATCGCCGAAGGCGTCCACGATGGCGCTGCCGAAGCTGATGGCGCCGGCGCGGCGCTGGGGCGTGGTCAGCGGCAACACGTAGTAGGACCGCAAACCGCTTTCCAGGTACATGCGCACCGCCGCAGCGAAGCGCGTCTCCTCTTCGAGGTTGCGTATCAGCAGGGGCTGCTGATGCTGCCACACCCAGCCGGCGGGAATGTCCTCGACCGGTAGCGCCAGCGACAGCGGCACGGTGACCGGCAGGGTCGCCTCGAGAACATTAAGCCGCATCAGGTTGGTGGCAGGATCGTGAAGCACCAGGTTCAGCAGATCGAAGCGCAGCACGCGCTGCAACCGTTGCAGCAGGTCGTGGAACAGCCCCGCCAGTTCAGGGTGCGAGGCGATGGAATGCGACACCTCCACCAGAGCCTCGTAGTGCTCCTGGCCCGGCGAGAACCACTGGAGTTCTCGTTCCGGCTGATTGGGCAGACTGGTGTCGCGACCAGCGGGAGCCATTCACCCCACCCCTCGCAGAATTGCTGGAATTGTAACGCAGATTGGGGAACCTCGCCTGACGCGATTTCGTCACGCCTGACGAGATCTGACCAAAGCCAATCGTCAAGATTTCCGGGGAGTGGCCCTGCCCAGGATGCTTCCTCGAGACCTAACTAACTGAACTCAAAAGACTTGGCAATCTTCTCTCCTGCAAGGCGGCGGTTTGGCCGTGAACCTGCCACTTCCAGCGCAGGTGAGGCTGCAGCAACGATGCTTCGGATTACGACCCAGGAAGGTCCAACGGCGATAACGCTGGTGCTTGAAGGCAAATGCCGGGGACCATGGGTCGAGGAACTAGAACGGTGCTGGCGCAAAGCTGCGGCGTCCGCCTCGGGCAGAGTGCTGCGGGTAGACCTGGAGAAGGTTGGATTCGTGGACGAGCGCGGCAAGGAGTTGCTGGCGGAGATGTACGCCGCCGGCGTTAAGCTCAACGCCGCCGCTGGCCTGATGATGAGTTCTCTGGTCGAGGAAATAACGGCTCGCTGTTCGTCAGCAAGACGCGCTTGACGGTATCAGGGTGGGGGATTTTCCAAGAGAACGGGCCTGAGAAGTATCGAGTGGGCGATTTCTTCTGAGGAGGTTCGACCGTGTCAACTTTACAAGTATTGCAGCCTGCCGCTGTTCCTGCCAGTTGTCCGCCGGCGTTCCTGGCTGGACTGGGGCCTTCGTCTTCGTCGCTGGATCGCGTGACGAGGGAGAATTCGCATCCCGGCGGGACGATCCTGTTCATGGAGGGACAGCCTTCGCAGGGCGTGATGGTGATCGCCAGCGGCCGGGTGAAACTCTCCACCGCCTCCGCGGATGGACGCAGCATCGTCGTACGCATCGCCGGGCCGGGTGAAGTGCTGGGCCTGAGCGCCACAGTGGTCGGGCGTGCCTGCGAACTGACGGCCGAGACCCTGGAGCCCACCCGCATCAAGATCATCCCCCGCGAGAGCTTCCGGCAGTGGCTGCGCGCGCATCCCGAACTGGCCTTCCAGATCGCGCAGGAGCTGGCCGAGGAGTACAACAATACCTGCCAGCAACTGCGCACGATGATGCTGTCGCACACTGCCACCCAGCGTTTGGCGCGCACGCTCCTGCAGTTTGTGCGCAATGCCGGCCCCGGCAAGGAGGCGCGAGTACAGCTCACGCTTACACACCAGCAGATTGCGGAAATGATCGGCAGCTCGCGCGAGACGGTTACCCGCCTGCTCACCAGCTTCCGGCATAAGGGCCTGATCGAGTTCGAGCACTCCACACTGGTCATTCGCGACCGCGAGGGGTTGCGCGAACTCGGGCACGGCGACGGCGCCGGCTTCGGGTTCTAGAGCATTCCTCCTGACCAAGGCACAGAGACACGGAGGTTCTGGTTCAGATCTCTCCGTGCCTTTGTGTTTCTGTGGACTCCCGGCTGTAAAATCGATGCTGATGAGAAAAGCAGGGGTCATTCTTGCCGTGCTGGCGTTGCTCAGCCTGGCGGCCGGGGAGAAGCCACGACAGTCCGCCAACCTCAGATTCGTTGTGCTCAAGGACTACAACGGTAACCCCGTCCGCAACGCCAGCATTATCCTGCACGAGGTGGACGCACGCGGTCGCCAGGGTCAGGGTGGCCTCCAGCTAAAGACTGATAACGACGGCAGGGCCTCCTACGCCGGCATTCCGTATGGCAAGCTGCGCATCCAGGTGATTGCTCCCGGCTTCCAGACCTACGGCCAGGACCACGACATCAATCAGCCCGAGCACGAGTTCATCATCAAGCTCAAACGGCCGCAGGAGCAGCACTCAATTTACAAGTGAGCTGGACGCCGCACCGCCGACTTTTTCAGAAGGGCTGGAGGGGTGGCGATCCGTAACGGGGGTGGGCAAAGAGGTGGAGCAGCGGATAGGCGTAGGCCACTGCCACCAGCACCACGGCCAGCACCGTCCACAATCCAAATCGGTCCCAGACGCCCAAGGTAGTCACGGGCCGCAAAGGCGAGGCGAACTCGAAGGCCGGCGGTTGAATCTTCTTGCCACCGATCCAAGTGGAAACCACCACGGTCACGAAAGATAGCGCGCTCAAGAACAGGATCACCGCGCCCAGCGCCGCCAGCCTGGTCAGCCCGTGCCACGATGCTCCGTATTCGCCGGTCAATGAGCCGCTATAGACCCTTCGAGGCAGGCCGCGCAATCCGGCAATGTGATAACTGATGCTGAAGAATGCCATCCCCACAAACCACAGGTAGGGCTGAATGCGCGCCAGTCCCGGCAGCCGTATTTCTCTCCCCAGCAGGCGGGGTAGCAGCCAGTAAGTTGCGCCCATGAAGGTGAGCGCCACCGTGGTTCCCAGCGTAACGTGGAAATGACCCATAATCCAGGCAGTGTTGTGCACCATGGAGTTCATGGCGAAGGCGGCATTAATGGCGCCGCCGAAGCCCCCAAAGGTGAAGGAGATCATGGCCAGCGCCATCGAGGCAAAGAATGGATCGCCCCAAGGTAGCTTGCCGATCCAATCGAACAACCCGCGAGCGCCCTTCATGCGGCCCGCCACCTCCAGCGAAGCGATGATGGTGAAGGCAGTCACGAAACTCGGATAAAGCACGGCGTAGGTTGTGACGGTGTGGACCAGCTTCCAATGCGCACTGATGCCGGGGTCAGCGAACTGGTGATGGAATCCCACCGGCACCGACAACACGACGAAAAGGATGAAGACCATGCGCGCCAGCGAATCGCTGAACAGTTTTCCTCCTGCCACTCGCGGCAGTACCGTGTACCAGAGCACATACGCGGGCATCAGCCAGAAATAAACCAGCGGGTGGCCGAACCACCAGAAGAAGCTGCGCGCCAGCTCGGGATCGATTTTTCCCACCACCCCTAGCGACCAGGGAATCAGCATTCCCAGAACTTCGACCGCCAGCCCGGCGGTGGCCAGATACCAAAGAATGATGGTGGCCAGCATGCCGTGGATGGCGAGCGGTACTGGCTCACCGGGATGCTCGCGCCGCCAGGAGCGATAGCTGGCGATCATCACTCCGCCCCAGATCCAGGAAGCCACAATTAGCAGCGTGGCGCCGATATAAAAGAGGGGATGCGCCTTCATCGGCGGATAGAAGGTGTACAGCACACTGCTCTGCCCACGCAGGATGGTGACTGCGGCGGCCACCGATCCCACCAGCCCGAGCGCGAAGGCGAACCAGGCCAGCCCGCGACCGATGATCCGCCCCAGACTTTCCTGGGCCAGCGCGTAGCCCAGCCCCATGATAAAGAAGGTGGTGAAGACCAGCGCCATGAGAACACCGTGCGCTGTCACCGAGATGTAGTAGAGAGACTCGCTTCTAAACGGGAAGTTTACGTCGGCGATGGACAGCGCCTGCAGCACACCCATGGCAGAGGCCACGCCGAAGGCTCCTACCGCGACCCCAATATTGGCAGCGGCGAGCGCGTGCCGCCCGTTCATGGCGACTCCTTCTTAACGATCAGTTTGCCCACCATGTTGTGGTGCAGCGTGCCGCAGTATTCATTGCAGCCGATGATGTATTCGCCCGGCTGCTGGAACGTGACCGTGAACTGGCTGACGTAACCGGGGATCACCATGGCGTTGGCGTTGGTCCCGACAACTTCGAAGCCATGGATGACGTCGGCGCTGGTGAGCCGAAAAATCACCGGCCGGTTCGCCGGGACTTCGATGGGGTCAGGACTGAACGAGAACGTCTGCGCGACCACGCTCACCACTACGCTGCCGTCGGCCCGCGTCGTGACCCCGGGCTTTCCGAACTCGGGATGCGTGGCCAGCGCCGTCGGGTCCACGGTCTCGATATGACTCGGAGGCTGAATGGCCTGCAGCCCGACGGTAAGGAAAATGGCGCCCAGAAAAAGCAGCAGCAATCCTCCAGCCGCCCACATCCAGATGCGTTCGTAGAGTTCTACATGCATGCCGTCACCGCGTCCAGTTCAGGAGTGGGGCGCGCCCCGTTGCAAAAAAAGAAAGACATAAAAGACAAGCCATGCCAGTGCGAAGAGAGCCCCGAATAGCGCAACAATGACCAGAGTGCCTCGGGGATGCCCGAAGTCCTCCAGGTTGTCCTTCGCGCCTTCACGCTCCTCAGACAAATGGCCACCGTTGGACATGGAAACGAACCCCCGCGCCGCACATGACTCCCCCGCAATCCATGCGGCCGAACATCCTAGCGCACGTTTGGGCAGGACACCAGCGCGAAACCAACGGAGCGGCGGACTGCCTTAATTAATGCTGGCCAGCGCGACCGGATTGATCACGATGGAGGGGGACAACGTGCCGGGCTCTTTCAACGCTCCGCTGCTGTCGATGGAGAACGCCGAGATGGTGTTATTCGCGGTGTTATTGGGACTGCCGTTGGCCACAAACAGAAAACCGCCTGAGCTGTCGGTCGCGACATACGAAGGGCAGGCCCCAGCGGCAAACGGCGAGCCGTTCAGTGGCGTCAGGCCGCCTGAACTGTCGATGGAGAACGCCGAAACGCTACCGCCCACGCAACTGACGCCCCCAACCGTCGAGCCCTGGTTGGCCGTGTACAGGAACTTCCCTGAAGGATGGACCCACACGTTCAGCGGCGTGGGTCCGGTCGAGATGGGCGCGCCCACCGGCGCAAGCTGTCCCGAACTGCCGATACTGACCGCGGCCACCGTGCTTGCGCTGGAATCGGCCAGGAACAGGAACTTGGCGCTCGAATCCATGGCCATCGACGACGGATTCAAGCCTACCGGCGTGGTGGACGCGGCCGGGGTCTTCAGAATCCCCGTGGTGGTGTCGAAGGTGTACGTGAAGACCGAACCGGCTCCCGTCGTGGAGGTGGCCACGAACAACATGTTCCCGGTTGTCGCCAGCCCGGTCGGCGACGCCGGCGCGATGGACAGCGGGCAGGATCCGGCAGTGTTCGGGATGCAGGCATTCGGTATGGGTGGGGCCGCCGGCGGGTACTTGACCTCTGTCAGCGTCCCGCCGATCTGGTCGATCATGAACTCCGAGATGCTGTCCGACCCCTGGTTGGCGACGAACACGTAGGTGCCGCTTCTGTCGACGACAATGCCGGAGGGATTGGTCCCCGTTTCCACCGGCGTAGAGGGCGGCCTGGTTCCATTGGTGGAAGAGAACGTCGCCACCACCAGGGCACCTGATTTCGAGTTCAGCACATACTGCGAAACCCCTCCAGGCCCGATACCGCCGGCGGAGTCGACGATGTAGGCAAAGCGACGCGACGGATCAAGGGCGATCGCGCTCGGCGCCGATCCTGTGCTGACGGAACTTGCGACGGTCAGCCCGCCGGTCCCCGAAACCGTGAAAATGGTCACACTCGGACTCCCCAGCCCCAGGGCATAGAGGACCTTAGCGGTGCCGCCACCGCCGCCGCAGCCACAAATAACACCCACTACCAGCGTCGTCGCTGCCACCGCAAGCCAGCCGCCCTTCGATGTCTTTTGTCTGCGATACGAGCGCACGAATGAGTCCCCCGGAGAATCGGCGTATGAAGTCATCCTACGGTATTTGAAAGTGTGTGACTTGACAAGCCTTCAAGGGATGAGTCAATGAATCAATGGAAGAGCAGCGGGCCGAGCAGGCGCGAGGCGGCGAAGCCGATCGCGAAAGCAAGCGCCATCAGGCTGAGGACCCACAACCAGCGACGCTCCGCCTTGCGTTCGAGGCTCTTGCCGCGCAGCTCGCCCACGCGGGTCATGGTGAGCACCGCCAGCTTCGCCATGCGCTGCAGCGTCTCGGTCTCGCTCTTCCCGAAGGCGTGGGCGCGGGTGGAGAGCAGCTCGAGGATGCCCACCAGCTTTCCGTCCTTGATCAGCGGGACCACACTGATGGAGCGGATGCCGGTGTCGCGGGTCAGGGAGCTGTCCACGCGGGGATCGCTTTCCGCATCGTCGCAGCGCAGCATGTGGCCGGTGCGCACGCACAGCCCCGATAGCCCGGAGCCCGGCTCCAGGCGCGTGCCCACGGGCGGGGCGGTGCTGCCGTACGCCGAGCGGCACACCAGACTGCCTTCTTTCGCCAGGGCGAGGGCGGACCCGCTGGCGCCGGTCAAGGTCGCCGCGCTCTCGACCACCATGTCGAACACCATGTCCGCATGTATGGCCGGACGCGTGAGCTCGTTGAAGATGGCGTTCATCGCCAAAACTTCCTGCCCATTGCGCGGAGGGACAGCCTCGCCCAGCTCGCTCTTGAAGCGTTCCCAGGCCGCGGGCGCAGCCTCGCCCGTCAGGGGTGCGGTTTCCTCCGGGGGCGGGGATTGGGGGGTGTCGCCAGGAACGTCCTGTGCCGTTTTGGGAAAATCTTGCACGTGCTTCACTCCTGGGAGATCTCGGCTGCCAAGTTGTGAAATTGGGATCTGGGAGCCCAATCGCGCTACAGGGGAGGAACGAACATGCGATTCTGACTCGCGGACTCGCTCCTGTCAAGGAACTCGGGCCGCTGGCAGCCGACTCCGGTGGGAAGCTACAGAGGGCGCCTTCTAGGGCACCGCCACGGGCCGCGCCGCCTGCCTGCGGTACCAGGCTACGGTGCGCGCCAGTCCTTCTTCAAAGCGAGCTACCGGTTTGTATCCCATCAGCTTTGCCGCCAGCGAGATGTCTGCCAGCGAGTGCTTGATGTCGCCGGCGCGCTCTGGACCATAGCGCACCGAGCCGGAGTATCCGGTCATTTCCTTGAGGATCTCGAAGGTCTTGTTCAGGGTAATGCGCGAGCCGGTGGCGGCATTCATAACGCGTCCGGCCACCTGCGCCGCGGGCGCGGAACAGGCGAGCAGATTGGCTGCGACCACGTTGTCGATGTAGGTGAAGTCGCGGCTCTGCTCGCCGTCACCGAAGATGGTCGGCTGCTCGCCCTTGAGCATCAGCATAATGAACTTGGCCAGCACGCCCGAGTACTGCGAGCCCGCGTCCTGGTGCGGCCCGAAGACGTTGAAGTAGCGTAGTGTCACGGTCTCCAGACCATAGACGCGGTAGAACGACCTCATGTAGAGTTCGCCCGCCAGCTTCGACACCGCGTAGGGCGAGATCGGGTCCGGCGTCATGCCTTCGTGCTTGGGCAGCGTGGGCGATTCGCCGTAGACCGAGGACGAGCCCGCGTACACCACGCGCTTCACCTTGGCGTCACGGGCGGCGATCAGCAGGTTCAGCGTGCCTTCGACGTTGGCCCGGTTGCTCTCGGCAGGATCGGCCACTGACTTCGGTACCGAAGGGATGGCGGCCTCGTGAAACACGTAGTCCACGTCGCGGCAGGCCATGGCGACTGCCGGCATGTCCAGAAGGCTGGCTTCGTGGAAGTCCATGCGGCCCAGGTCGGCGATGTTCTCCCGCTTTCCGGTTGAGAAGTTGTCCAGGCCGCGCACGCGCTCGCCGCGCTCGAGCAAGGCCCGCGCCAGGGAAGAACCGATGAACCCGGCAGCGCCGGTAATCAGATAGGTGGCCACGGTTTAAGACAATAGCATGCGGCGGGACGCACAGGCAGTGGGTGACCGGGCTCACAGCGGAATCGCGACTTCCGGAGGGTATAATTCATCGGTTTGCCCGGAGACCATGAGGTCTCAAGGAGGGCGCCCCTCGGGGCGTGGCAATCATATGAGCGGAGCAACCGCAGTGAAACCAGCAGAATTGCGCCTGGCCCGGCGTATGGCCCGCCTGGGTACGGAAACTGCTTTCGAAGTTCTGGTGAAAGCCCGCGCGCTTGAGGCCAAGGGCCGAGACATCGTCCACCTGGAGATCGGTGAGCCCGATTTCGATACGCCTTCGAACATCATCGAAGCTGCTACCGACGCGCTGCACAAGGGCTGGACGCACTACGGCCCTTCGGCCGGGCTGCCGGCCTTGCGCGAAGCCATCGCGGAAGAGGTCAGCCGCTCGCGCAAAGTCGAGGTCAAGCCGGAAGAAGTCGTTGTCGTTCCGGGTGGTAAGCCGATCATTTTCTTTACGATCCTGGCGTTGGTTGATGAAGGAGATGAGGTCATCTATCCCAACCCTGGCTTCCCCATCTACGAGTCCATGATCAACTTCATGGGCGCCAAGGCGGTGCCCATCCGCCTGCGCGAGGAGATGGATTTCCGCCTCGACGTGAACGAACTGGCACGTCTGATCAACGACCGCACCAAGCTTATCATCCTGAACTCGCCGCAGAATCCCACCGGCGGCGTGCTCACGCGCAAGGACATCGAAGCCATTGCCGCCGCCATCGGCGACCGCGAGATCATGGTGCTCTCCGACGAGATCTACAGCCGGTTGATTTACGAAGGCGAAGACTTTTCGCTGATGTCGGTTCCGGGCTTCAAAGACCGCACCATCCTGCTCGACGGCTTCTCGAAGACCTACGCCATGACCGGATGGCGCCTGGGCTACGGCGTGATGCGCGCCGATCTGGCCAGCCACATCGCGCGGCTGATGACCAACTCCAATTCCTGTACCGCCAGCTTTACGCAGGTGGCGGGTGTCGAGGGGCTGCGCGGACCGCAGGATTCGGTGGACGTAATGCGCGAAGAGTTCCGCCGCCGCCGCGACCGCTTCGTCCAGCGCATCAACCAGATCAAGGGATTCTCCTGCCGGCTGCCCAAGGGCGCGTTCTACACGTTCCCGAATATCACCAAGACGGGATGGCCGTCGAAGAAGCTGGCCGACGCACTGCTGGAAGACGCCGGCGTGGCCGCGCTCTCCGGCACTGCGTTCGGCGAATTCGGGGAAGGATACTTGCGGTTCAGCGTGGCCAACTCCATCGCCAACATCGACAAGGCCCTGGATCGCATTGAGCAGTGGGTGAAGAAAAACTTATAGCAGTGTTTTGCTGCACGTTATTGTTTTGAGGGGGCGCGGCTAGCCGCGCCGGCAAATCTCCAAAGGGATCGTAATCCCGAGTTTGTAGAGACGCAGCATGCTGCGTCTCTACGCCGTCTGTGAGTGTGTGGGGGGGCCGCCATCCGTGCGGCTGACAAAACAATATGAGCAAGCCTTTTCGTGTCTTTGCCACCGCTGACATCGGCGAAGAGGCACTGAACGTCCTGCGCAGCCGTGGATACCAGGTCGAGGTCTATCCGCATCCGCAAGCGCCGTCCAAGCAACTGATCCTCGAAAAGCTGCGCTCCGGCATCGACGGCCTGATCACTACGATCCGCGACCAGATCGACGCCGAGGTCTTCGAGGCAGGGAAGGGCACGCTGAAAGTCGTCTCACAGATTGCCGTCGGTTTCGACAACATCAACCGCGCCGACGCCAATCGCTACAAGATCCCCTTTACCCACACGCCGGATGTGCTCACCGAAGCCACTTCCGAGTTCGCCTTCTTCATCCTGGCCGCGCTCGCCCGCCGGCTCTGGGACGCTGAAAAGCTGGTGCGCGAGAACCGCTGGGACTACTGGCATCCCTACCTGCCGTTCCTGGGCGACGAAGTGACGGGCAAGACCATGGCCGTCATCGGCACCGGACGCATCGGCCAGGCCGTCATCAAAAAGTGCACCGGCTTCGACATGCACATCCTGTGTTACGACCCGGTGTTCCAGAACACGAAGTTCGTCGAGGCCATCCAGGAGATCAAGGACCTGCGCTACAAGCACGGCCTCTACCACGAACAGATGACCATCCGGTACGTGACGCTGGAGGAAGCGCTGCGGCAGGCGGACTTCGTCAGCGTCCACGTGCCGCTGATCCGCCCGGGCGAAACCGATACGCCTACCTATCACCTCTTCGGCGAACGCCTGCTGCGCATCATGAAGCCCACCGCCTTCCTGGTAAACACTTCGCGCGGGCCGGTGGTGGACGAAACCGCGCTGGCCAAGGCCCTGCGCGAGCACTGGATCGCCGGCGCCGCCCTCGACGTTTTCGAGAAGGAGCCGCTGCCCGCCGATTCGCCTCTGCGCGATCCCGCCATCGCCGACCGCTGCCGCCTGTTTCCCCACTTCGCCAGCGGCGGCAAGATTACGCGCCTTTCTCCCGATCCCAACAAAGGCATGGCCGGCCGCTGCGTGCAGGGCCTGATCGATGTGTTGGAGCAGAACTACGGCGGCGACTACACGAGGATGCC
>DATKLD010000202.1:0-2758 GCA_035542595.1 Terriglobales bacterium
GCAGCCGGCGCTGGAGCGCGTGGCTCCCGAGGTGGTGGACTGGCTGAAGCGCCACGGCTACGAAGTCCTGATCGACCAGGAAACCGGCTCCTATCTGCCGTCGTACCAGGCGCTGCCGCGCGGCGAACTGGCAGATAAGAAACCCGAGTTCGTGCTGGTTTTGGGTGGCGACGGCACCCTGCTGGCCGCGGCTCGCGCCCTGGCCGAGGCCAGGATTCCGTTGCTCGGCGTCAACCTGGGCACGCTGGGTTTTCTCACCGAGGTATCGCTTTCCGAGCTTTATCCCACGCTCGAGGCGCTGGTTCAGAACTGCTGCGCAGTGGAGATACGCAGCATGCTGCACTGCCATCTCATGCGGCAGGGCGAGCGGGTGGCCCACTTCGACGCCCTCAACGACGCCGTCATCCACAAGAGCGCCATGGCGCGCATCCTGGAATTCGAGATCCAGATCGATGACCGCTTCGTGGCCAGCTACCGCGCCGACGGCATCATCGTAGCCACGCCTACGGGATCGACCGCCTACTCGCTGGCGGCGGGCGGACCCGTGGTTTCTCCCGAGGTCAGCGCCCTCGTCATCACCCCTATTTCGCCGCACATGCTCACGCACCGTCCGGTGGTGGTGAAGGACAGCCGCACCGTAAAGATCCTGGTGATCGGCACGCCGGAAGAAGCCTTCCTCACCGTGGACGGCCAGGTCGGCATCCGCGTGTTTGAAGGCGATCACATCAGCTGCAAGAAGTCCAACCGCGAAGTGCGCCTGCTGCGCCACGCCGACCGCACCTTCTTCGATGTGTTGCGCATGAAGCTAAAGTGGGGGGAAAGATAGTACCGAGTACCAAGTATCAAGTACCGAGTACCAAGAAAAACGATTGTCATCCTGAGCGCTGTGCCGTAGTTGAGCCGTCTTGCGGGCGTCTGAGCCCGCAGGCGAAATCCCGAGCGCAGCGAGGGACCCCAGCCAGGAGAGCGGGGCGGAAGCCCTGCGATGACGGTCGCGGATCATACCCGCTCAATCGTCACCGATTTCACCCGCACTTCCTTCACCGGACGGTCCTGCGCGCCGCGCGGGACGTTGGCAATCTTGTCGGCGACGTTCTGTCCTTCCACCACCTCGCCAAAAATGGTGTGATTGCCGGTGAGCCACGTGGTGGGCGCTACGGTGATGAAGAACTGACTGCCGTTGGTGTTCGGACCGGCGTTGGCCATGGCCAGTTTGCCGGCCTTGTCGAACTTATGCGGCGAGCCCTTTGTCTCGTCCTCGAAGCGGTAGCCGGGACCGCCCATGCCGGTACCGGCCGGGTCGCCGCCCTGGATCATGAAGTTTGGGATGACGCGGTGGAAGATGGTGCCGTCGTAGAGGCGGTCTTTGGACTTCTTGCGCGAGACGGGGTGTGTCCACTCGCGCTTGCCCTCGGCAAGCTCGATGAAGTTGGCCACCGTCTTGGGCGCTTCCTTTTCGAAGAGGCGGCAGACGATCTGGCCTTCGGTGGTGTCGAAGCTGGCATAGGTTCCAGGCTGGCGTGACATAGGGTCCTTTCGTTATTGCTGCTTGGCCGGCTTAGGGCCGCTGGGCGCAGGCTTCGCGGCTCCGCGCTCGATGACGATCTTGTTGATGTGCACCGGCGTTGTCGGCTTGTCCCGGGCGTCTTTCGGCACGCGGGCGATCTTCTTCACCAGCGCCACGCTGGCGTCATCGCACTGGCCGAAGATGGTGTGGCGTCCATTCAGCCAGGGTGTGGGCACTTCCGTGATGAAGAACTGGCTGCCGTTCGTGTTGGGCCCGGAATTGGCCATGGCGAGGCGCCCGGGGCGGTCGAAGGTCAGGGAAGGAACAATCTCATCGGCGAATCTGTAGCCGGGATCGCCGGTTCCGGTGCCGAGTGGATCTCCGCCCTGGATCATGAAGTCGGGGATGACACGATGGAAGATGGTCCCGCTGTAGAGGGGCACTCCGTGCCTGGTTTGTCCGGTGGCCGGGTCTTTCCAGTCCTTGCTGCCGTCAGCCAGGCCGATGAAGTTGGCGACCGTCTTGGGGGCATCCTTGGGAAACAGCTTGCAGCGCAGCGTGCCCATGGTGGTGTCGAAGACAGCCGTAGGCTCGGCTGCCGGAATTGGCATTTCCTGGGCGAGCACCGGAACGGCCAGGCCAGCGAACAGGATCAGGCAAAAAGACTTACGCATTGGAAATGGTTCCTCCTTGGGTTCAACCGAATCCCTCCGACTCGGGATGACAATTCTAAAGGACGGATTAGCGGTCTGGCTTCTAGCTGCGATAAAAAAAATCGATTGGACGCCTCTTGAGCGCCAACACTAGGCTTTGAAGTTGCGTTGGCTGGCAATCGACGCCCAACGAATCCTTCCACGCTCGGCGCTCGCCAAAAGAAAGGTCACTAGATGAAGCTTGCAGGCTTTCTGTTGCTGCTGGCAGGCTGGGTCATCGTTCTGTCAGCGGTGGCGCTGCTGGCATCGGCCGTGCAACAGGCCGGCTTTGTGCTGGCCGGGATCGGAGTTGAGGCGGTTGGGCTGCTCCTTGCCGTCCGCTCCCATTTGGAATTCGCCGGGGAGCAAGAGTGACGTCCGCGCCTGTTCCTGCGCTTTCCGAAGCAGGGAGAGCGCTGTGCATTCTCTTCATTCTGCTGGTTCCCTTGGCCGGAGCCGGACTCGCGTTCATTAATACCGGCCTGGGACGCTCGCGCAGTGCAGCCCACGCCATGCTGGTTTCGCTGTGCGCAGTTGCGGTCGCCGCGCTGGTGTACTT
>DATKLD010000203.1:0-4263 GCA_035542595.1 Terriglobales bacterium
TTTGGGATCCAATTTCCCGCTGTCGAGATTCCAGATCGGACAGTTCAAGGGCGCGAAGAAATCCCGTCCCGAGATAGCTAATCGAGTTGGCCAGTTTCGGATCGAGCTGTCCCGTTCGAATCTCAATGATTGACTGTGCCAGCAGATCGCGAAGCTCGGCAGCCGTTTTGGGAGGCGCAAATTCCTTCAGTTCGTCCGGGCTGTGCACTGCCCGCCGCCGACCGCCCTTTCTGCCCAGCTCCGCGGCCCTCCCGGAGTGCATCACGCAACGATCCGTGCCCTCTACCGCAGGAGCAGCGCACGGCTTACCTGCCTTGTTCTTCGCGCGACATTTCATGCAGCTTGACTCCGCTGTTCATGCCCACTCCGGTAGCTAAGCTGAGGGGGCGGGGTACTACGCAAAAAGTGAACCCGACCGCGTGACCCCTGAAAGTTGTGTGCAGAATTGTGTGCAATTAGCGCCGACAGTGCCGCTCTAGGCCCCACAAGACCCGCTGTAGGTGCTTGATTTATCGTGGGCCGTCGGGTTGCCGCCAGCTTCCCAAGCTGGATGTCGCGGGTTCGATCCCCGTCTCCCGCTCCATCCATTAACCGACCTGTCAGGCGGTTAGAGCCTTTTGCAGGGGAAGATCTTTCAGCTTTTCAAGGTCACTGTGCCCAATATTGTGCCCACCCAGCCGCTCCACTGCGGCCAGCACCGCATCCTCCAGTCGCGACGGCTTGCGCAATCTCTTCCGACTCTTCGAGTACGGGCAGATCTGCCTTTCGCGCCCTTGGAGGCAGGGTTCCTATCACCCCCTTGAGGAGGGGAGTGGCCCATTGTGGCTTGGGGCCCTTTAGTCTGGCGCAACCCCAATGCGGTGCGCCGCCGCCCTCACAGCAAAACAAGCATATGGAGCAAGTCAGCAAGAACGTCCTTGTTTGTAGGAATTTTGCTAGCGCGGCGGTGGCGGTCTCGGCAGAGGCCCACTACTGCATCGTCAAGGGTGCGACGCCTACAATCGCTTGATAATCACCGCGGTCAGGTCGTCCTGTTGCTTCGTACCGTTTGCGAATGCAGTGACGGCGTCGTAGAGTTTGGCGATGATCTCGCGGGAGTGCAAGTGTTTTGAACTGCGAATCACCTCCTCCAGCCGCTCGGTGCCAAATTGATCGCCCCTGTCGTTTTGCCATTCGAAGAAACCGTCCGTGGCCAGGACGACCATGTCCCCTGTCTGTAGTTGCAGGTGTCTTGCGGGGTCGGAGCGGAAGACAGGCAGGATGCCAAGCGGCAGGGCCTGGGCTGCCATTTCGGTAAAGCTGTCCTGGGCTCCAGCATAGATGAAGAGCGGGCCATGGCCTGCCGACAGCATGTCGACCGCGGGAGTTTCTGGCCCACACACGGCGGCCACGAAGGTGACAAAGCGGCCGGACGTGAGGTCGGCGCTGAGAGCGCGATTCATACGTTCCAGTGCGCAGGAAAGGCCGCATTCAACGCTGAAGCTGGAGCGCGCATAGGCATGGCACATGGACGCAAGCAGCGCGGGGCCGATGCCGTGCCCGGTGACGTCGGCCAGGGTCACTACCAGTTTTCCGTCGGGGAGAATGAACCAATCGAAGTAATCACCGCCGGTGTCGTCGGCAGGCTGGTTCCACCCGGCGATGTCGAATCCTGCAATCAGGGGCCGCTCCCTGGGGAGAAGCGACTGCTGGATGGAACGCGCGACCTTCAGATCATGCTGCACAGCCTCCAGCTTCCGCTGGGTTTCCGCTTCGCGAAGGGCCGCCTGCACGTGTTTACGGATCTGCGTGGCGACGGCGCCCGCAACCACTCCACCGCCGAAAAGAATAATGGCGTTCAGGCTGACGTTACTGCGCGCTACTGGAGCCGGCATCGCAAAGGTGGGAGACGGCCAGCCGAGGTACAAAGCGTCGGCAAGGTAGGTAACGCTGGCAACGGCTCCCGACAACCAACAAATCCAACGGGTCAAGCGCAGCGTGGACAAGCTAATAAAGATGAAGAAAACCAGCAGAGCGGGAGATGCCAACGGATTGCCGCCGCCAAGCTGCTCACCGCCAAAAAAGGCAATCACCAGGGCCGGGATCGAGGTCTCCAAGACCGTACTCAGGGCCCAGAACCGGGTAGGGAGGCCCCGTCCCGCTTTAAGGGCAGAATTGACGCGATGCAGCACCCATAGTTCGTAAGCCACGATCGCGGACGCCAGCACCAGCCGCCCCGCCCAATCGATTGTGTTGGGCGCCGCCCGAACCAGAAACGCTCGCACCAGCGTAACCACCACAAAGACGGCAACAGCTACCAACAAGCCATGGATGCGAACGCGTTCACTCTGCAACTCGGCTTGCCGAAACGCAGAGGATTCGATCTGTTCATCGCTCATCAGGGGAAGATTATCTCATTCGATTTTCTCGGCGCCGACGTGACTTCCGCACTCGGCAGTTCCCCGTGTGCAGGCTCTGATCGACGCAAACGATGGCGACGCGGTCCTCGACACCTCGGCCCACAACGGCGCCCGCTAGGGATTCAGGTGCGGACCACCAGTCATCTGGCGCGCCCATTGCATCGCTTTCCAGTGACACTCCGCGACCAAGCCTCCTCGCAAGCGAAGCTCACTGGATAACTGCTCCACCTTTTCCCATTGGGCGTTTTCTTGCGCCAGCATGAGGTCGTAAATTGGAGTGAGGGGGCTGCTCTGTCCCAGCAGAACGGCTCTGGTCGCACGGTCGAGTGCGATCCCTTCCAAAACCATGGCCATCGGCATCCCAAGAATGGCGTCCATCAGTGACAGAAGCCCGACCAGAAACAAATCGGAGTTGCCATGCCGCATGCCCAGCGCAAGCAATTCGCAGAAGCGAGCGCGTACCAGAGCGGAGAGCACTAAGTCGGAAGGTCCGCTCTGGCTGGCCACGAGCGTTGTCGCCAGGCGCAGCCAGCGGCGCACCTCGCGTTCGCCCAGCATCACCAAGGCATGGCGGATGGACCGGATCTCAGCCGGGAACCCGAATACCGGTGAGTTCAGGTAGCGAAGCAAACGGTAGCACAGGGAGGCTTCGCCTTTGATCGCATCTTCCAGTTCCCGCGGGTCCAGTTCCGCTCGCGAGGTCACCTTGAGCAGGTGCAGGTAGTTGGCGCGATTGGCGGGGATCTCGCGCGCTCGCAGGAGCTCCGGCTTGCGGAAGAAATATCCCTGAAAATAGGTGAAGCCGGCTTTCCGGGTCGCCACGAACTCCTCCCGAGTTTCGACCTTCTCCGCCAGGAGCCTGCACCGCTCTCCGCTCTGCCGGAAGATGGCGGTGCTGTCCGCCAGCGAACTGCGCCTCACGTCGACTTTGATGATATCGGCCAGCCGGGTTAGCGGCTCGCGCGGGTCACCGGGCACGAAGTCATCCAGGGCGATCATATATCCGGCCTGCTTCAAACGCCGGCAGGCAGCGATCACCTCCTCGTCGGCGGGCACGGTTTCCAAAATCTCGGCCACCACACGGTCGGATGGCAACAGGGTAAGGTAGTCATTGAGCAGGAGGTCGCGGGTGCAGTTGATGAAAGCGTACCGACCGTCACACAGCACATCGAGCCCCAACAGGAGCGATGCGTCCAGCGTACTGCGTGATGCTGCGTCACTGTCGGGGGAAGAGAAATAGTCGGCCACACCATCGCGAAACAGCAGCTCGTAACCGAAGACGCTTTCACCGCTGGTGAGAATGGGCTGTCGGGCCACGTACCGTAAAGAGCGGGCATTGTCCTTCGTCGCCGGCATGGTTGGACCATGGGATGCCACGTTCAGACCTTCAGGCGGAAAACCGCCGCACACATCCTGTGTCGAGGACGGCATGTCCGGGGCAGTCGTCTGGGACCGCGGGGCCAGCCGCCTCGCTCGATGATTATCGGCATCCTGCCCACTCGAAGTTAGTGGCGGCTGTCAAGTGTTCTGCCGTGGAAACCATCAACGCGCTTCCGGAGGAGTAGACACAATCACGAGATCGATGCGGCGATTCTTGCGCCGCCCCTCTTCGGTGTCATTGCTGGCGATGGGACGATATTGGGCGTAGCCGGCAACGGATATTCTCTCAGGCTTGAAGTCGTAATTGCTGACCAGCATGTTCACGACTTCGGTGGCACGCGCCGTGGAGAGGTCCCAGTTCGATCGATAGCTCGAATTGTGGATGGGGACGTCGTCGGTATGGCCCTCGACCCGCACTTCGAAGTTCCGCGCGCTCAGCGCCGAGGCGACGCGGGCAAGAGTCGGCTCAGCCTGCGGAAGCAGC
>DATKLD010000204.1:0-6098 GCA_035542595.1 Terriglobales bacterium
GCCCACTGCGCATCGGTCACTTCCCAGCGTCCTCGCATCCTCGGGTGGAAGACTCGCCAGCGCTGGCTCCTCTATGCCGCTACTCCACTCAAAGTACAAGAGAAAACAAACTCCCGGCCATTTGTGAGACTGGTTCTAGTATTTTGAGCAGTTACCCGCTGAACCAGGCTCCGCGACAATATGTCCAAACGAGGAAGGACATCGTTTGACGGCGAGGCGCTACGACGCCGGAGGTATTCACGCGAGCAGAAACTAGCAGGAATTGGAGGCTGGGCTCTGGCTGGTGGCCTAAAAGGAGCCGTTCTTGCCTCTCAATCAGGTCGAATGGGCGGTTGGCTGTGCATCACGGAATAACGCTGGCACTTTTTCTATTCGTTCTCGGACCTCTGGGGTCATTTCCACAGACGATGGAACGATCATCCCCAATACGTCCCGTCGATGGCTGCTCCGTCTTCCAGAACTACTGCGCACCGTGTCACGGAATCGATGGTGGCGGCAAGGGTCCTGTCTCCGGGGCCTTGAGACAAGCCGTTCCTGATTTGACGACACTTTCCGAGCGAAATGGCGGGAAATTCCCTGCGGCTCACGTGAGGAACACGATCACGTTTGGTGAGGACGCGCTGATTCCTGCACATGGCTCGAAGGGGATGCCGATCTGGGGACCGCTGTTCCATGAAATCGAGTTCGACCAGGATCTGGGTTACGTCAGGCTAGAGAACGTCACGAGCTACATTGAATCCATACAGCGGAAGCAGGTTCAGTGATATTCGCGGAAGCAGGTTCAGTGATATTCAATGTTTCGGTCGACAAAACTGTGGCGAAACGGCCGGCAGCAGCTTGCGGTACCGCACCTGGCATAGCGCTTCCAGGGTAGCGGTGCGGACGCGGCTGCTGCTCGCCAGGGTACCGTCGTAGTCACAGGCCAGCGCCGCCCATCGCGGGCTCATCGCGCCGCCAGTGCCCGGTGTTCGTCGCGCCCACCCTCCTGGACGT
The DNA here is from genome assembly GCA_035542595.1 of Terriglobales bacterium. Classification (GTDB taxonomy): domain Bacteria; phylum Acidobacteriota; class Terriglobia; order Terriglobales; family Acidobacteriaceae; genus JAHFUA01. Next base: position 994 of record DATKLD010000204.1, read on the forward strand.
CGATCCTCGTTTCGCACAGATCTCCGATCAGGCTGGCGGCCCAGCGATACACATTATTCTCCTTCACCACGCGGCGCATGTGCTGCATCCGCACCTTCTTCTCGCGGGGCTCCATCTCCAGGGCGCGGAAGATGGCGTCGGCGAGATGCTCGGTGTCGTAAGGATTCACGATCAAGGCGTCGTGCAGCTCGCGGGCAGCGCCGGTGAAGGCACTGAGCAGCAGCACACCCTGCTCGTCGTCGCGAGCGGCGACAAATTCCTTGGCTACCAGGTTCATGCCGTCGTGCAGTGAAGTGACCATACAGAAGTCGGCGGCACGGTAGAAGCGTTCGATCTGCTCGTGGCTGTGGTGGCCCTTGAGGAAGACGATGGGCTTCCACTTGCCGGACTGGAAGCGCCAGTTGATGCGGTCGGCCTCCGCTTCCACTTCCGCCAGCAGGTCGTGATAGCGTTTGATGTGGGTGCGGCTGGGGGCGCCGATCTGCGCGAACGTCAGCTTGCCCTGGTACGCGGGATATTTTTCCAGGAAACGCTCGATGGCCAGAAAGCGCTCCGGGAGGCCCTTGGTATAGTCCACGCGGTCCACGCCCACGCCCAGAAAGAGCGCCTCCACGCCCATCTCGTTCATCAGAGCCGATTGCTGCTTGTGCACCGGCTTCGGACTCTTGCCCGGCGCCGGTTCCTCCCAAACCACGCTGATGGGGAATGGACGCACCGAGGTGAGGTGGTCATGCCGGTTCACGGCAAAGTGTTCGCGGTCGATGCGGGATTCCAGCGCCCGGTCCACGGTCTCCAGAAAATTATTGCAGTGCGCCTGGATGTGAAACCCGATCAGGTCCGCGCCCAGCAGGCCATCCAGCAGCTCGCGCTGCCAGGGGCAAATGCGAAAGGCCTCCGGGTTGGGCCAGGGGATGTGCCAGAAGATGGCCACGCGCGCATCCGGCCGTTGCCGCTTGAGCAGGCGCGGCAGCAGCGCGAAGTGGTAATCCTGCACGATGACCAACGGCTGCTCGGTGCCGGCCATCTCGTCGAGCACCGCCTCGGCGAATTTGGCGCTTACCTGGCGATACCATCCCCAATCGCTCTCCCGGAACAGCGGCCTGGTGTGCGCGATGTGGCACAACGGCCACAAGCCTTCATTGGAGAAGCCGAAGTAGTATCCCTCCTCCTCTTCCTTGGTCAGCCAGACCCGGCGCAGGGTGTAGCGCGGCTGTTCGGGGGGGACGCGGACGCAACTGCGCTCGTCCACCATCTCGCGATCGGCGTCGCCGCTGCCGTGCGCCACCCAGGTACCGTCGCAGGCGCACAGGATTGGCTCCAGCGCCGTCACCAGGCCGCTGGCGGGAACGATGGTTTCGATTCCTTTCCCGCGCCGCACATGCATGTAGGGTTCGCGGTTGGCGACGACGAACAAACGGCTCCCCGCCAGCTTGGTACGCAGGCAGACGCTGAGGCGTTCGGCCGTCCAGGAGGAATCGCCCGCGACGCGCAGTTGCGCTTCCTTCTCTGCGGAGGCACGCGCTGCGGCGAGACTGGCGGCAAAAGTCGCAACCTCGCGGGTGAGCGGATTGAACAGGTCGGTCTCGGCCGGGGCGGTGGCGGTGCCTATGCGCAGCGCCCGCGTCCACTGCGCGGTCCTGGCGAGCGGGGCAAGGATGCTGCGCCGCACGATGAGGAAACTGGCGAAGAGGATCAACACCACCTGCACACCGATGCCAAAGAGCAGGTAGCGCCACAGGTGCGTGCCATGGCGGGCGATGTAAGCCGCATCCTGCACGATGGCCAAGCTGCCGACGACCTCTTGGTCGCGCGTGAGCGGCGTGGCGAAGATGTACACTGGGTTGTCTCCAAGGGAGACAAATTCGCCGGTGCCGGAGCCCTTCTGGATGGCGCGCAGCACCGCAGCGGGAGGTCCTGCCAGTCGCTTGTCGAGTCCAGAGCTGACGGCTATTACGTGCCCGCGATTGTTGTAAACGGCAATCCCAGCCAGACGTTCGCGATTGCCGAAGCGCTCAACCAGCCGCCGCAACTCCTGGGGCGACCCTAGAACCGGCGTCACGCTCTCTTCCAGGCTGTCGGCGAGCAATTCTGCACGCCGCGAGAGATCGCGCTCCTGAATCTTGCGGTCTCTGCGCACCTGGTAGCCGGCGAACAGCAGAGATACGGCGATGACGGCGAGCAGCAAGGGGACGAACAGCCTGAGACTTACGCGCATCGGGAGCCTAATCCCTTATTCTGTCATCGTTGCCACTCGTGTTGACGCGGAAGGGGCACTGTCGGTTACAGCGGAGGAAACGAGCTTTGCGGAAACAACTTTCATCTCGTCCCAGCTGTAGGCGAACTCTTTACCGCAATCCAGGCACACGACGTATACTTCGGTCACCCTAGCTGCCTCTGAACGGTGTTCACGCGGCTTGGTACTCATGGGGAAGGTATATCGGTCGTGAGTACAACAACCGAACAGCACATCCAGTAATTTGGACATTCCCGCACCCTCCTTCAACGTCAGGACCGGTGTCACCTAAGGCTAAACATTCAGCGGCAAGTGCAACAACTGTAGGAAGTACCAGCTCGGATTGACATGAGGCGGAGCGCGTTGCGAGCATCTCACTTCATCCCGCGCACTCGCAGCACAAGGGTAGGGATGGCCAGTCCGATGCCAAGGGCCCCGACCGTAAACATGACGCGCAGAGTATTGTCCACGGCCGTGATAATAGTTTCGTTCGTGGCAACAGGATGCTGTGCTGTGATGGCAAACAGCCCCAAGATCGCCTTTGCGGCGAATCCGCCGGGAAGCATTGGAATGCAGCCTAGGATATGCAGCGCATTGCGCGAAACACCGATCGGGGACGGGAGCAGTTGTACAACGACACCCCCCGCCAACGCGGCGACAAAGGACGCCGCTTCCATGCTCCAGCCGAACCCGAGGGCGACGGTGCGCACCGCCAGCATGAGGGCGCCACTGGCCGCACACCAGGAGAGCGCTCGGAAGCCAACGTTGAAAAGCACGCCCAAGCCTGCGGCCGCCAGTCCACCGCAGACGGTGTGGTGGAGCAAAAGGGGGAGATCCATGTTCAACGGCCTTCTCCCAGCAAGCCCCGGGCGAGCCATACTCCCACCGTGATGAATACCAGGTTCACCGCCACCCAGACGGCGCGGGCGCTTCCCAAGGTCGGGCGGCCTTCCAGGATGTCAAACTGTGCGTTGAACGCAGGCACGCCCGGCACCAGCAACAGCACGGGCCCTGTCATGTCTCTGGCTACCGCCTGGCTTCCAGCCCACCGCGCGCCGAGTCCGCACAATGTTGATGCCAGAAACGCGACCACGGTGGTGGAGAGGAACACATTGATCTTGTGCGAGGCCAGCTGGTGCCGAACGATCTGACCGAGCGCCGCTGCGACAAAGATTGGTCCGACGCCCGCCCAGTCCACATCCAGCAATTGACCGAAGGCGGCGCACGCCACGCCGACCGCCAGGACGACCCAGCCGGGGTGACGGGGAGAAGCACGCACGAGGCGATCCACTTCAGCCCGAGCCTTAGCTGCGGTAAAGCCTCCCCGCTCGATCTCCGCCGCGGTCGCGCGCAGCGCGTGGTAGAGCCTCTGGTTCACACCCAGGGGGCCGACTTTACGCATGCAGGTGATCCAGTCGGGCCTGATGCCGAGCGTGATGGCAAGCGACGCGTAGCCCACGCGCGTGTCCACGCGCTCAGCACCCAGACCGGCCGCCACCTGTCCGGTGATCTCCTCCACATTGCGCGCGCTGGCGCCGGTTTCCATCAGCAACCGGCCAAAGTCGAGCGCCACTGTTGCGATCTCCTCCAATGACTCGCGCCCAAGCGCGGGCTGGAGGAGTTCTGCTTTCATAACAGCTTCGCGGCAATATCTACGAAAAGAATCTTGATTATCGTCATGCCGGGAAAGATCATGGCGTAACCGATATCCGGCTGGTCCGTCGGCGCAAGCTTGTTTGAATAAGCGAGGATCGCCGGATTGCCGCAGGCGCCGGCAATGATGCCGGCCACTTCGTCATACGGCATCCGGAAGACGAACAGGCCGAGGATCATGATCGGCAGAACCAGCGCAGCCAGCACGCCTGCACCCATTCCCAGCATCTGAAAACCGGTTTGCGACACCGTCGCGGCGAATTTGGGCCCGGAAGACATTCCGACCTGCGCGAGGAAGAGCGTGAGCCCGAGGGTGCGAAGGACGAGGTTAGCAGAAAGCGGGATGGTCCAGTTCAGACCGCCGGTGCGGCGCATCTTTCCCAGGACCAGCGCCACGATCAGCACGCCCGCCAGCCCCACCGCGATCTTCCCAATGAAGGGCAGCGGGATCTGAAGCGCACCAAGCAGGAAGCCGAGCGCCATACCGAGACCGATGGAGATGTAGCTGAACTCGGCGGTGCCCTTGATCGAGTCGCCGAAGAACTTGCGCAATGCCGCAAAATTCCGGCGATTCGCCAGCAATCCGATTCGGTCGCCGAACTCGAGTACCAGGTCTTCTCGCGGCAGGAGGTCAGCGTCGCCGCGACGAACGTGGAGGACGGAAGAGCCCTTCTCTCCCGGCAGGTCGAGATCACCGAGTGCCCTGCCGACAACGGTCGGGCGGGACGCAAACACGCGCAGATAATCCAGATGCCCGCGATCCTTGAGCAGGCGCCCGTGCGCTGCTTCTCCGATACTCATGCTTGCCCGATCGAGCACCTCTTTGCTGGGACCGACGGCGAGCAACACATCGTCCTCTTCAAGAACAGCAGTAGCGGAGGCCGGCTCATTGCGCCCCGCTCTGCGCAAGGCAGCAATCTGCACTCCAGCGGGCAATGTTGTCGTGACCTCGCCAAGCGTCCTGCCGGACACCTCCGCCTTGCGCACCACGATTTCGAGCATCTCCAGTCCCGCGCCTGCGGAGGTTTCGATCTTCGGCTTCAGGAGCATGAAGGCGATGTACAGGAACAGGATGGGCCCGGCCACGCCGAACGGGTAGGACACCGAGTACCCCACGGCGGGATCGTTGTTGCTGAGCGCCGCGATCGCCGCTTGCAGCGTCGCCGTACTGGTCCCCGATCCAGCGAAAAGCCCAAGCGCGTGTCCGATCGTTACGCCT
>DATKLD010000205.1:0-8513 GCA_035542595.1 Terriglobales bacterium
ACCACCGCCAGGGGCTTCAGCGCGGAGAAGTAGCCGCCCAGGTTGACCGCATCTTTTTCCGTGGTGATGAAGCCATCGGCTTCGGCGCGTGTGGCCGCCGAGATCAGGTCGCGAATGTCCTTTTCCGTGTAGTGGTGGTGATCACGGAAGCTGGCCTCGGCGGCCAGATCGACGCCTGCGTTGCGCAGTTGCACGAAAAAGTTCTGCGGACGTGCAATGGCGCAGAAGGCCAGTGGATGCGTGGGAAGATCGTGTGGTGCAATGGTGCGGTGCGCCCGCCACACCAGCTTGCCTTCGAGTGGAAACGCCTCCTCCGGGGCGCCGCTGGTGAGCACTACGGCGTCGGCGCGGGCAAGCGCGGAGAGCGGTTCGCGCAGGCGGCCGGCGGGCAGCAGGCGGTCGTGCGCGTCCTCAGGCGTGACCAGGACGATATCGAAATCACGCGCGAGGGCACGATGCTGGAAGCCGTCGTCGAGCAGATGCAGGCGCGAGGGAAAGCGTTCCTCGGCCAGCCGCCCGGCGGCGAAGCGGTCTTCGCCGATGATCACCGGCGCCTGGACCTTGCGCGCGATGAGCAAGGGCTCGTCGCCGAAGTCGCGCGACGCTCCGCCGGGATCGACAACAGCGACACCGCGGGTCCGGCGTCCGTAGCCGCGCGAGAGCACATCAAATGCGATGCCGCGCTGCTTCAGCAGATCGCCCAGCAGCAGGACGAACGGCGTCTTCCCTGAGCCCCCGACAGAGAGGTTGCCGATGCTGACCACGGGCCGCTCCAGCCGCCGCGAGGCCAGCACGCCCCGGTCGTACAGGGCGTTGCGTGCGCCCACCGCCGCGCCGAACAGCAACGAGAGCGTGGTCATGTCGTGGTTTCCGCGCGGAGTTTTGCCTCAGCGGTTGGCTGATTGGCGAGCAGCGCAGCAAGCGCGTTCAGGACGCGCTCAGTTGCTCCACGATGTTGCTGGACGACAGACGCAGCGCGGCTACGGAGCTCTTGGCGCGCTGGGGCGTCTCGCAGGAGGTCGACAAATGCGTCGCAAAGGTCTTTCACTGCATCATCATGGTCCCAAACGCACAACACCTCTCGGATAGCCCCAGCCTTACGAAACACTGAAATGACGTCCCTGAAGTTTTCCGTAAAACGGCCGACTACGACTGGGATCCCCAGGGATGCCGGCTCGAGGACGTTATGGCCGCCGTGTGGAACCATGCTGCCGCCCACAAAGGCAATGGTCCCGAGCGCATACGCGCTGGCCAGCTCGCCTATGCTGTCGAGCACCAAAACACCGTGTCCCACCCTCTCGACAGAAAAGTCAGTGTTGCTCCGCCTCCACGTGGGCAAATATGTTTTCGAAGGTAATTCCGCGACGGCGTTAAAGCGTTCCGGGCGCCTCGGGGCCAGTATCAGTAGCGCGTTCGGATAAGATCGAAGAATGGTCCCAAAGGCTTCTAATATGAGTTCCTCTTCGCCCTCGACTGTGCTACCCGCGACGATCACAGGATTCGCGCCGCCGCGCGTAATTGCATCGCGGATCTGTTTTACGACCGGTACTTCCTTAGGTGGGTCGACATCGAACTTCAAATTGCCCGCTACGCGGACCCGCTCCATGGGTGCGCCAATGCCGACTAGGCGGCGCGCATCCTCCTCGCTCTGCGCGAGAAAGATATCCAGATCGTGCAGCACACGCCGCCACAGCGCACGCAGCCGCAGATAGCGAGGCAGCGAGCGGTCGGAAATGCGGGCGTTCACGACCGCGACGCGGGCGCCCGAGCAGCGCGCAAGCCGAAGGAAGTTGGGCCAGAATTCGCTTTCCGCCAGCACAATCAAGGAAGGCTGCAGGGTCCGCAAGTATGGCCGGATGGCGAAGGCGAAGTCCGCGGGATAGTAGAAGACATTGTCTTTGCCGAAGCGTTCGCGCGCCAGCTTCTGGCCGGTGTCAGTAGTCGTGGAGATCAGCACGCGACGATCAGGAAAGCGCGCACGCAGCCCGGCCACCAATCCGCTGACCGCCAGCACCTCGCCGACCGAAACCGCGTGCACCCAGATGCACCCCTGGGCTGGGTCAAGCCGTGCGGGCACTCGTCCCAGGCGCTCGCCCAGTCCGGCGCGGTACTTCCCCTGCGTGAGCATGCGGACGAGCCACCACGGCGCGGCCAACACTACGGCCAGGCCCAGCAGCACAGAATAGAGGAGATACATCGAGCGACATTGTAAATTGATTCATTGGGCCATTGAGTCATTGAGCCGACCCTGGCTGAAACGCCTGCGGAGGGAGATAATCAGGCATGCGGCCAAGCATCGCATTTCTCGCAATTATGACCGCGGCGGGCCTGCTGGCCACGCACCTGGCGGCAAAGGATGACAAGAGCTTCGTCATGCCCAAGGCCGCCGCCGCGAGGACCTATCCTGCGCACGACAGCAGCGAAAAGGAAAAGGTAACGGTCGCGGCCGATCCCTACGACCTCCCCGAAAAGGCGCAGGGAGTTTTTCGTATCAAGTACAAGGAAGAAGATCTGCTGCCGGTGTTGCTGGTCATCACCAACGAAAGCGGCCAGCCCATCGCGCTCACCGGCATGCAGGTGGAGTTGGTGACGCGCAGGCGGGTGAAGATCCAGCCCGCCACCGAGGGCGACATTTACCGCCGCATCGCGCGCCAGCCAGTACACGGCGACGCACCCGGCGGCAATCCACTGCCCTTTCCGCGCAAGGTGAAACGCGCCGTGAAGAAGGAAGAGCAGGAGGAGATCCAGGACTCGCGCTTCACGGCCAAGGCCGTGGAGCCCCACGCAACGCAAGCCGGGTTCCTGTTCTTCGACGTACAGGACATCAACGATCCGCTCGCCGGGGCCCACCTCTACGTCAGCGGGGTGCGCAACAGCCAGGGCCAGGAGCTGATCTTCTTCGACATCCCCCTCGATAAGTATCTCGAACGCGCTCCGGTGAAATAATGTCTCTCCGCGTGCGACCCTTTCGCAGCCTGGCGGCGCTGGCCAAACTCGTGCCCGAGATCGTCTACGTTATGTGCGGGGCCCGCGGGGAGGTACGCAACCGCCTGACGGCAGCTCTGCCCGGTGCCCGCTTTCTTGGGTTCGAGCCGGACGAGAAGGCGCACGAGCGCCTCTCGCGCAATCCTTCCCCCGGGCATACCTATTACAAAGTGGCGGCAGGAGGGAGCGAGGGAACGCGCACCCTGTATGTGACGCGCGAGCCCGCCTGCTCCTCGCTGCTACAGCCGAACGCGAACTTTGTTGGACAGTTCACCGACTGTGCCCGGCAGTTCGAAGTGGTGGAGCAGCGGACGGTCGAAACCGTTTCTCTCAACAATTTTCTGCCGGGAGCAGGCGTCGCAGGCGTTGACTTCCTGGAACTCGACACCCAGGGGACCGAGCTCGAGATCCTCAAGGGCGCCGATCATTTTCTTGCGGCGGGTGTGGTTGGCCTGAAGATAGAGATGGAATTCCTGCCCTTCTACCAGGGCCAGGCGCTGTTCGGTGCCGTGGACGAATACCTGCGCAGCTTTGGCTTCATGCTGTTCGACCTCACGCGGAACCGTTATCGCCGCGCCGCGATACCGCGCGACCTCATCACCCGCGGTCAGCTCTTGTGGGGAGACGCGCTCCATCTGCGGCACTACCGCCGCTTTACCGGCGATGAAGCCAAGGAGCGCATGCTGAAGGTGTGCGTCATCGCCGGCCTGCTGGGATTTCACGATTATGCGCTGGAAGCGTGGGATTTCGTTTTGCGGGACGGTGCGGGCGGGCTTACGGAGATCGAGCGCGCGGCATTAACCAATATCCACAAGCAATACCTCGACCAATTGCGCGGCCAATCGCTGTGGCTGCGGACCGTTTCGAGACTCGGCAAGCTCGGGCGCCGGCTGTCGCGCCGGGCGCGCACGGCCCAGTTCTCGTGGGTGGACTAAGTTCTATAATCAGCGATTATGGCAACGACGCCGGAGACCGCGGTGGGAGCGCGGGCCAAATACGAGCCTGTCATCGGACTCGAAGTCCACGTCCAACTGCTGACCAGAACGAAAATTTTCTGCTCGTGCTCGGCGGCCTTCGGAGCGCCGCCCAACACCAACGTCTGTCCGGTGTGCCTTGGACTTCCCGGCTCGCTGCCGGTGCTGAACCGCGAAGCGGTGGAGTTCGCGGTGCGCGCCGCCATGGCGCTGAATTGCCAGATTCGGGAGACTTCCATCTTCGCGCGCAAGAATTATTTCTATCCTGACCTGCCCAAGGGATACCAGATCTCGCAGTACGACAAGCCGCTCGCCGAGCACGGCTGGATCGACATCACGACGAACGGCGCCACCAAGCGCATCGGTATCACCCGCCTGCATCTCGAGGAAGACGCGGGCAAGAGTCTGCACGAGGGCTTCGCCGATTCCTCCGACAAAACCTATCTCGACCTGAACCGCTGCGGCACGCCGCTGGCCGAGATCGTCAGCGAGCCCGAGATCGCTTCCCCCGACGAAGCCCACGAGTATCTGACGCGGCTGAAGGAGATCATCCTGTTCACCGGCGTCAGCGACTGCAACATGGAGGAGGGCTCGCTGCGCTGCGATGCCAACGTCAGCGTGCGCCCGCGCGGGCAGAAGGAGTTCGGCACCAAGATCGAGGTCAAGAACGTCAATTCGTTCCGCTTTATCCGGCAGGCGCTGGAGTATGAGATCGAGCGGCAGATCGGCGTGCTCGAATCGGGCGGCAAGATCGTGCAAGAGACGCGCCTCTACAACGCCGCCGAGGGCAAGACCTACGGCATGCGCACGAAGGAGCACGCGCACGATTATCGCTACTTCCCCGAACCCGACTTGCTGCCGCTGGTGGTGGACGCGGAGTGGCAGGCGAAGATCCGGCGCGAGCTGCCCGAGCTGCCCGAGGCCATGCGCAAGCGCTTCGTGCAGCAGTACGGCATCACCGACTACGACGCGCACGTCCTGACCGCGACCCGTTCGCTTGCCGAGCAGTTCGAGACGGCGGCCAAGGCGGCGAAGAATCCCAAGCGCGTCGCCAACCTGGTACAGAGCGAGCTGATGGGGAGGGTTAAGGCCAGGGGCCTCGAACTTGAGCAGTCGCCGATTTCGATGAAGGGCGTGGCCCTGTCGGCAGACTTAGTGGAGACGGGCGCGATCACCGGCAAGCAGCTCAAGGAGCTCTACGACCTGTGCTTCGAGCGCAATCAGGACTTCCCCGCGGTGTACGAAAAGGAGAAGCCGCAGCAGATCACCGACGCGGGCGCGATTGAGAAGGCCATCGATGAAGCGCTGGCCGAAAATTCCAAGCAGGTGGAGCAGTACCGCGCCGGCAAGACTACGCTGAAAGGCTTCTTCGTTGGTCAGGTGATGAAAAAGACCAAGGGCCAGGCTAATCCAGCGCTGGTCAATGAGCTCCTGGACAAGAAGCTGGCCGGGTAAAAGGCGCCACGGATGTGCACGGATTATTAGAAAACCGATCCGCGAACATCCGTGCTAATCCTTGGCCGGTTTCAGTTGTGCTTCAGGAAGGCGCCTGTTTTCTTCCCGCTCAGATCGTTGTAGAGGATCTCCGTGAAAACGTCGGCATTGAGCATTCCCTTGCCCCATTCGGCATAATTTGCCAGCACTTTCTCCTTTTTCATTTGATCGAGGGTTTTGCCCTGCTTCATGGCCGCGGCTACGGCCGCCGTCGTGCCGCGCAACATGTCCTCGAACTTCTTCAGGTCGTCGAGGTTCGAGAGCGGCCCGTGCCCCGGGATGACCTTCACGTCCGGCGGGAGCATGGGGATGATCTGCGCGATGTCGGCGATCAGGCCCTGGACGCTGCCTCCGCTGTCCAGGTCCACGAAGGGAAACATGCCGGCGAAGAAATCGTCGCCCATGTGCACCACGTTCGACTGCGGGAAGAAGACGACGATGTCGCCATCGGTATGGCCTTTCGGGAAGTGGATGGCGCGGATGTCCTCGCCATTGATGTGGACGGTGACCTTGTCCGCGAAGGTAACCACCGGCAGCGCGGCCTTGGGCGCGGGCGGGACTTCCATCTTGAAAGCTTTGATCTCGCCCCCGCTCTGCAGGCGCTTACGGACGTTTTCGTGCGCGATGATGGGGGCGTTCTCGCCAAAATAGGCGTTGCCGCCAGTGTGGTCGAAATGCCAGTGGGTGTTGAGCACGAACTTCACCGGCTTGTCGGTGATGCCCTTGAGCGCAGCCTTGATCTTGTCGGCCAGCGGGGCGAACTGGTCATCGACAATCAGGATGCCGTCTTCGCCGACCGAAACACCGATGTTACCGCCATACCCCTGCAGCATGTAAACGGTCCCAGCCACCTTGGTGACTTTGATCTCGACCTTGGAGAAGTCGGGCTGCTGCTGGGCGGTGGCCAGTACGGCTAGCGCCAAAAGCGCTACAAACAGGCAGAGCTTGCGCATGAGTTCCATCCTCGGGAGAAAGTGGTGCGCCATTGTACAGGAGTCCGTCAACGACTCAATGGCTCAATGAATCAATCATTCTCCCGCGCTGTCGAAGAGCTTTCTCAGGGTATCGGGACCGACGTGGTAGAGCCGGTAGCTTGCCGTGTTGCTGCTCCAGGCGCGGAAGAGTAGGTTGCCGCGCCCGGTGCCCTCGGCATCCACGGCATCGATCAACTCGAGCCGCGGAAAGACGTCGAGATGCGCACTGTCAGTGACCGAGCTGAACAGCTTGCGCATCTGGCCGTAGAGATCGGTCTGTCCGACCACGGTCACGTAGAAAAAGAAAGCCGGCGCACGCGGCGCTGGCTTGGCGGTGCGGGCGCGCGTGGCTTGGGGAGCAGCGGCGGGGACGCGCGCGGTGAATACGACCTCGGGGTTGTTGTCGTAGTCGAGGTCGAAGAGCAGAATCGTAGATTGGTCGAACGCCGCCGCCGGCGCATGGCGAAGCGCGGGGTTGCTCTTCGCGTAGCGCGCGACCTCGGTGATGGCGATGTCCGAGACCGCCTTGATCAGCTTCTGCTGCTCGTCCGGCCCCCAGGCGTAGGTGTAGGGGCGCGGCTCGGGGCCGCCGGCGTCGGATATCGCAGGCAGCACCTCTCCCGCCCGGAAGGGAGCGGCGGGCTGCGAGGCCGCCGGCTTGGACGGGCTGGCGGTCTCCACGGGCTCCTCTTGTGGTTCCTGCGGCTGCGGTTTCGGCTTGCCACGCCGCAGAACAGGACGGTTGGGATCCTCTGGTGGCGGTGGTGGTGGCGGCGCCGGAGCGGGTGCTGCGGACGAGGTCGACGATGCCGACTGGGCTGCCTGGTCAGGCGTGGAAGGCTGCCGCTTGTGCAGCACCGGGCGGTCTTCATCTTCCGCGCGCCACGATGGCGCAGGCTTGGCCGCAGGGCGAGCCTTCTCCGATTCCGGCTGCCAGTCGCCGAAGGCGGTCCAGTGGTCTTTGCCAGGGCGGGTTTCGGTCACGGTGAAAAATCCGACCGGCTTGCCGCTGCGCTCGACCTCATACACGTTGCCGGGGTCCAGGGCCATGGGCCGCGGATCGGCAAGGTAGATGGAAGCGTCCCAGAAACGGCCGTTGACCAGGATCGTGATGGGTATCAGCCGAGGCTTCGATTTGCCGTCCGCGGGCAGTTCGACCACGGCCAGCGCCCGCGGGCCTTTTTCTTTCTTCTTGGATTGTGCGGGTGCGAGGCTGGCGGTCATCGCCACTATCGTCAGCAGGGCGAGGATGGCGAATCCCCGGCGGTTGCTGTAAAAATGATTGCCTATGGACGTCAAAGAGAAAGCCCCTGAATTCACTTTGCCCGACGAAAACGGCAAGAGTGTCTCCCTTAAAGATTATCGCGGAAAGAACGTTGTGGTGTACTTTTACCCCAAGGCCAACACGCCGGGGTGAACCATCGAGGCGTGCGGGTTCCGCGACGCATACAGCAAGATCCAGAAATCCGGGGCGGTGGTGCTGGGGATCTCGCCTGACTCGCCCAAGGCGCAGAAGAGCTTTAAGGAAAAGTACGACCTGCCGTTCACGCTGCTCTCCGACCCCGACAAGAAGGTGGCCGAGGCCTTCGACGTGCTTAAAGAGAAGAATATGTATGGCAAGACAGTACTGGGCATCGAGCGCACCACGTTTCTGATCGATGGCGAGGGCCGGGTCGCTCATGTCTTCCCCAAGGTCAAGGCGGAAGGGCACGCGGAGGAAGTGCTGGCCGAGCTGGAAAAATAAATGGGCAAGCTGTCGCATTACGACGGTCGCGGACAGGCCCGGATGGTGGATGTTTCCGCCAAGCAGCCCACCAGGCGCGAGGCGGAGGCTTCGGCGTTCGTCGCGCTCTCCCCGCGCGTGCTCAAGGCTTTGCCGCGGAATCCCAAGGGTGACCCGCTGGAAATCGCACGCTTTGCAGGCATTGCCGCCGCCAAGCGGAGTGCCGAGCTGATCCCGATGTGCCACAACGTTCCCCTTAGTCACATTGATGTGCACACCAAGCTATGCAAGAATGGCGTCGCGATCACTGCCAGCGCAGCCACGACTGCTGTTACCGGGGTGGAAATGGAGGCGCTGGTGGCT
>DATKLD010000206.1:0-7632 GCA_035542595.1 Terriglobales bacterium
TATGAAAGAAGTCGTAATTGCATCCTCCGTCCGCACCGCCGTCGGCAAAGCTTACAAAGGCACTCTGCGCGCCACCCGGCCCGATGATCTTGCGGCCGTTGCCATCAAGGGCGCGCTCGAACGCGTGCCGCAACTCAACACAAAAGAGATCGAAGACGTGGTTCTGGGCTGCGCCATGCCCGAGGCCGAGCAGGGGATGAACGTGGCCCGCATTGCCTCGCTGCGCGCCGGCTTGCCGGTCGAGATCTCGGCGATGACCATCAACCGTTTCTGCTCCTCGGGGTTGCAGGCTATAGCCCTCGTGGCTGACCGCGTTGCCGCGGGCGCCTACGACGTGGCGGTCGCCGGCGGCACCGAATCCATGACCATGATCCCCATGGGCGGACACAAGGTCTCGGCCAATCCCTGGCTGGTGGACCACTATCCCGACGCCTATCTTTCTATGGGGCTCACCGCCGAGAGGCTGGCGAAGCGCTACGGCATCAGTCGCGAGCAGGCCGACGAGTTCTCCCTGCAGTCCCATCAGAAGGCCATCGCTGCGATTCAGGCAGGCAAGTTCGAGGACGAGATCGTGCCCGTGCCCGTCAGCTTCACCACGCCGAACGGCTCGAAGCCCAAGCGCACCGACATTGTGTTCAAGGTAGACGAAGGCCCGCGCGCCGACACCACGCTCGAAGCCCTCCTGGCGCTGAAGCCCGCATTCCACGCCCACGGCACCGTGACCGCCGGCAACTCCTCACAGATGTCGGACGGCGCAGCGGCGGCCGTAGTCATGTCGGCCGATCGGGCAAAGGCCCTGGGCATCAAGCCTCTGGCGCGTTTTGTCGCCTTCGCAACGGCCGGCTACAAGCCCGAAGAGATGGGAGTCGGCCCGGTGTATGCCATTCCCAAGGCGCTGAAGATGGCTGGCCTGAAGCTTGAAGACATGGCCGTGATCGAGCTGAACGAAGCCTTTGCCGCGCAATCGCTCGCGGTCATCAAGGAGGCCGGCCTCGATCCGGCCAAAATCAACCCCAACGGCGGCGCTGTCGCCCTCGGACATCCCCTGGGCTGCACCGGCGCCAAACTGACAGCAACCATCTTGCGTGAGCTCAAGCGCCGCAGCGCACGTTACGGACTGGTGACCATGTGCGTGGGCGGCGGCATGGGCGCGGCCGGCATTTTCGAGAACATTCGGTGAAATTGAGCCGCGGAGACACGGAGCGATTCTGTCTGATATTCTCGGTGTCTGCGTGCTGAATTTGTTCTAGAAGAGAGGATTTATGGCTACCGTAGCAATTCCGAAAGTCAGAATTACCGGCGGCAGTTTTCTGCTGGAAGAACGCAACCCCAACGACGTCTTCACGCTGGAAGACTTCAGCGAAGAACATCTGCAGATCGCCAAGACGGCGGAAGAGTTCGCGATGAACGAGATCGTCCCCGCCGCCGACAAGCTCGAGCACAAAGACTGGGCGATCGCACGCAGTCTGCTCAAGACGGCCAGCGACCTGGGTCTGAGCTCGGTGGACATCCCCGAAGCCTACGGCGGCACCGACATGGACAAGGTCACGTCCTGCATCATCGCCGACAAGATTTCCAAGTACGCCGGCTTCGCCACCACCTGGGGTGCACACGTCGGCATCGGCACGCTACCCATCGTCTACTTCGGCACCGAAGACCAGAAGAAGAGATATCTGCCGCGGCTGGCCGCGGGCGAGATGGTCGGCGCATATGCGCTGTCCGAATCCTCCTCCGGCTCGGACGCGCTCAATTGCCGCGCCCGCGCGCAACTCTCGCCTGACGGCAAGCACTACATCCTGAACGGCGAAAAGATGTGGATCACCAACGCCGGCTTCGCCGACCTGTTCACCGTTTTCGCCAAAGTCGATGGCGAAAAGTTCACAGCATTCCTGATTGAGAAGGATTTTCCCGGCTTCGCCGTGGGCGCGGAAGAGCACAAGATGGGCATCCGCGGCTCTTCCACCTGTCCGCTGATCCTCACCGACTGCAAGGTGCCGGTCGGGAACCTGCTCGGCGAAGTCGGCAAGGGTCACATCATCGCCTTCAACATTCTGAATGTGGGCCGCTTCAAGCTGGGCGCCAGTTGCGTGGGCGGCGCGCGCAACTCGCTGCAGGCGGCGATCGAGTATGCCAAACAGCGCAAGGCCTTCGGCAAAGTCATTGCCGACTTCGGGCTGGTTCGCGAGAAGCTGGCTGACATGGCAATTGGCGTGTTCACCGGCGAGTCCATGGTGTACCGCACCATCGGCATGATCGACGTGGCGCTCGCGGAGATCGATAAGTCCAGCGCCAATGCCACGACCGAAGTCCGCAAGGCCATCGAGGAATACGCGGTCGAGTGCTCGATCATCAAGGTGTGGGGCTCGGAGATGGTGGACATGGTGGTGGACGAGACGGTGCAGATCTTCGGCGGCTACGGCTTTGTTGAGGAGTATCCGGCCGAGCGCGCCTACCGCGACGCCCGCGTGAACCGCATCTTCGAGGGCACCAACGAGATCAACCGGCTGATCATCACCGGCTGGCTGCTGAAGCGCGCCATGAGCGGCCAGATCCCGCTCATGCCGGCCATCAAGAAGCTGATGGACGAAGTGCTCTCCGGCCCGTCGATGGGCGAAGGTCCGGAAGGCACACTGGCCGCGGAGCGCGCGATGGTTGCCAACGCGAAGAAAATTGCATTGTTCGCTTCCGGCGCGGCCTCGCAGAAGTACATGCAGCAGCTTGTCGACCAGCAGGAGATCATGGGTGCGCTGGCCGACATCGTCATCGAGACCTACGCCGCAGAATCAGCTCTGCTGCGGGCACAGAAAATGATCGAGCGCCAGGGCGAATCCGCCGCTGAGCTGCCCGCTGCCATGGCTCGCGTCTACCTGCAGCATGCGCTGGAGAAGATCGAGACTTCGGCGCGCAAGGTGATCACCGCCGTTGCCGATGGCGACATGCTGCGCACGCAACTGGCGATCCTGAAACGGCTTTCAAAGTACGAGCCCTTCAACACCATCGCCCTGCGCCAGCAGATCGCGCAGCGCGTGATCGAGGCGGGGAAGTACGTAACGGCTTAAGAAAGCTGCGGATTGGCACGGATCATCACGGTCAGTGATGATCCGTGTGATCCGTGGTCTGTTGGCCACCATCCGGCTCGTTGTTCCGCCGTCAGTTCTCCATGTGCTCCGCCGCCGCCGGCGTGGGTTCCGCGGGCGGCTGGGCGGGAAAACCGCGACCGCCCCCAATACCGATAGCAGGAGCAGGTAGCGCATCGCCATAGTGCAAGGCACTCCGGGCGGCAAGAGTCAGCCCTGGCTGCGCTCCGTTATATAATCTCGCGTCCGACTGCACTTGGGGGGACCTCCGCGCTGAATCGCCGCGAATTTTCCATCTTTGCTGCCAAGCTTTCAGGTGCGGCGCTGCTTGGCCAGCGCCTGTTCGCAGCCCAACGTCCGGCCCGATCACCCGACATCGCCGAGCTCTACCTGAACGCAATCGTAATAGATTCACTTTGCAGTCCGTTTGTCGATGCGGACAAGCCGCCCACTCAGGAAATGCTGGCGGAAATCCGGCAATCAGGAATCACCGCCATCAATTGCACGGTCTCCGACCGGGACCTGGATGGCACGCTCAGGAACCTCGGCGCGCTCCAAGCTCTGGGTGAGAATTATCCCGACACGTTCGCGGTTGTTCGCAGATACTCGGATATCGCCCGTGCCAAGCGGGCCCGGCAGATTGGCCTGATTCCAGGTTTCCAGTACACGGCATTTTTCGAGGAGAATCCCGACCGCATCGCGATGTTCCGCAATCTGGGCGTGCGCATCATGCAGATCACCTACAACAATCGCAGCGTGTTCGGCGACGGCTGTCTCGAGCCGGGCAACGCCGGATTGAGCACTGCGGGAATCGCGGCAGTCAGGAAGATGAACGAGATCGGCGTCGCCGTCGACCTGAGCCACAGCGGATATCGCACGACGGCGGAGGCGATCGCAACCTCCTCGAAGCCGGTTCTGATTTCACACGCGGGCTGCGCCGCCATCTATGCGCACCCGCGCAACAAGCCGGACGAGATTCTCAAGTCGCTGGCCGACCGCGGCGGGTATTTTGGCGTCTACCTGATGCCCTATCTGGTCTCCTCGCCCACGATTCCGACGCGCCAGCACGTGCTCGATCACCTGCTGCACGCTATCAATGTTTGCGGAGCCGACCACGTCGGGATCGGTTCCGATAACTCGATCGAGCCAATCGCCCTCACTCCCGCGCAAAAGGCCATGATGGACGAAGACATTGCACGCCGCAAGAAACTCGGGATCGGCGCTCCCGGCGAGGACCGATATTCCTATGTGCCCGACTTGAACGGTCCGGACCACATGCGGATCATCGCGGCGGAACTGGCACGCAGCGGCCAGCCTGCCTCCGTCATCGAAAAAGTGCTGGGGGCGAATTTCCAGCGCGTCCTGGGTGAAATCTGGGGAACAGCGTAGGATGTTTCTTTACCGCATGAGGCTTCCCCGAGTGCTATTTCGTCGCCACAGGTTCGCACAGGCCGCGCTGCCGGCTTTACTTGCCATCAACTGCTGGGCGCAGAAGCCCGAACAGTCGAAGAGCGCCGTGCCCGAACTGCCGGCGGACATTCCCAGTACTGCCGAGCGCTATTCCGTCCTGATCATGGGAAATCTTGCCGGCCAGCAGGCGGTGTGGACCGCTCCAGACGGGCTGCTTCACATCTTCTTTCAATTCAACGACCGCGGTCGCGGGCCGAAAACCACCAGCATGCTCCGGCTGAACGCAGAAGGTGTTCCCGCGGCGGAAACCGTCGAGGGAAACGACTACCACAAATCAGCGGTGCACGAGAGCTACGAGCTGCAATCGGGCACAGCCACATGGAACAGCAATTACGAGGACGGCAAGAAGAGGCTGACTGCGCCGGCCGTCTACGTCGCGGTCAATGCCGCCCCGGCCGAACTGGCAATCCTCGCGCGGGTAGCGCTTCGACATGGCGGCACGGTCGCACTGCTTCCGGAGGGCGAAACCAAGGCGGAACGAATCAGCGACTTGACGCTCGAGTCCTCCGGCCAGAAGAAGCATGTCACGTTGTATGCCCTGATTGGATTGGACTTTTCGCCAACCTATGTCTGGCTGGATGACCGCCTCTCGTTCTTCGCACTTGCAAACCCGTGGAGCACGGTAATACCCGAGGCATGGCGGGCGAGCACCAAGCGATTGCAGGCCGCCCAGAACGAGGCCGCCGATGCACGTTCCGCTGCGCTCGCCGGCAAGCTGGCGCATCGCTATCCAAATGGCATCGTATTCACGCACGTCAGCCTCTTCGATAGCGCGAGGGCCGAAATCGTCAAGGACCAAAGCCTAGTCGTGACCGGCAACCGCATCCGCAGCGTCGGACCAGCCGGCCAGGTTGCCATTCCCGAGGGAGCATTAGTTGTCGAGGGTGCGGGCAAGACCCTGTTGCCCGGCCTCTGGGACATGCACGCCCACGTTGGCGAAAATGACGGCTTGCTGAACCTGGCTGCCGGCGTCACGACTGTCCGCGACCTGGCAAACGATACTGATTCGCTGCTGGCCCGCCGCAAGCGCATTGACGAAGGCAAGGAAGTCGGCACGCGGATCGTGCTGGCCGGCGTGATCGATGGGCCCGGCCCCTACCAGGGGCCGACGAAGGTGCTGGTTTCCACGGAACAGGAAGCGCGCGCGGCGGTCGATAACTACCTGCGCCTGGGATACGTCCAGATCAAGATCTACAGCTCAGTGAAACCCGAGTTAGTCCCGGCTATTATCGACGAAGCCCACAAGCACGGCCTGCGCGTCAGCGGGCATATTCCGGCGGAGATGACAGCTACGCAGTGCGTCGAACTTGGCTACGAC
The DNA here is from genome assembly GCA_035542595.1 of Terriglobales bacterium. Classification (GTDB taxonomy): domain Bacteria; phylum Acidobacteriota; class Terriglobia; order Terriglobales; family Acidobacteriaceae; genus JAHFUA01. The sequence goes on from DATKLD010000206.1 coordinate 5,866, forward strand.
GAGATCCAGCACGCCAATTTCCTGATGCTGAATTTCATGCCCGACGTGAAGAATACGAACACACCCACGCGCTTCACCGAGGTCGCCCGGCGCGGCGCCGATCTCGATCTCAACTCAGCGCAGGTTCAGGCCTTCATCAAGCTGCTGCAGGAGCATCACACCGTGCTCGATCCTACCCTTAGTGTTCTCGAGGAGCTGTTAGTGGGGCCCGCGGGAAAGATTCCGCGCGGCTTCCAGCCGGTCGCCGGACGCCTCCCCCCTCAAGTGCGGCGCGGCCTGATGTCCAGCGCTCTAATGCCGCCGCCCGGAATGGAGGAGCGCTACCGGCAATCATTTACAAAGATGATGGAACTGGTTGGGCTCATGTATCGAGCTGGAATTCCGATCGAGGACGGCACCGACTCGATGGCCGGCTTCGCGCTTCATCGTGAGCTCGAACTTGACGTTCAGCTTGGCATCCCTGCGAACAAAGTTCTGCAGGATGCCACGCTCGGCGCCGCCCGCATTATGAAGATGGACCGCGACCTCGGCTCGATCGCCGCCGGCAAGCTCGCCGACCTCACACTGGTAAACGGCGATCCGGTGGCGAGTATCAGCGACATCAGAAGAACCGCGCTGGTCGTCAAGGATGGCGTCCTCTATAGGCCGGACGAGCTGTACGCAGCGCTGGGCATCATCCCCTAGCCCGGAGCTTTATTGGTGATGATCCATGTGGTCCGGGACGGCTTTGTCCCCGTCCGGTTCGTTGTTCCGCCGCCAGTTCTCCATGTGGTCGGCCGTAGCGGGCGTAGGCTCTGCTGGCGGCTGGCCTGCCTTCACGTCGGTCATGTAGCCGCCTCTGCAGATGACGGTCCCGGGGATTTGTGGGTCGACGTTCGAGATCCTGACATCGCCTTCCAGGCAGATGAAGTGGGTCGCGCCGGGGACTGAGGCATCGGCGCCGAAATCGGTCCCGATCACGCCGGCGACCGCCGTCGGCGTGCGCAATTCGAAGCGCTGCCCCGGCTGGGGCGCGAGCCGCATGCGAACTTTGCCGTAGGCCAGTTCGAGATTGCTCTGGTCGGAAGCGGGCTCCCGCTGCACTACTCGGACTTCCGATTTCGGACCCACCGAGATCAGCGACTGGTCCAGCAGCAGCACACGGACGCGTCCCTGCTCGCCGGTGCGCAGCAGGTCGTTCCAGGCAACGTCAGTTCCCTTCTCCGCCGGGAGCTCGGCGACGTTGCGTTGGATAGTGGCCTGCGGCCGCACAGCATCAACGGCGCCGGCTTTCTGCGCTTGTGCCGTGGCGCATGCCGTCAGCGCCACCACCAGACTGTATCGAATCGTCCTGGCGGTCATCCGTTTCCAACCCCCTGAAAGCACGGAATTGCGTGGCGCGTTACAATATCACGCTCTTTGAGAGGGGGAATCGATGATCCGACTGCGCACCTGCGCCGTTCTTCTCGCTGCCATCGCTGTCTACTCCGTGCTTGCATGCGCCCAGGACAAGAGCAAGCGTCCCAGCCCGCCGGGATCGGCTGAGTGCAAATTTGCCGACGGCAAGACCGTGCACATCGACTACAGCCGTCCTTCCGTAAAGAGCCGCAAGATCTTTGGCGGCCTGGTGCCCTTCAACAAGGAGTGGCGAACGGGCGCCAACGAAGCCACCACGTTCGTCACCAATTCGAGCCTCGATGTCGGCGGTGCCAAGGTCCCGGCCGGCAATTACACGCTGTTCACCATCCCCTCGCAGAAGCAGTGGACGCTCATCATCAGCAAGAAGAC
>DATKLD010000207.1:0-8172 GCA_035542595.1 Terriglobales bacterium
TGGCCAGGCCAATCTGGTTCAACTGGTGCGGGCTGCGCTGGCACGCCGTCACCGGCCGGGACTGACATTTCTGCCGCCTTCGCCGTTTCCTGAATACGGGTTTTTCGAGCCGGCAGGCCGGCGGGCTTTTGTGCGGTTTGAGGATTACGCCGCAGCCTATCTGGCGGTGAGGACGAATGCGTCCAGCCGGCCGTGGGTGGGAGTGTATTTCTCCCGGGACACGGCGACGTCCGGGCAGACGGAACTGCTGTCGGCGTTGGATAGCGCGCTGCAAGCGAGGGGACTGAATGTGGTATTCGGGTTCGGGTATCCGAGTGACGCAGCCCTGCCGGTACTGTTTCGCGGGACGAACGGCCACAGCCGAGTGGAGGCGATCGTCGGGTTGACGCTCAAGATCGGAAATGTGCCGGACAAGCTGGCGCCGTTACTGAGGCAACTGGATGTGCCGGTGCTCAATGCGATTGCCCTGAACAGCCAGAGCCGCAGCGATTGGGAGCGGTCGGAGAGCGGACTGGAGTTCATTGAGCGGTCGTGGCAAATCGGCAGCGCCGAACTTGCCGGGGCGGTTGCCCCGACGATCGTGGCTTCCAAGGAAAAGGTGGTGGACGTGGCGACCGGGCAAACCTACGTGATGACGATGCCGATTGGTGAGCGGGTCGAACGCCTGGCGGACCGAGTGCGGGCCTTCGTCCACCTGCGCCAGGAGGCGCCGGCGGAGAAACGCGTGGCGGTCATTTACTACAATTACCCACCGGGCAAGGAGAGCATTGGAGCATCCTACTTGAATGTGCTGCCGCAATCGCTAATGCAAATCCTCAACCGGCTCCGCGCCGATGGGTATGCGACAACGGGCGCGCCGACAAATGCGGACGAGTTGTTCACGACCGTCCGCACGTTTGGAAACAACCCGATGCCGGGCACGAATCTGCTCTCGGAGCTTAATCTGCTGGCTCGCTCGGGGCGGGTTCCGCTGGTTCCAGTTTCGGAATACCGGCAGTGGTTCGACCAGCTAACTGCCACGTTGCGCATGCAGGTTCTCTCCAAGTGGGGTGAGCCGGAGTTGAGCCAGGTGATGGTCTGGCACGACGATGCAGGCCAGGGGTATTTCGTGTTGCCTATACTGCGCTGGGGCAACGTAGTCTTTGGCGCGCAGCCGACGCGCGGCTGGGACCAGGACATCGAGGCGGTGTATCATGACATCAAGCTGCCGCCGCATCACCAGTACCTCGCGTTCTATCTTTGGCTGCAGCAGAACTTCAAAGCAGACGCGATGATTCACGTTGGCGCGCATGCGACCCACGAGTGGCTGCCGGGCAAGGAAGTCGGCTTTACCGCCGCGGACACCGGCGAAGTGATTGTCGGGGCTATGCCGCAGTTCTATCCCTTCATTGTTGATGATGTGGGCGAGGGTCTGCAGGCGAAGCGCCGCGCGATGGCGACCATGATCACGCACCTGCCACCACCTTTGGACCGGGCGAGCCTGAGCCCGGAGTTGCGCGAAATCGGCGGGCTGATCAACGATTACCACGTGGCCAAGGGAAAGGGTTCGCCGGCCGGCGAGGACATGCTGCGAGACCTGGCGCAACGCTGCCAGAATCATGGTTTGCTGAAAGACCTGTCCATTTCACTCGCGACGGGGGCGGTGTTGAATGACGAGCAGATCGAGGAGATCGAGCATCACCTAAAGAGAATTGGCGAGCGGATGACGCCGTTCGGCATGCATACGTTCGGGGTTGCGCCGGACGAGGCGAAACGCGCGGCGACGGCGGAGGCGATTCTGTCCCTGGAGCCAGACCTGGCCCCGGAGGAACATGCTAAGCGGAGAGCGGATTTGATGGCACGCATCGAGGCCTCCGGTCCGGCTGAACTGGAGGCGCTGTCCGCTGGGCTGGCGGGGCGTTACATCCCGGCCGGACCGGGCAATGATCCCATCCGCAATCCCGAGGCGTTGCCGACGGGAAAGAACTTCTACGGCTTTGATCCCGCCCGGCTGCCGTCGGCAGCAACGTTCGCGGCGGGCTCGCGGCTGGCGAGCGACCTGGTCGATTCGTATCGGAAACGCCACGGCGGCGAGTTTCCCAATCGGCTGGTGTTTAACCTCTGGGGCACGGAGACGAGCCGGCACGAGGGGGTGATGGAAGCGCAGATCCTGGCGCTCCTGGGCGTGCGGCCGACGTGGGACGCGCGCGGGCGCGTGCAAGGGGTGGAGTTGATTTCACGGGCCGCGCTGGGGCGTCCGCGTGTGGACGTTACGATCATTCCTTCGGGACTTTACCGCGATTTGTTCCCGGTCCTCATGCAACTGATGGACCAGGCGGTGAACCTGGTGAAGACGGACGGCGGGGAGGACAACCCGGTGCTGCGTGACATCGGCGCCGCTCGTGCTGAGCTTGAAGCACAGGGCGTCTCGCCCGCCGAAGCAGACCGGTTGGCCTCGGTCCGATTGTTCAGCGTGCCTTCCGGCACGTACGGCGCGGGTCTGGACCATACCATCCAGCAGGCCAGCACCTGGACAAACCAGGACAAGGTCGCTGGAGTGTTCTTCAACCGCATGAGCCATTTGTTTGGGCAAGGTTTTTGGGGCGCGCGGGCGCGGGGCGGCACGAACGAGGACCTTTCGCCGACGGTGTTGCGGCTGGCGCTCAAGGGAGCGAAGGGAGTGGTTCACAGCCGCTCGTCAAACATCTACGGCGCGATAGACAGCGACGACTTCTATCAATACCTCGGCGGCACCGCGATGGCTGTGCGCACAGTGAATGGCAAGCCGGCGGACACGCTGGTGGCGGATTTAAGCAATCCCCGGTCTGGCGAAACGATGACGCTGGAGCGATACATGGGCCGCGAAATGCAGGCGCGCTATCTCAATCCGAAGTGGATTGAGGCCATGCTCAAGGAGGGTTACGCCGGGGCGCGGATGATCCGGCAAGTGACGGATAATCTTTGGGGTTGGCAGGTGACCGTGCCGGAAGCAGTGGGTGCCGCCAGGTGGCAGGAAATGTTCGAGGTGTACGTCCAGGACCGTAACAAGCTCGACGTCCGCGAGAAGTTTAAAGCGGCGCAGAATCTCGCCGCTTACCAAGCAATGTTGGACCGGATGCTGACGGTCGTGGAAAAGGGATATTGGCAGCCCTCACCCGAGATGCTGGCACAGCTTCGGCAGGCGCGAGTTGATCTGGCTCCGCAGGTGGCCCTGGAGAATGCTACGATCTCGAAACGAGCCGAGCTGCAACCGGTTCCCGGGCCAGCGCCTGCGGCGGCAACAAAGGGAGCCTCGCCTCCAGCGGCCAAGGCGCCGGCTATCGTCGTCAAAGGCCGTGTTTTGGAAGAGAAACCGCGAACCCCGTCGCGCTATGCCTTGGCAGCCAGGTGGTCTCCACAAGTAATCTGGGTCGGACTCGTTGCCGGGGCGTTGCTGGCGCTGGGTTGGTGGCGCGCGGGACGTGTGCCGTCCTTGCGTGATTCAACATCGCGATCGGTGCGCCGGGGGGAGAAATTCGGGTCGTGAAGCGGGGCTGAGGAAGCGAAAAATGCATATTCCGGACGGATTTCTTGACCCGAAGACGATGGCGGCGACGGGTGCGCTGTCGGCAGCGGGCGTGGCCCTGGCGGTGCGGCGGGTCCGGCAAGAGTTGCCGGCGCGCCGGATGCCCCTGCTTGGGTTGAGTGCGGCTTTCCTGTTTACAGCGCAGATGGTGAATTTTCCGGTGGCGGGCGGGACATCGGGGCATCTGCTTGGGGGCGTGCTGGTGGCGGCGTTGCTTGGGCCGGCGGCCGGCGTGGTGGTGCTGACGGCAGTGCTGCTAGTGCAGTGCTTCCTCTTTGGTGACGGAGGGGTGACGGCATTGGGAGCGAATGTGTTTAACATGGCGCTGGTGGGCGCGGTTGGCGGGTGGGCGATTTACTGGACGGTCAACCGGTGTGTGCCGGGTCTGCGCGGACGGGTGGCGGGGGTGGCCTTTGCCGGATGGTGCTCAGCGGTGCTGGCGTCGGTCGCCTGCGCGGGACAACTGGCCTGGTCCGGCGTGGCCCCGTGGTCCGTGACAGTGACAGCTATGGCGGGCGTCCACATGCTGATTGGGTTGGGGGAAGGGTTGATCAGCGCGCTGGTGTTCCTGGTCATCGCGCGAGCACGGCCAGAGTTGGTGACGGAGAGCGGCGCGAGCGCGGGACAGTTGCGGCTCGGCGGAGTTGTCGGCCTTGGGTTGGTGGTAAGCCTCGGGCTGGCGGTTTTTGTGGCACCGTTCGCGTGTCCGTGGCCGGATGGACTGGAAACGGTCGCGGCGAGGCTGGGCTTTGAGCACAGGGGCGGGGCGGTCTTATCGGCACCGCTGGCGAATTACGCGATACCAGGATGCAAGTCGCCGGTGGTGGCCACGGCGGTAGCTGGGGCTGTGGGCGCGCTGGTGGTGTTTGGGCTGGCACTGTTGTTGAGTCGGGTATTGGTGCCTAAAGGACAGGAGGCGAGCACGACACAGCAGGTCTAGCGGCGATTGGGAGTGTCCTGTTTATCCTGGGGTTTTGGATAGTTTTTCACGGTGTGACGAAGCACGCGGTCTTTGTCGGCGGCGATTTGGGCCTCCAACTCGATTATGGCAGCTTCGATGACGGCGAGGTGGTGGCTGTCTTTGTGCCAGAGTGACTCGTCGAAGCGCCAGCCTGCCTGGGTTAGGATGCGGGACAGGCACAGGTAGTTCTCGAGGGTGAAGTGTTTCGGTGGGGAGCGCAGGTATGCCAGCAGGGCGCGCTTGGAGTCGATACGCCGCTCTTCTCCCTCAAGGGTGAATGGCTGCTGGCTCATGGGCGTGGCTTGAGGTGGACAGGGTTGCCTCGGGCGCGAGTGCCGAGACTGCCGCGGCCCAGCAGTCGGCACAAATGCAGGCGCGTTTGCGCGCGTGCCGGGGAACACGGACGAGGAGTTCGGGAGGGAAGCGTTTGGTGGCGCACCAGCATTGTGCATTTGATGACGCGTTGCTGGACGCCATGAGGCAGTTGTTCGGGCTGCCGCAAAGGGGGCAGCGGGTGGGGTCGACGAGCGGGTTCATGCTGCGCAGGTTGTGGCTCGCAGTGCGGGGATGCGCCATTCGGCGAGCGCGAGGCCGCCGAAGAGGATGGAGGTGTGGAGGAGGTCCCCGGGCAAGGGCGCAGCGCTGACGGCGGTGCGAGTGAGAGGGTGGGTGGAGGACGAACGACGAGAGGGAATGGACTGTGATCCGTGCTCAGTAGTCAGTGCCCCCCTCACCCCAGAAGCCCGACCTGCATCAACGCGCACCCAGACACCTTTCAGATGCCTTATCAGACAAGAGAATCTGCAACCAGTTGTTGACGAGGTTTCGCCGAGTTACATTACGCCCCACCCCGCCCTCTGAAGCTCCTACTCGTGCCGCAGCGCCTCAATCGGATCCAGCCTTGCCGCCTTGCGCGCCGGCACGTAGCCAAACGCCACGCCCACCACGGCCGAAAACGCAAACCCAATCATCACGATCGGCGAGTTGAATACGAACGGCACCTGCAGCACCCCGGTGAGCAAAGACGAGGACACCAGCGCCAGCACAATCCCGATCAGCCCGCCGAAGGACGAAATCACCACCGCCTCCACCAGGAACTGCAGCAGCACCTCCCGCTCCAGGGCGCCGATCGCCAACCGCGTCCCAATCTCCCGCGTCCGTTCCGTCACCGACACCAGCATGATGTTCATGATGCCGATGCCACCCACCAATAGGCTCACCGCCGCAACGGCTCCCAGCAACATCGTCATCATTTGCGTTGTCCCCGACAGCATCGAGGCGATCTCTTTCATATCCATCACATTGAAATTGTCATCCTGCCCGGAGGACAGATGCCGCCGGCCGCGCATGAGCCGCGTAATATCCCTCCTCACGCGCTCGGTCGAGGCGCCATCCTTCGCGGAGACCTGGATAATGCTCACATCCTCGTTGCCAGCGATGCGCCGTTGAAAAGTCCGTAGCGGAACCACTATCACATCGTCCTGGTCCTGCCCCATCGTGTTCTGGCCTTTCGCCCCCAGCAGCCCGATTACCTCGCACGAAAGCTTCTGCAGCCGGATCCGGCTGCCGATCGGGCTCTGCCCGCCAAACAACTTATTCCGCACCGTCTCGCCGATGACGCACACCGCCGACCCCAGCCGCGTCTCGCTCGTCGTGAACACCCGCCCCTCGCGGACCCGCCGATTGCTCAACGTGAAATACTGTTCGGTCGTGCCGGTCACCGATGTGGCCCAGTTCTCGTTCGCGTAAATCGCGGTGGTTGACCGGCTCGACACCGGCGCTACCGCTGCCAGCGACGGCACATCCCGCGCAATGGCCTCGGCATCCGCCAGCTTGAACGGGGCCGCTCCTGAGCTCTGGCCCGGGCCCATCCGCTTGCCGGGACTGAGCATCAGCAGATTGCTCCCTAAACTGGCGATCTGCTCCGTCACCCTGCGGGTGGCGCCGCTCCCCAAGGTCACCAGGATGATCACCGCCGCCACCCCAATGATAATGCCCAGCATCGTCAGGATCGAGCGCATCACATTCCGCCGCAGTTCCCGCAATGCCAGCAGGAAGGCATTCCCCATCATCGCGAGCATACTTCCTCCTCGTGTTGCTTATCGTCCTTCTCGATCAATCCGTCTCGAAAATGCACAATCCGCTTTGCGAACGCGGCCATGTCCGCCTCGTGCGTCACCATGATGACCGTGAGCCCCTCATGTCTATTCAAGGACCGCAGAAGCTGCATGATTTCCACGCTCCGCGCCGAATCCAGGTTCCCCGTCGGCTCATCCGCCAGCAGCACCACCGGCTGGCTGACAATCGCCCGCGCGATCGCCACCCGCTGTTGTTGCCCCCCAGAAAGCTCGCCCGGCGTATGCTCCTCCCATCCCGACAGCCCCACCTGCTTCAACGCCATCAACGCCCGCGAATGACGCTGCGCCCCCGCGTGCCGATAAATCAATGGCAGCTCCACATTCTCAACCGCCGAGGTGCGCTTGAGCAGGTTGAAGCTCTGGAACACAAACCCTAGGTAGTGCCGCCGCAAAAGCGCCCGCTGGTTGCGCGTCAGCTTCCCCACCTCCACACCCTGAAACCAATACTCGCCCGCAGTCGGCGTATCTAGGCAGCCCAGGATGTTCATGCACGTGCTCTTGCCCGAGCCGCTGGCGCCCATCACCGCCACAAACTCGCCCTGCTCAATCCGCAGGTCCACCCCCCGCAGCGCCTCCATGGCCGCGGTCCCGGTGCCATACACCTTCCTCACGCCCCACAGCTCAATCAGCGGCGGCCCGCCGTTCCCGGAATGTTCGCTGCTCCCGCTCATCGCTTCGCACTCGCCTCTTCTGTCACCAGTTCCATCCCCGGCTCCACCGACCCGCTCACCACCTCGGTCTGTTGCCCGTCGCTCAAGCCCTTCGCAAAAGACAGTGCTGCCAACTGGCCCCCGCGCACCGTCCATACCTGTTGCTCCTTCTTCTTGGTGTCCGGCTCCTCGGTCTTGTTGTCGTTCATTCCCGGCGGGTGCGGCAACAGCATGCCCACCAGGCCGCCTCCTCCAGAATTGCCCGTCGCCTTCACCGTCGGCACGAACCTCATCGCCACATTGGGCACCAGCACCACGTCCTCTCGCTTGTTCACCGTGATCACTGCCGTCGCTGTCATCCCCGGCCGCAGCGCCAGGCTGCTATTGTCCACGTTCAGCACCGTCTTGTAAGTCACCACGCCTTCCACCGTCTGGGAGCCGTAGCGCACCTGCGTTATTCGCGCCGGAAATGTCCGGTCCGGGTAGGCGTCAACCGTAAACGTCGCCTCCTGCCCATCGCGCACCTGCCCCACGTCTGCCTCATCCACATCCACCTGCAATTCCATTTGCGTCAGGTCCTCCGCCAGCGTGAACAGCGTCGGCGACTGGAAAGACGCCGCCACTGTCTGCCCGGGCTCGACCGAGCGCTTCAACACCACTCCATTGATCGGCGACGTGATAACCGCTTTCGTCAAATCGGTCCGGTTCACATTCAACGCCGCCTGCGCCTGAGCCACCGCCGCCTTGGAACTCGCTTCATCCGCCTTGTACCGCGCCAGGTTGGCCTTCGCCGCATCCAGATCCGTCTGCGAAGGCATTTTCCCTCCGCTCAATTCCTTCACCCGGTTAAGCCGTGCCAGTTGCGCCTGCGCCTCCTCC
>DATKLD010000208.1:0-7415 GCA_035542595.1 Terriglobales bacterium
TTGCCCATCGGGATGTTCCTGCTGCTGTTGACCGCGGTGGGGCCGCTGCTGGCCTGGCGTAAGACATCGGTAGAGAGTCTGAAGCGCAATTTCCTGTGGCCGGCCGTGGCCGCGGTGGCGACGGCTGTCCTGCTGATCGCCCTGGGCATGCGTCCGTGGCAGGACAGTGCAGTCTTCTACTCGCTGATGGCGATTTCTCTGTCGGTGCTGGTGACGGCGACCGTGGCTTCGGAATTCATTCGCGGCGGGCGCGTGATCGCCGAAAAGACGGGGCAGAACCTGCTCGGCTCGATGGTGCAACTGACGCGCCGCAACACGCGCCGCTACGGCGGATACGTCGTCCACTTCGGCGTGGTGGTCATCGTCATCGGCATCGCCGGCTCGGCGTTTAACCAGCAGAACGAGGCGCCGCTGGGAATGGGCGACCGCATGAGCATTGGCCCTTACACGCTGGTGGGCCGCTCCTATACCCAGGACGACAATCCGAATTACGCCAGCGAGCTGGCCGTCGTGGACGTGTACAAGGGCGGCGGCAACAAGATTGACACCATGTATCCCGAGCGGCGGATGTACAAGGCCAGCGGCCAGACGGCGACCATGGTGGCCAACCGTTCCACGCCGAAGGAAGACCTCTACCTGGTTTATGCCGGCCGCAATGAGGAGAACGGGCCGCCCATCATCCGCGCCCACCTGAACCCGCTGGTGATGTGGATCTGGGTCGGGGTGTACGTCGTCATTTTTGGAACGCTGCTGGCGCTGGTTCCTAACGCTACCGCCGTAACTCTGCGTCAACCGGTGCGAGAGCCCGCGGCCGCAGCCGTGGAGGCTGGCGACTAATGAGGCGCGCACTCCAGATTGCCGCCGTTTTCCTCGCGGCCACGTTCCTGCTGGGCGCCGATCCCAGCGGCACGCGTTTCGACCAACTCGGCCACAAGCTGATGTGCCGCTGCGGCTGCAATCAGATCTTGCTGGAGTGCAACCACGTCGGCTGCTCCTACTCCGAGAAGATGCGACAGGAGCTGATGGCGGCCTTGCAAGGCCCTGACAGTGACGACCTGATCCTGCAGCGCTTCGTGCAGGAGTACGGCGGCGTGGTACTGGCTGCGCCCACGGCCACTGGCTTCAACCGCGTAGCATGGATCACGCCGTTCGCGGCCCTGGGGGCGGGCATCCTCGCTGTGGTGTACGTAGTCCGCCGTTGGAAGCTGCGCCAGGTGAGGATAGCGGACGCTCCGGCTGCGCCGCCCGTGAGCCTCGAGCTTGACGAATTCCGCGAACGCGCCCGCAAGGATACGGAAATATGATTATCGTCCTTTGCGCACTCTTCACCCTGATCCTCTTCTTTTACGTTTTCTATATGGAGGATGAAGTCCCGGCCGGCGAGGAGAAGACGCGGCTGGGGTACCTCTACGAGCGCAAAGAAGTGATTTACGACAACCTACGCGACCTGAACTTCGAGTACAAGGCGGGAAAGTTCCCAGACACCGACTTCCAGGCCATGCGCTCGACGCTGGAGGCGGAGGCCGCCCAGGTCCTGGCCGAGATCGAGCAACTGGAGAACGCTGCCCGCGCATCGCTGACAGTCCCTATGAGATCCGGCAAAGGAGTCCGCAGTTGAAGATTGTAAAGAAGCTGTACGTACCGGTGACCGTAATGTTGCTGTGCGCCTTGTCCGCCGCCACCAATCTGACGGGCACGGTGAAGAACGGCACCACAGGCAAGCCCGCCGCCGGGGACGACGTGGTCCTGCTCGACATGTCGCAAGGCATGACGGAAGCGGCCCGCACCAGAGCCGATTCTCAGGGACACTTCAGTTTCAAGTACGAGGAAACGGGCGGGCCGCACATGGTCCGCGTGCTGCACCAGGGCGTGAATTACTTTCCGAGGGGTGGCGTAATCCCGCCGGGAACCAGCACGGCCGAGGTCACCGTATACGACGCCGCCGCGAAGGTTCCCGACATCAGCCTGACCGTGGACATGATGCGCGCGCAGACGGAAGGCAATGACCTGCAGGTAACGGAACTCTGGGTGGTGAACAATGCTTCCAGCCCCCCGCGCACGCAGATGAGCGGCAACGCTCTCCAGATCATGCTGCCCGCGGGTGCGCAGGTGGATGCTGGGATGGCCTCCGGTCCAGGTGGGCAGCCAGTCAACTCCGCTCCAGTGCCGCAATCGGAGAAGAACAAGTACGCCTTCGCCTTTCCGGTGCGGCCGGGAGAGACCCGTTTCCAGGTGAGCTACCACCTGCCGTACTCTGGCAAGATCAAGATTGGTCCCAAGCCGCTGTATCCCACCAACCATGTTGTGGTCGTGTTGCCGAAATCCATGCAGTTTACGAGCGGCGGAGCCACGTACCAGACCATGACCGGTGGCGACCCCAACGCCAACATTCAGGTAATCACCAACGTCAATTCCGGCCAGGACCTGAGCTTCAGTCTCGCCGGGACAGGGGTTATCCCGGAGGAACAGCAGACAGCGACTGCCGGCGGCGGTGGGGCATCGAGCGGCGGCGGGATGGCTCAGCGCCGTGGCGGTCCCGGTGGAGGACTGGGCGCGCCGGAAGAGACGCCGGATCCTCTGCACCGTTATCGCGGGTTCATCCTGGGCGGTCTGGCGGTAGCTCTGGCGCTGGGAGTGTTCTACGTGGTGACCCGACCGAAGCCCGCTAGGGCCAGCGGCTCCGGCGTAACGCAAGCCGCAGTTGCGGCCACCAAGCGCGCCGAGCCTCAGCGAGTGCCGGCATCGCCGCAGCCGGCTGCGGAAGTGGCGTCGTCGCGAAATGGCGATCGTCTGCTCGATGTGCTGAAGGAAGAGCTGTTCCAGCTCGAAATGGAACGCCACCAGGGAAAGATTTCCGCCGAGGAATACGAAAAGGCCAAGACCGCTCTGGACACTACGCTGGCGCGTGCCGCGAAGAAAGCGAGTTCGTAGCCGGCGGCAAGGTAGCCAGGAACATCATTTAACCAGTTGACGTATAAGCTTCTGTAGGCCCGCAACTGCGGGCTACGGCCATCATCTATATTTGCAGGTACCGACTATATGGGTAACGCATTGAAAACCGCATTGCTGCTGGGACTGCTGACCGGGTTCATGATCCTGGTGGGCGACTGGCTCGGCGGCCAGCGAGGGATGGTTATGGCCCTGGCGTTCGCCGCGGTCATGAACTTCGTCTCCTACTTCTTCTCCGACAAGATTGCGCTGATGACCTACCACGCGCAGCCAGTGACGCGCGAGCAACTGCCGCGCGTCTACGAGGTTGTGGAACGGATCACGCAGCGGCAAGGATTGCCGATGCCTAAGATCTACGTGATCCCGACGGAATCGCCTAACGCCTTCGCCACCGGCCGCAACCCGAGCCACGCTTCGGTCGCGGTGACTCAGGGAATCCTCAACTTGCTCGACGATGAGGAACTGGAAGGCGTGCTGGCGCACGAGCTGGGACACGTTCGCAACCGCGACATCCTGATCAGCTCCATCGCCGCCACGCTGGCCGGCGCTATCACCATTCTGGCGCGCATGGCTTACTGGGGCGCGCTGTTCGGCGGTCTTGGCGGACGCGACCGCGAAGATCGCGGCGGAGGCGGCATCGGCGCGCTGTTCATGCTGATCCTGGCGCCCATTGCGGCCATGCTCATTCAGCTTGCTGTATCACGCTCGCGTGAGTACGCAGCCGACGCCACCGGCGCTCACTTTACCGGCAATCCTTATGCCCTGGCGCGTGCTCTGCAGAAGATCGACGCATATTCCAAGCGCATTCCCATGGTCGCGTCGCCTTCAAGCGCGCACCTGTTCATCGTGCAGCCTTTGCTGGGGATGAACCTCGCCAGCCTGTTCTCGACGCATCCGCCCGTCCGCAAGCGCATCGAGCGTCTGACCGGAAGGCCGCCGGAGTTCCTCGAGCAGTAGTCCGGAGTCAGGAAACCCAGCTTGTGCCTGACTCCTGACTCCCGACTCCTGACTCCTGTCCGGCTTTTCGCTTACAATCCGAAGCAATGGCTTCCCGAACAGCTTCCGGAACCGTGCAGCGTGCCACGCAGCTCGAAGCTGCGCTGCGGCGAGTGATCCGCGGCACCGACGAAGTCGTGCGCCTGGCGCTGGTGGCGCTTTTCGCCCGCGGGCACCTGCTGATCGAAGGCGTCCCCGGCGTGGGCAAGACCACGCTGGCGCACGCGCTCGCCCGAGGCCTGGATTGCTCCTTCCAGCGCATTCAGTTCACCAGCGACATGCTCCCCAGCGACGTAGTCGGCATCTCCATCTACTCGGCGGTCGAACAGCGCTTCGAATTCAAGCCGGGACCGGTTTTCGCCAACGTTCTGCTCGCCGACGAGATCAACCGCACCACTCCCAAGACGCAATCGGCGCTGCTCGAAGCCATGAACGAAGGGCAGGTGACCGTGGACACCCACTCGCACCGCTTGCCGCAACCTTTCCTGGTGATCGCCACGCAGAATCCGGTCGAGCATCACGGCACGTATCCGCTGCCGGAATCCCAGTTGGACCGCTTTCTGGTACGGGCGCGCATGGGATATCCCAAGGGCGACGGCGAGCGCGAGATCCTGCGCTCGGAAGCTGGCGCCGCGCGGCTCGACGAGGTGCTGCCGGTGCTCAGCGCCGCAGATGTTGTCGCCATCCAGGAGGAAGTCGCCAAAGTGCGGGTAGACGACTCGCTGCTGGATTACACCCTGGAGATCGTACGCAAGACGCGCGATTCCGAAATGCTTTCACTGGGCGTTTCGCCGCGCGGCTCGCTCATGCTCTACCGCGCCGCGCAGGCCATGGCCTACATCGAAGGCCGTGATTTCACCGTGCCCGAAGACTTCAAGTCGCTGGCAGTTCCGGTCTTCGCCCATCGCGTGGTGGTCAACGCACGCTACACCTCGACGCTCAAGAAATCAGAGCAGGCCGAGCAAATCCTGCGCGAGGTCGTCGAGAGCGTGACCGTCCCGGTCTAGCCCCTGTATGATCGTCTTGTCGCGAGGTGAGCAATGAGGTGGTCGATCCTGTTGGCACTTGTAATCGCATGGGCGTGCGCTGCTTTCGCGCAGAAGCCGCGGGTATTCATCACCGACAGCAAGTCCTGGGAGATTGCGGGAGCCAGCGGTGGGTCCTCGGACGGATTTGGCGGAGCTGCCCGGGGCGGGGCCAGGCCGCAGACGGCGGAAATCATCAAGACTTTCGGAGAACGCTGCCCAAGTGTGATCCCAAACGACAAGCAGGAGAAGGCCGACTACATTGTGCTGCTGGACCATGAAGGGGGCAAGAGTTGGGTTCAAAAAGACAACAAGGTTGCGGTCTTTAACAGGAACGGGGATGCGATCCTGAGCCGGTCGACTCGCTCCCTGGGCAACTCGGTAAAGGATGCCTGCGACGCCATCACGCAGGACTGGGCGCAGAAGCGGTCTGCCCATGCAACCGAAGTGGCTGCGCCTCCTGACTCAAAGTCGGAAGCAAAGACAAGACTAACAATCACATCGGAGCCGGCCGGCGCGGATATAGAGGTCGACGGTTCCTTCGTGGGCAGCACGCCCTCATCAATCGATCTGACAGCAGGGGAACACCACATCATTGTCAAGAAACCAGGCTATAAGAGTTGGGAGAGAAAAATTCACACCTCGAGCGGTAACGTTCAACTGGCCGCTGAACTGGAAAAATCGTAACGTATATCAAAGTCTTTGATTGGCTGCGCTGTCCGAACACCTCAGGGGAAACATATCCCGTCAGTGCGGGAAGATAAGTCACATGTCTGCGCTCCGCCTTTTCATGCTGTTGGCTCTCGTAGTCTGGATCGGCGGCATAATCTTCTTCGCCGCTGTTGTTGCGCCGACCCTTTTCAAGGTTCTGCCTACCCATCAACTCGCCGGCGCGGTGGTCGGCCGTTCGCTCGGTATCCTGCACTGGATGGGCATTGTCTGCGGCGTCGTGTTTCTGATTACCTCGATGCTGAACTCATACTCCGCTCGCGGCGCCGCGCATCCCTTCGCGCCACGTCACCTGCTGGTATACATCATGCTGGCACTCACCGCGATCTCGCAGTTCGTGGTCTCGGCGAAATTGCTGGCGATGCGCACGGCCATGGGCGAGATCGATCTCGTGCCCGTTACCGACGCGCGCCGCCTCGCCTTCAACCAGCTCCACGCCTGGTCCACACGTCTGGAATCCGGAGTGTTGATTCTCGGGCTGGTCGTGCTGTTTCTGATTGCCCGGCGTATATCATAAAAGCAGCTGTTAGCTATTAGCTCTTGGCTCTTAGCTCTTTGTGTCGGCAGTCCGTGAGGACTCCCGTTTGAGGCCGTATAGTCGGCGCTCGCGATGAAGAGCTAGAAGCCAAGAGCCAACGGCTAAGACCTGTCCCTTATGAAATCCGGCATCATCGGCCTGCCGCAGGTAGGCAAGACGTCGCTGTTCGCGATCCTGACCAAGGCGCACGTGGAAGCGCATGGCGGACGCGAAGCCCACATCGGCGTCGCCAAAGTTCCTGACGAGCGTCTCGAAAAGCTCGCGGCGCTCTACAAGCCGCGCAAAACCATCCACGCTTCCATTGAGTACGCCGACGTGGCTGCCATCGGCCAGGAAGCGCTGAAGGACACAGCCTACGCCACCGCGCTGCGCAACGTGGACGCGCTGGTCCACGTGCTGCGCGCCTTCGAAGATCCCTCCGTGCCGCACGTGGGCGAGATCGATCCCGCGCGCGACGCCCGCAACGTCGAGTTCGACCTGATGGTCAACGACCTCGGCCAGATCGAGAAGCGCCTCGAACGCCTCGCCAAAGACCTGAAAAAGATCCGCTCGCCCGAACTCGAAAAAGAGCACGAGCTGATGGTCAAGTCCAAAGAGCAACTGGAGCGCGAGCGTCCGTTGCGCGAGCTGGAACTCGCGCCGGAAGACCGCAAGCGGCTGCGCGGCTTCATGTTCCTCAGCCAGAAGCCGGTGCTCTACGTGGTCAACGTGGGCGAGAGCGCCGATCTGGGCAGCGACCTCGAGCGCGCCGTCGAAAAGTACGGTCTCAAGGAGATCGCTTCACGTCCCCAGGCCGGCGCCACCGCCATCTGCGGCAAAGTCGAGGCCGAACTCGCCGAGATGGACGACGCCTCCGCCGCCGAGTTCCTCTCCAGCTACAACCTAAAGGAGAGCGGCCTGGTGCGGCTCATCCGCAAGACCTACGAGCTGATGGGGCTCATCTCCTTTCTCACCGTGGGCGAGGACGAATGCCGCGCCTGGACGGTCCCTCGTGGCACCCGCGCTGTGGAGGCTGCCGGCGCCATCCACACCGATCTCGAGAAGCATTTCATCCGCGCCGAGGTCATCCCCTGGGACGCTCTGCTCGATGCTGGCTCGGAAGCCAACGCCCGCGGCCGCGGCACGCTGCGCCTTGAGGGCAAGGACTACATCGTCAAGGACGGCGACGTGGTGCATGT
>DATKLD010000209.1:0-7042 GCA_035542595.1 Terriglobales bacterium
CGCCGAGAAACGGAAGCCGGCCGCAAGCGAGAAGGGCGACGAGCCCAGCCTGGCGGAGTTGCTGCTGGGCCTGCTGGCCAAGGGCGAGAACGGCGATCCGGACGCGCCTCCGCCGCGCATCCGCAACCGCGAGGATTACTATGCCGCCCTGGAAGAAAGAAGCGGCGCCGGGCCGGCCTCTGGCGAGAAGGCGCCGGCACAATGAGGCACGGGGCGGCCTATCGTGCGCCAAGAGCTGAAGAGCAACCCCCAGCATGCGGCCATGCCTGGCGGCGAATGTTGTACTATCCGCCCAATGGCGCTCGTTGAAGTTCGCGACCTGACCAAGGTTTTTCCGCTGGGCGAGTCCGCTTTTGGCGGAGGCGCCCATGGCGAAGTGCGCGCCGTGGATGGCGTCTCGCTCGACATTGCCGCCGGCGAAACACTTGGACTGGTGGGCGAGTCGGGCAGCGGCAAGAGCACGCTGGGCCGGCTTATCCTGCGGCTGATCGAGCCCACCTCGGGCAGTGTCCGCTTCGATGGGCAGGACGTGCGCTTGGCCGATCGCGCGCAGATGCGCCGCCTGCGCCGTGACATGCAGATCGTCTTCCAGGACCCGTTCGGCTCGCTCGACCCGCGCATGACGGTGGCCGACATCGTCACCGAGCCGCTGGTCATCCACAACGGCGCCGGCCGCCAGGCGCGCCTCCAAACCGCCGCCGAGCTGATGCGCGCCGTGGGCCTCGATCAATCGGCACTTGGACGCTACGCCCACGAGTTTTCCGGGGGACAGCGGCAGAGGATCGGCATCGCCCGCGCCCTGGCGCTCAAGCCCAGGTTCATCGTCGCCGACGAGCCCGTCTCGGCGCTGGACGTGAGCGTGGGCGCGCAGATCGTCAACCTGCTGGCCGAATTGCAGCGCCAGTTCCGGCTCACCTACCTGTTCATCTCGCACTCGATGCCGGTGGTGCGCTACCTGGCCAAGCATATCGCCGTAATGTATCGGGGAAAGATTGTCGAGATCGGAGCTGCTGAGCAGGTGACCACGCGGCCGCAACATCCGTACACGCGGAGCTTGCTCGAGGCTACGCCGGAACTTAAAGCCTAGTACCGAGTAAGCGAGATCTGGGGGCGGGATGCAACAAGGAACTCGCAACTCGGTACTTGGTACTGGGTACTTCAGCCAGCTGGTGTAGAATCCCGCACGGTTTTTGCTCTGGAGGCAACATGTCCACCGCTCCCGCTGCGCCGGCTGCTGAGCCGCTTTCCGAGCCGGCGCGTGTCGTCAACACCTTCGTCGCGCCGGTCAAGGCCTTCACCGACCTGAAGCGGGTCTCGCGCTGGTGGTCGCCGTTTGTTCTGATCGTCATTGCTTCCTACGCTCTGATTGTTGTGGCAGGGCAGAAAATCGGCTGGGAGCAGCTGACCGAGAACGGACTGAAGTTGCAGCCCAAGCAGGCAGCGCGCCTGGAGAGCCTTCCGGCCGAGCAGCGCCCGGCGGCTATGGAACGTGCCGTCAAGTTCACGAGAATCATCTCCTACTGCTTCCCCCTGGCGTTCAACCTCCCGTTCCTCCTGATTGTGGCGGCGATCTTGATGGCTTCGTTCAATTACGGAGCGGGAGCGGAGATCCCGTTTCGCACTGCGCTTGGAGTTGTGATGTACGCCAACTTGCCTGGATTGATTCGTGCGGCGTTGGCGATCGTGTCCCTGCTGGCCGGCGCCAATCCGGAGAGCTTCAACTTCCAGAACCCGGTGGCTACCAATCCCGGCTATTTCATGGATCCAATGGCCTCGCCCATGCTGTTTCGTCTGGCCTCGGCCGTGGATGTGATCATCATCTGGATCCTGGTGCTGAATGCCATCGGCTTTGCCGCCGTCAGCAAACTCAAGCGTGGGACTACGTTTGCGGTCGTTTTCGGGTGGTACATCGTGCTGACCCTGGGATCGGCGCTGCTGTTCTCCTGACCTGGTGACTGTTCATCGGTCGCCGTTCAGGTCCTAAATTATGCAAAATAAAGGGAATCCTTGACCTCACGACCCGCGTCCATGTTCTAATACGCCGATTGAGAATGCCCACAGCAGCCGTAAGAGCCCGGCGCCAGATCAACGCGATGCATCGCCGCTTCCGCGAGTGGAAGATGATCGCCAAGGGCCTGCTCTCGACCGACCATCCCGTCCTTGCGCACCTCATCCCGATGCGGCGTTGTAACCTGGCCTGCGCCTATTGCAACGAGTTCGACGCGGTGTCGAAGCCGGTGCCGCTCGAGACCATGTTCCGCCGCATCGACAAGCTGGCGGAGTTGGGCACCACTATCATGACGGTCTCGGGCGGCGAGCCCCTGCTGCATCCTGACCTGGACGCTATCCTCAGCCGCATCCGCTCCACCGGCGCCCTCTGCGGGCTGATCACGAATGGGTATCTGCTGACCGCCGAGCGCATTCAGCGCCTGAACCGCTCCGGCCTCGAGCACCTGCAGATCTCCATCGACAACGTCATGCCTGACGAGGTTTCGAAGAAGAGCCTCAAGGTCTTGGACAAGAAGCTGCAGCTGCTGGCTGAGTACGCCGAATTCCACGTCAACATCAATTCGGTTGTGGGTGGCGGAATCAAGAACCCGCACGACGCCGTGGTCATCGGCCGCCGCGCCTTGGAGCTGGGATTCACTTCGACGGTGGGCATCATTCACTCCGGCGACGGACAACTGCTGCCACTTGACGCAGCAGAACGGGCCATCTACCGCCAGATGAAAGCGATGGAAAAAGGCAGCTACGCCCGCGTCAATCGCTTTCAGGACAACATCGCCAATGGCCGGCCAAACAATTGGCGGTGCCGCGCCGGCGCCCGCTACCTCTACATCTGTGAGGACGGGCTGGTCCACTACTGCTCACAGCAGCGCGGCTATCCCGCCAAACCGCTCGAAGAATACGCGGTCGCGGACATCCGTCGCGAATATCTGACGGAGAAGGGCTGCGCGGCGCACTGTACCGTCTCGTGCGTACACCAGGTGTCCTATCTCGACTTTTTCCGCGGACGGCAGGAGCGCGTCCCCGCTCCGCCCGCCGGCGCGACCCCGGATGCCGGCGGGCTGGTGCGGATCGAGTAGCATTCTTCAATGCCCGCTACAGCATCTGGGCTACTGCAGCCCTTACGTGGATCTCAGTGGTATCGAGGAATGGAATGTGCTGGGAGGCAGCATCTCGCAGAAGCAAAGGCAACTCAGTTCCGCCGAGAATCACGCCCTCGATACCTTCCCGCTCCTTCAGCCGGTCTACGATCTTCAGCAACCGCTCCCGCGTTTCCGCCAGGAAGATGCCATTGACCAGTTCGCTCATGTATTTGTCATGGACGTAGGTTTGCTCGTCTTCCGTAGGCACAACCAGGGTCATTGCCGCCCTTGAGAAAACGTCCGGGAAGAACCGTCCCTGCATCGTGAATCTCGTTCCCAGTAGTCCGAGTCTTTTCAGCCCCAGTGACTTGGCAGCCTCACGAGTTGCCTCGACAATGCTGATCAGCGGAATGGGCGACTGCCGTTGAATGTCGTCGAAGACAATATGAGGAGTATTGGCGGCGATGAGTCCAAAGTTGGCGCCCGCTCTCGCCAGCCTTTGCACCTCCGCCACGAGATATTCGGTGAGGTCGGCCAGGGCATTTGCTGTCACCAGGTCCCGTGCCTTGTTCAGATCGATGCTGTTGATGATGATCGCGGGATAGCTGCCATCCCGCTTTTGCTCGCGATAGGCGGCAATGATCAGGCGGTAATAGTCCACGGTTGATTCCGGCCCGAGTCCGCCGATGATGCCTAACGTCTTCATCCCACAGCCTTGCGTAACGCCGCTCTTGCCAGCAGCCGGGTTGAGTCGAGAGTCGGCAGTGGCGAATTGGAATCGTTGACCAGCAGCGGAATCTCAGTGCAGGAGAGCGCGACCGCCTGGCATCCCTGGTCCTTGAAGCACTCGATCACCCGCTGGAAGCAGGCCAGCGATTCGTGCAGAAATTTTCCGTACACGAGTTCTTCAAAGATGATCCGGTTAATCGCCGCGCGGGCCTTTGCTGAGGGCAAGCGGAGCTCGATGCCCGCCTCGGCGAATTTAGGCGGATAGACCGGGCCCTCCATTAGAAACTTGGTGCCGGTCAGACCGACGCGGCGGAAGCCGCACCGCTGGGCCTCGCGCGCTACTTCTTCGGCGATGTGCAGCCAGGGGAGCGGCGAGCGCGGAAGCAGATAGGGAAAAGCCTGGTGGATAGTGTTGTCCGGAGTGATCAGAAAATCGGCGCCGGCGCCGGCCAAGACTTCGGCCGAACGCAGCAACCGGTCGGCGACACCCTCCCAGTCAGCGCGTTCGACCAGGGCCATGTACTCGCGCAGGGCGATGTTGTGGAGCGTGATCTCGGGGTGGGCCCATTCGCCCATGAGCCTGGCGCCTTCGATGCCAATGGTCTCGTAGCAGAGCGCAGCCCCAGGGATGCTGCAGGCGACGATGCCGATGTGCTGGGCCATGCAGGGTTGATGCGCTCAGGCTTGAAGAGGATTCTGCCAGCGCAGCCCGGGAAAGCGAGCGAAGTCACGATCGGTGGTGCAGAGCGTCGCGCCGTGCTCGATGGCCAGGGCAGCCAGATGGGCGTCGGTCACGAGATCGCCTCTCGCCTGAGCGTCTACGATAAGTTGCCGCAACAGAGTCCAATGCCGCTCTCCTGGATGAAGAAGGATTGCGTTCCGGCGCTCCAGGATGCTGGACACGATAGTGGCCGCTTCCTCGAGGGATAGCGCTCGTAACAGCGCGCTTGGGTTCGTTCCGATCCGTATGAACGCGAGCAGAGTCACCCAAGCAAAGCCGACCTGCTCGGAGCTGTCCAGCACGTTCTCCAGCCAGGAACGCGCGCGGACGTGATGCTTGGCGCCTGCGTCAAACCCGTACAGGAGCAGGTTGCTGTCGACGAGTATCACTTGTGAAACGGACCTTCGAGTTGCTCCAAGAGCTGCCCGATATTGTCGTAGCTGAGGCCCGGCCGCAGGCCGAGATCACGCGCCTTGATACGGAACGGCCTTTCGGTGGCGGACTTGGCGGGCGTGCTCAAGGAACGTCGAAGGTGCTCATTTACCAGCTCCTTGAATGGACGCCCGGTACGCCGGGCTTCACTTCGGAGCTTGGCGACAACATCCTCATCGAGGGTCAGGGTGGTGCGCACATCGTGATGCTATCAGATTAGCATCATGATGTCTAGCCCGCTGCGTCGAAGCGGTTTAGCAGCTCGATTTTTTTCTCCGCCGGCAGGAATGACGCCTCGAACCCGTTACGGGCGATCTCCCGCAACTGTTCGTCGGAGAAACCGAAGACCTGCTGGGCGAGCGCGTATTCGCGATTGAGCGAAGTGCGGAACATCGCTGGATCGTCGGTATTGAGCGTGACCATAACGCCGGCATCGAAATACTTCTTCAACGGGTGGTCTTCGAAGCGCGGACAGCACTTGGTCTCCAGGTTGCTGGTCAGGCAGATCTCGACCGGCACCTGCCGCTCCACCAGTTCGGCCATCAGTTCGCGGTCCTGCCATGCGTTCAACCCGTGCCCAACGCGCTCGGCCTTGAGGTTGAGCGCGCCCCAGATGGATTCGGGCCCGGTGGTCTCGCCGGCGTGCGCGGTCAAGCGCAGTCCGTGGTCGGCGGCATAGTGATAGGAGTCGCGGAAGAGTTCCGGGCCGGCTTGGCGCTCGTCGCCGCCGATGCCGATGCCGACTACATTGCGATCCTTGAACTGCACAGCTTTCTCGAATACAGCTCGAGCCTGGTCCGGACCGAATTGGCGAACCGCGTCGAAGATCCACAGCAGCGAGACCCCAAAGTCGCGCTGGCCGCGCTCGCGCCCCCGCTCCAAGCCCCCGAAGATGGCGTCGAAATCCTGCTTGCGCCATAAGCAGACGCCCACGGAGACGTACACCTCGGCATGCAGGACACTTTCGTTGCGCAGCCGCTGCATCAGCTTATAGGTGATGGTTTCGTAGTCTTCCGGGGAGCGCAGGCGCTCGGTAACCGCCTTGAAGGCCAATATGAATCCGGTGAAATCGTCGTAGCGGTAGAAAGCCTCGGCTTCCTCCAGCGTGAGCTTGTCCCGATGTCGCTGGCTGATCTCGGCCAGCGTCGCAGGTTCTACTGAGCCTTCCAGGTGCAAGTGCAGTTCCACCTTGGGCAAGCGCAGAATGAACGTACTGGGTGAAACCGTGCTGGCCGTCAGCGCTGTTCGCGTGGAGGACATTCCAAGTCGCTATCTTACCGCCCCGCGCCCCCTGCGTTGAGTGAATTCACGGCGAACTCGCTGTGATGGCGGCTGTACGACCAATAAATGACCATGCCGATGATCAGCCAGGCAAAGAAACGCAGCCAGTTCATGATCGGCAGTCCCGCCATCAGCAGCAGGCAGGTGAAGATGGTCATCACCGGCGCCACGATTCCGCCGGGCGCGCGGAAGCTGCGCGGGCGGTCGGGCTCGCGGTAGCGTAGAATCAGCACTCCACCCGCGACCAGGGCGAAGGCGAACAGCGTACCAATATTCGACAGGTCCGCAAACGTGCCGATGTCGAACAGGCCCGCCGGCAACCCGACCAGAAAGCCGGCAATCCAGGTTGCCGTGCTCGGAGTTCGGAAGCGAGGATGGACAAAACCGAACATCTTCGGCAACAACCCGTCCCGTGACATGGCGAACCATACGCGCGCCTGTCCCAGCTGGAACACCAGCAGCGACGAGATCATGCCCATCATGGCGCCAATCAGCACCGCCAGCCGCACGCCGTGCATGTTCAGCTTGCGCATGGTGTTGACCACCGGGGCGGCGTCGTCGATCAGGGTTTCCCACCGGACGATTCCCGTCAGCACCACCACCACGGCCACGTACAACACCGTACAGATCAGGAGCGTCGCGAGAATCCCGATAGGGAGATCGCGTTGCGGATTGCGGGCTTCCTCTGCCGCAGTCGATACGGAATCAAAGCCGATATACGTGAAGAATATGATCGAGCCGCCCGTGAGCACTCCCGGCCAACCGTTCGGCACGAAGGGGTGCCAGTTGC
>DATKLD010000210.1:0-14313 GCA_035542595.1 Terriglobales bacterium
GGTGCCCCAGGTTCGCGCCCCGGTTTTGGGCGCTAACCTGGGCGAAGGAATGTCCTCTCCGGCCCTCCCACGGCTTTCCGTTCGCGATCCCGAGCCGTCCACTCGGACTCGATCTCCACCGGTCCCACTTCACGCAGGAGATAGTGACGATAGCTGCTCCACTTCCACTCCTCCGGGCTCGCAACTAATCCTCGTTTCACCGGGTTCCTGTGCAGGTAGCGCAACTTGACCACGAACTCGCGGTAGTCTCTCACGTTGCGGTCGTAGTAACGTCTCTGCCAAAAGCTTGCCGGCTTCTCTGTCGGTCGACGGCTGCGCAGCCGCTTGGCGAAAGATAACTTCAGGAAGTGAAGGGCGTCGGCCAGTGTCGTTCGGGTCGGCTCACTCAAAAGCAAATGCACATGCTCGGGCATGATGACGTACCCATAAACACACATCTCGAAGCGACGACGCATTTCTTCGAGGCATTCAAGAAAGAGGTCGAACGTTTCGATGGCTTTAAAGTAAGGCTGGCGATGGTAACAACTGAAAGTCACAAAGTGCGAGTGCCCGGATTGCTGAAAACGCCGCAGACCGCGTGGCATGAGACGAAACTATACCTTGCCCAGGTTAGCGCCCAAAATCGGGGCGCGAACCTGGGGCACCGGCTGCCATTCCCAGGCAAGCCGAGACCAGTCCCCAAAGGTACAGTCCGGCGAGGGCCACAAGGCAGACCTCGCCCAGATGGACATAGCGGTCGACCATCTGTATAACCGACCAGCCGTACATTTCGGTGAGCAGGCTGGGATCGGAGAGGTTCACTCCCTCGATCTCTCCGAACGGAAGATCTTCATACGGCCCTGACCACAGCAGGAAGACGTGCACGAAGCTGAGCGCCCCGATGGCCAGCAATCCCCAGCGCAGGCCCCAGTTCTTATACAGCGCGCTGTCGCGGGGAGCGTAAAACGTGGCCATAAGGATTGTGGCCAGTACCATGGCGCCGCCATCCCCGAAGAAAACGATCAGCGCTCCCGCCGGCAAACTTAGGGCGATCACTTGCAGAGTGAGCACGGCGCCGGCGGCAACGACCCATCCCCAGCGCTGCGCCTTCCACGCCTTGAATCCGCCGAAGATAATGGCGGCCGCGAGAGCCAGAACGATATACCAGGACCGCTCCTGTCCATGCGGGGTGACCCAGAGCAGGGGGACGGCCCAGCGGCCGGTGAGCCAGGCAGTGATGGCGTGTCCGCTCTCGTGCAGCACCATTGCGAGCATGCCTGCCGCAATACGGAGCCCCGTGCCCGCGACCAGGCGCGCCACGAGCAAAGCCAAGGGAAGCGCGAGGATCCGATACTTCAACTCCCGGCGGGCATTGTCCCGGACAGCAACCGGCGCGGGCGGTGAGGGAGTCACAAATCTGGAAATCGCAATTACTTCTTGACGATCGGGCTGTAGCCATCGCCAGCCAACTTGCCGCGCATGGCTTCCGCGTCTTTGATGTCGTTGAACGGGCCCACTTGGACGTGAAACAGGGAGTCGCCGGGACTGTTGTTACCCAGGAAGACGGGATAGCTCTTCTTGCGGAGGATGCCCGCCAGCGCATCGGCATCTTCCTTTTTGCTGACGGCCGCTACTTGCACCACATATGCGGAAGCGTGTGCCGAGTCCGTGGCCGGCGCGCTCGCCGCCGCGGCTGGAGCCGGACTCGAGGGGGGCGTGAGCTGCGGGTTGGCATCCTTCTGCTCGACGGTCTTATAGAAGGTCAGGTCGTTCGCCGAGGGGGCATTAGCGGCTTGGGCTGCTTCACCGGTGGCGGGTTTGGGCTTAGCGGTATTCGTGGCGGCCGCAGGTGACGACGCCTGTGACACCATCGCAGCAGGGCCCACGCTACGTCCAAGGGTATATCCCAGCCCGAAGAAGATGCCGCACACCACGACGAACCCGAAAAACAGCCCCAGCAGTCGTCCTGTTCCCAAGCTGATCTCAACATCCTGAGCTGTAGCCATAAGTTCCCTCTGGCCGCATAATATGCCAGCCGCCGGGAAAACACTTGTTGGCGCAGTTGGTTCGCGTGAAAACCGGCTGATTCATCAGGAACCAGGTTTGAAGGTCGGGCCGAGGGGCCGGCTAACGCCATCCATCTGCCCAATTCGCTGCTAAGAAATGACACTACGGTGGCAAGTGATGCATTCTAATGATTTTTTGCTTACCACCTGGCCCTCCAATATTTACTCTAAGCAACTCAGGGGGGAGGGTGTTGCCTGCTCCCGGCTCGGTCCGGGCAGAGGTTTCATCGCAACCAAGGAGGCTGGATGCCGGAGTTAGAAACTCGCAGCTATCACGCGAACAACTTTGTGCGCGCTTTTCGCCGCTGGTTCGTTCCCTACGTACAGTCTCGCGTGATGGCGGATCAGTTCCGCCCGCTGCTTTCGTACTTGTTTACCGAGTGGAAGTGCAACGTCGATTGCCACTACTGCTGGGCCTTCAACAACAAGGTCAAGGGGATGACGGAAGAGACCGCCATCCGCTCCATCGACTGGCTGAAGTCGGTGGGCTGCCGCGTAATCGCCATCATGGGCGGTGAGCCCCTGCTGCGCCGGGACTTCATCCTGAAGGTGGTCGATTACGGAACCAAGAATGGCTTCTTCGTCTATCTGCCGACCAACGGCATCCTGATGAACGAAGACTTCATCGACCGCGTCGGCGACCTGGGCGTGGCCGCCATCAACCTGGCCGTCGATTCGCTCGACGAAAAGCCCGGGCTGGCCAAGAACTTCAAGCGCATCGAGAAGCAGTTCCGCTACCTGGTGAAGCAGCAGCGCCAGTACGGCTACATGATCGTCTTCAACACTAACATCTGCCGCAACAATATCGAGGACGTCTACCAGCTTACCGAGATCGCCCACGACAACGGCATCTCCACCGACGTGCACATCAACGAACCGCCCTACCTTGAGCAGCCCCACTTTCAGCACCTGGATAACAACGTCACCTACATCCTGCAGGAAGACTGGCCGAAGGTGGATGCCATCCTCGACTGGCTGATCGAGAAGAACGCGCAGGGCTACATCATGGTCAACTCCAAAGACCACCTGCGCAAGATGAAGGACTTCATGCGCGGCAAGACGTATCCATGGAACTGCCGCGCCGGGCACAACTCCTGCGTGATCCGCACCGACGGCACGCTGGCGCCCTGCTTCCCCATGTATTCGGCGCACACCGACTGGGGCAAGATCTGGGAACCGAACTTCGACAAGCACCAACTGGACGAGATGAAGAAGGTGTGCAACTCGCACTGCCTCTCCACCTGTCAGTACGTGCTGGGTTACTACTACAACAACGCCAACGTCATGCGCTGGGTCATGAAACAGGGCCTGCACGGCTGGACCGGCCAGGCTACCACCGACGCGTAGGCTGCAGTGCGTCTTCCCACCGCCCTGCCGTCTGCCACGGCAGGGCTTTTTGCATCTCTGGGTTCCTCTGCAATGAATATCCTTGACCGGTGAGAGCGGCACGGTAGACTGCGCACATTGGAAACGGGGGAACAAGAGGCGCTTAGCCCGTCTGCACCTGCTGCGGGCGTGACCCGAGCACGCGGAACCATTGACCTGTGTCCGCACAAAGGATGTGCCTTCCGTTGCTGCGACTTCAAGCAGATGGTCCACATCGTGTTGTATCCCGGAGAAGTCGAGGAAGCTCGAGCGCGTGGGCAATCGCTGGCGCACCTGGAAATAATCGATATCGACCACCACGGGGGTGCGCGGGCAAAGTGCCGCGCTGCCGACACGGCCACCTGCGACCGCGGTTACAAACCGCTGGACTGCGTGAGTTATCCGTTTTTCCCCGAAATTTTGGAGGCAGCGGATGGAACCGTCCCCGAGGTTACGGTCGCCAAGGGCTTGGGGTGCCCGATTCAGGCTCGTGAGATACCGCGCCATGCGCGGTTCGTGCGCCAGTTGTGGAGCAAGCTGGTTCAGCGCAAGCTGCCGGTGGCCGCCTGGATCAGGTCGTTGAGCCTCAGCCGCACGGACGCCTTCGATCCCGAACCTTACGATCCCTTTTAAGGCCCTGGCGGCGGGCTCGTTCACAGGAGTCTCTCGTGAAAGCCATCTATAGCGCCGTCTTGAGTACCGTCTTGAGCCACCTGAGAGACCCGTTTTTCTGGAAGGGCATCATCGTGGCTGTACTTGTGGGCTTGCTGGCCAAGACCGGCCAGTGGCTATGGGGCATGATCGTCGAAACCTGGCGCAGCCGGCAGGCCTTCGACATTACCGGCAGCTGGATGGGGGACTGCCTGCTTCCCAGCTACACAGAGCGGCAGCTCGAGATCTGGCGTTACACCCGCAAGGGAGATGATGTGAAGCTGAAATTTTTCGCTTACGATCCCAGCGGCGCGCCTCCGAGCCGGTGGATCGGCGCCGGCGTATATCGCGGTTCCAAGTTATCCGCGTACTACTACCGCTTAGCCCAGGGCACCTATGAGTCGGGCGTCGTTGCGCTGGAGCTCAAAGCCTTGGGGTTGAAGGGTATGTATGGGCAGTTTGACCCCAAGGTCAAGGAGGAGCCCTTGTACGTGAGCAATGCCGACTACACCCAGCGGCGGGTCGAGTTGGCCTTTCTTCCCCGGATGAAGATGCTCTTCGGGCTTCCGCCTCTTCCGACGTATGCGGAGGTGAAGCGGTTGTACGGACCGGCTTCGTAGGCCATCCCACTCTCCCCTCTCCGCGGGGTTGATTTTTCATTCTCCAGGGTTGAATTTTTTGCATATAATGTGTCGCCCCCTCGCCCGGAGAAAGGCACGCATGTCCTCCGCCGCTTTGGCTGATCTTGCTCCCGCCCGCCAAATCGTCATCCTCACCACCGAAGAAAGCGTTCTTCCCGATCTCGAGCAATTCTTTTTCCCCAGCTACCGCAGCATCCTGCTGAATTCCCCGGAGGCGCTGGGGCCGCTGATGAAGCAGGTCCCACTGGATGGGATCGTGCTGGACCTCGATACCGCGGCCAGTACCACCGGCGCCGGCCTGGAATTGCTGGCCAAAGTCCGCCGCTTGAGCCCTGATGCAGTGCTGATCGCGCTCACCCGCTCGCGCAGCCGCAGCCTGCGCCTGAAGGCCGGAGAACTGGGTGCGGACGAGTTCTTCGTCGCCCCGGTGGACGCGCAGGAACTGAAGATCGTCCTCGACCGGGCGCTGGAGAAGCGCATGATCGAGATCGAGAACCGCCGCCTGCGCGAAGAGATCGCGCAGAAGTATTCTTTTTGCGACCTGATCGGCTCGAGCGAAGTGATGCAAAACGTGTATGAGGCGATTCAGCGGGTGGCGCAGAGTAGCAGCACGGTGCTGATCCGCGGCGAGAGCGGCACCGGCAAGGAGCTGGTGGCGCGCGCCATCGTGGCGGTGGGGCCGCGGGCAGATAAACCGTTTGTCAGCGTCAATTGCGCCGCCCTGCCCGAGAACCTGATCGAGACCGAGCTGTTCGGCCATGAAAAGGGTGCTTTTACCGACGCCCACGAGGCCCGGCCTGGCCGGATCGAACAGGCTGACCAAGGCACGCTCTTTCTGGATGAGATAGGGACCCTGCCCCTCAATCTGCAGGCCAAGTTTCTTAGAGTACTGGAGGACCGAGCAGTACAGCGCATCGGGGGCAAAACCAGCCGCAAAATCGATTTCCGCCTCATCACCGCCACCAATGACGACCTGGAAACCCTGGTGCGCACCGGCCGCTTTCGCGAGGACCTTTACTACCGCATCCACGTGATCCCTATTTCGCTGCCGGCCTTGCGCGAAAGGCCGGGCGACATTCCGCTGCTGGTGGAGCATTTCGTGCGGATCTACTGCGCTGCCGACCGGGCGCCGCTCAAGCGCGTGGATCCGGAAGTGATCGACATCCTGGAGGGATACGCCTGGCCTGGCAACGTCCGCGAGCTGGAGAACCTGGTGCAACGGCTGGTACTGATGACCTCCGAACCAGTCATCAAGGTGAAGCATCTGCCCTCCCAACTGCTCTACACCAGCACTACCCAGCAGGAGGCTCTGCTGATTCCGGAAGAAGGCATCGACTTCGACGAAGAGATGGCGCGCATCGAGGTGGCCTACCTGGAAGCTGCCTTGCGCCGCACCGGCGGAAACAAGGTCCTGGCGGCAAAGCTTTTGCGAATGGATAAACAAAAGATGCACTATCTGTGCCGGAAATATCGTGTGGGGAGGGATTAAAAATTAATATCAAGCAGTATTAACTTTTAATCTTGCGCCTGGTTTTCCGCCCCTCCGCTCTTTTCGAAAAGCTCGTAAGTGACTGAATCCGGGAGGGCCGCGTTCCGGCCCGGCTTTGGCAGCGCCCGTGCACTATATTGTGGCGCAGCGGTTGGATCCAGAAGTTCTGAGAATCTAGAATAATCTTTCGAAAGAGAGGGATCTCCCGATGAAAAAGAAGTCTTTGATCAAGAGCCGGGCGGCCACTAAGAAGGCGCTGGTTGCGTCCAAGCGTTCCGGTGTCAAGGCGAGCGCAAAGCCCGGATTGCAGGGCAGCGGCCACGCCGGACTGCAAGGCAGCGGCCATACCGGGCTACAGGGCAGCGGCCATACCGGGCTGCAGGGCAGCGGCCATGCCGGGCTGCAGGGCAGCGGCCATGCCGGGCTGCAGGGCAGCGGCCATGCCGGGCTGCAGGGCAGCGGCAGTTCGGGGCTGAAGGGCGAATAGTCCCAGGATCTATTTACAAACGCAAGAGGCCGCGGACAGAGTACGCGGCCTCTTGCATTTTCTAGCCCGCTGTTACCAGATTTTCCGTCCCAGGAAATCGTGAACTTCCTGCCAGGCCAGACCCAGCAAGCTCCTCCTGCGGACATAGATCTTGGCTGTTCCGGTCATGCCGACTCGTAGGGCCCCTTCGGGATTGGCTACCTCGACCAGTACTGAGTAGAACTGTGGCGGTCGTAGACCCTGGAAGCGGGTGATGTCGATCAACCCTGGTTCGACCTCGGCCGGCGCCGCAGCCACCTCCAGGGCGACGCCCTCGCGGCTGCTGGCGAGCGACGGGCACAGCAGCCGTGCGGGAGCGTGCGGTTGGACATCACGCATTTGAAATTCAGGGACGAACACACGCGCGCGCATGATGCTCAGGTCGGCTACCTCCAGCAGCGGCGTGCCAGCCTTGACCGTGGATCCCACCAGGTCGTGGACCCGCGGCGTGATCACCGCACCGTTCAGCGGGCTGTTCAGTGCCAGCCTGGCTACCTGGTCGCGCAATATCCGGTCACGCTCCTCCAACTGTTGCCGCTCGCGTTCCGCCGGGCCGTAGTCAGCGTAATGCAACTGCGCCTGCGCTGCCCGGGCGACGGCCGTTCTGTAGTTCGCTGCTGACTGTGCGGCTTCGCTTTCCAGCTTCAGGTTCCGCAACCGCACCAGCGGTGCTCCGGCCGCGACCGTCTGGCCTTCGTCGTGGTAGACCGCTGTTACCGTCCCTTCCACCATGGCGCGGACGGCCGCCGTCGTCCGCGCCTCCAGCACGAACGGCCCGCTCGCCGTCTGCCGCCAGATGGGAGCTACCAAGATGACCAGCAGCACCACCGCCAGGCCCGAGGCGCGAACTGGAGTCAACCACGCACGTAAGTGATCTCTCTTGTCCAGATAAACGGTTTTCATAAATCTCCCGAGCGTGCGAATGCGGGACCGAAACATCAGGTAGCCCACGAACAATGCCGGGATGAACGACCATTCCGGGTTGTAATGCTTGAATATGTTGCCGATGAAGCGCGCAAAAAAGTAGAGCAAGGAATAGCTGTAGGCCCCGGATACGAGGGAATACACCGCATAGAGCGGCCGCCGGCGCCGGGGGACGTATTCCACCTGTACGGGGAGACGGAAAATATTCTTCTTCACCCAGCCGCTGGTATAGGCGGTAGACTTTTCCTTCAGGTCCACGATGCCCAGCAACTCCGAGAGGATGTAGTAACCATCCAGCTTGATAAGCGGATTCCAGTTGAAGAACGGCGCGGCCAGGCCGGTGAACAGGATCACCTTGTAGCAGAGTTCGTGCAGGAAGGTCCCCGGAGGCGTGCCCCACCAGATCGGCGTGGCCACAAAGCAAAAGAGCATTTCCGACCACACGCCCGCGAACAGAGTGGCGATCCGCTGCCATTTCCTCGCGTACACCCAGGCCTCGGTCACGTCCACGAAAAAGGCTGGCGTCATGTAGATCAGATGGAAGCCCATGCGGTGCACGTGGCCTCCGTAGTGCCTAACCGCGAGCCCGTGGGCGGCTTCGTGGAAGAAGAGCAGGACGAAAGCCAGCACCCAGAACTGGGCGAAATCAGAGGCGCTCATCTCCTTCACATTGAAGAAGTGCAGAGTGTCCTGGAAGATCTCGTGCCAGCGCGTGATGAAGATGTAGGTGGTTAGGACCAGTCCGGCCAGGCTCAGCAGCGTGAACCACCGGCTGAAGAGGAAGCTGAAGTGTCGGTTCACCCAATCCAGTGCCCGGTCCGGGTCCCAGGCCGAAAACTGGATGTGCGATACGTCCCCGAATTTTGATTTTTTCTTGGCTGTGTGCTGCTGGCGCTGCTGCATCAGCTTTTGCGTCAGCCCAACGTTTTCTTCCCGTTGCAGAGACTGCGCCCAGAACTCGGAGGCGTCCATGCTGAGCGCGAATTCGCGGACCTCATCGGCAGAAAGGGTTATCCCCGCCCTGGCCGCAGCCGCCTCCGCCAGCTCTTCGTAAGAACGCTTCCCGTCGCAGAGCTGCACCAGCTCCCAGGCCTCGGGAGACAGCCGAAACAGCGCGTCCTTCCCGGAGATCACCGCCAGCACCACCTGCTTGCCTTCTTCCGTGTGCGGTCTCCCGGCCAGTTGCGGATGCTTTTTCGGATAGATTTCACGCCGGGCGGCTAGCTCGATGGGCGCGTAATCCAGGGCTTCGGTCAGGTTCATTGCGGCTTGCCGATGCGCAGGTTCACCGTCATGCCCGGGCGCAATTCCCCGGCAGGACCCAGGATCTCAGCCAGCACCTCGATGGTGCCGCTCGCCGGATCCACCACCGGGCTGAACTCGATCACTCTAGCGGTGTGCTTTTCGTTGGGGGTATCCGGAGAGGTGAGCGGAAATTCCTGCCCTTTCCTGACCTGGCTCAGATAGTTCTCGGGCAGCGTGAACTTGACCCGCAGCGGGCCCGTGGCCGTCACCCAGAACATGCGATCGCCGTTGGCGACCTTCTGACCCAAGCGCACATAGCGCCGTGCCACGACCCCGGCGAAGGGAGCGACGATGCGCGTCTTCTCCCGCTCCAGCTCGAGCGAACGCTGCGTAGCCTGGGCGCTGCGCAACGCCTGCCGCTCGCGGTCCACCTGGAACTGGTCGGCTGCCACTTTGTACTTGTCATGGTCGAGCTGCTCCCGGGTGATCAGCTGCGCGTCCCACATCTTCTGCGAGCGTTCCAGGTCCGCACGCACCATGTCCAGATCGGCTTCCCAGTTCTTCAGGTTGAACTCGATTCTGTGGACGGTATTGGCCTGCGCCTCCAGGTCGGCAGCGATTTGGCGGTCGTCGAGCAAAGCCAGGAGCTGGCCCTTCGTCACCCGCGTGCCCGTATCGGCGAAGATCTTCA
This sequence comes from Terriglobales bacterium, assembly GCA_035542595.1. Classification (GTDB taxonomy): domain Bacteria; phylum Acidobacteriota; class Terriglobia; order Terriglobales; family Acidobacteriaceae; genus JAHFUA01. The sequence goes on from DATKLD010000210.1 coordinate 9,578, forward strand.
CGACCACGCCCTCCCGCAGCGCTGCTACGTCCACTTGGTTTTCAACGATGATGGGACCGGAAACCAGAAAACTGCTATCGGCAGCCTCGGCCGCGGTGGCCGGAGTGGCGACCGGGGCCGGGCCGCTCGAAGCCCCCACTGGGTTGGAATCGCTGCATCCGCTGGCCAGGCACGCCAGCGCCGCCATCAGGGCGGCTTGCAGCAGCCGCTTCAGGTTTCCTTCTCGCACCTCTCCGTTCCTCCTCACCAGCCAAACCAGGACCACAGCTTCGAGTACAGCCAGGCCCCGACCCCGCGAAATAGCACGTATCCGGCGCTGTGCCAGCCCACGGCCACTTTGGCCTTTCCCAGCATGCCGCTGCGGATCCTTCCGCCGGGGTTGCGTACTTCCACGCGCGCGTAGAAAACCCGCTCCTCGCCCCGCTGTTCTCCCCGCGGGCTCACTACCGCTACTTCTCCCCGGAACGTGCGGGTGGGGAAACTATCAAGCTTTACCGCGGTTTGCGCGCCCGGGTGAAGCAGCGACACGTCTTTCTCCTCCAAGGCCACGTCCACGGTGGCGACAGAATTGTCGATGACCTCGGCAAAGCTGTCTCCGAATTCCAGCCGGCGCCCCACGAAGGTCTCCACGTGCGGGGTGGCGATCACGCCCGGGATAGGGGAGGTCAAGTGCGTTTTCTCTAGTCGTTCGCGCGCGCGCGCCACTTCCGACGCCCAGTAATCCACTTGCAGCCGCTGGATGCCCGCTTCTGTTCCATCATTGGCGGCCAGCGCGCGGTTCATGCTCGACTTGGCAGTTTCGTACTTGGCCTGGGCCCCCGCCAGCGCTGCTCGGAACTCCCAGTCTTCCAGGTCCGCCAGCACGGTTCCAGGGCGTACGACGTCGCCCTCTCGCACGTAGACCTTCTTGACGACTCCCGCAACCTCCGGCATCACCTGCGCCTTGCGCACCGGGGCGACGATTGCCTCTCCGCCTAGTCGCAGGGGCAGTGGAAACGCGCCTAGAAATAACAGCACTGCCACGCCCAGCGCCACCAGTGCTGCCCGCTTGCGTTTCTCCAGCGCCAGGAACTTCCGCTTCTTCTCCAGCACCGGCTCCAGCAGCCCGATGAACGGCACTTCCTTGTACATCTGCGCGTTGCGCAGGGCGACCGACGCCTGCCCGGCGACCACCTTGATCATCTCTAGGTGGGCTTCGCTCAGGAAGTCGGGATCGCTGCTCTCGAAGCTCAGAATCCCTACCCGCCCAGTCTCGTCCGCCAGGGGTATGGAGTACCAGGCGCGCGCGCCCGAGTCGCGAAAATACTCGTAGAACTTGTCCCGCGTCTCATCCAGCGGAGTTTCGATCTGCTCCCCGCGAGCACGGACGAACAGTTCCCGGTCGAACATCGAGGCCCATTGCAGCATGTCTGACAGCCGCTTGATGTTGGGGTCTGCAAAATTGACCTCGTCCTCGGTGGAGATCGCCCGCAGCTTCAGCTTGCCAGTCTCCTCCAGCGCCAGCGCCGCCCGCTCGTAAGGAATGACTGCCCGCGGCGTGCGCACGACCGCCTTCAGCACCTTATCCAGATTCAGGGTGGAAGTAATCTCCTGGCTCACACTGACCAGCGTTTCCAGGATCTCCACCTTCCGCTCCGCGAGCAGCAGGCTGGCGTTGTGCAGGGCGCTGGAGGCGGTCACGTTGACGGTAGTCAGAAAGAATAGATCGTCTTCATCGAACGGCGAGCCGTCGAGCTTGTTGATGCACTCTACCAGGCCCACTTCCGCATCCTCGTGCATCAGTGGCGCCGCCATGAGGGAAAAGATAGTGCCCTCTTCCACGCCTTCGCACCGCTTCTGCAGCCGCTCGTCGGCGCCGGCGTTGATGATCACCGATTGGCCACTTTCCGCGAGGTCGCCCGCCAGGCCCTGGCCCGCGCCTTCCACCGTCTCCGGTTCGACAGTGTTATCTGTGCCTGCCTGGCTCACCAACCGCACTCCTTCACCCTCCACCAGCCACAGGTTTACCCCTTGGACCTTGAGCAACTCTTGGTACTTGCTGGTAATCAGGGGAAGCAGGTCCTCCATCTCAAGGGTAGAATTGAAGGACCGCTCCAGGTCGTAGAGCTGGGTCAGGCGGGTGATGGATTCCAGGCTGGTATTGCGCTCCGCTTCATAGGCGACGCCTGCCGCAAGGCCCAGCGCAGCCAGCCTGGCAAGCTCCATGAGCGGCGGCAGATCGGATTCATGAATGGGCTTGTCGAAACTAAGGACTTCGATGGCGCCCGCCAGGCGTTCGCCGGCCACCATCGGCAGCCCCGCCAGCGAAACAATCGTCCGCCGCACGTTCAGGTGACTGTACTGCTCGCGCCGCAGGCGCGTGCCGGAAAACAGCACCGGCTCCGTCTTCTTGTTCAACGTTCCCAGAGTCCCTGAATCGAGGGGGATCGCCGTTTCCTGGAAGGCCACATCGCCGGCCGTTGCTCTGGGCGTCCAGAAGGGTTCCTCGCCGGCCTCCAGCGTGTACACTACGACGCCGCTGCCGGGCACCATCTCCGCCACCTGCTGCGCGATCAGCCGAGCCCGCGGAACCACCTCGCTCGAGGACAGCAGTGCCATGGCTAGTTCGGTGAAGGAGGTCGCAAATCCCGGCACCTGACTGGCCATCTACCAGAGGCTCCTTGAGAGAACAGGCTCGGCCGTGCGCGGGGGATGGCACAGCACTTGCAAAATAATCTAGCTTCTCTTAATTTGTCCGCGCACTGTAACAAAGCCCCTAAGCCGTGTCAACGCAGCCAAGCGGGGTGATAGGATGGGGGCGCACGCCGGCAGGCGGAGGAATGCTTGGACATCAACGTTCGTAAGCAGTCGCAAGCACAGGTCATCCGGCTGCGCGGGGACCTTAAGATCGGAGAGGCGGTGGACAGCTTTCGGCAGACCTTGGAGGAACTGTTTGGCGCCGGCGATTCCTGTCTGGTGGTCAACATCGCCGAGGTGCCCATGATCGATTCCAGCGGCATCGGCGTGCTGGTCCGTTCGCTTACCACCGCCAAGCAGCGAGGCGGCAACCTCAAGCTCGTGAACCCCTCCAAGCTCGCCTTGCAAACTCTGAAGATCGTGGGCCTGGTAAACCTGTTTGAGATCTTCAATGACGAAGGCGAAGCGGTCCACTCGTTCAGCTAGTCGACGGCCCCGCAAGCCTGCCTGCTCTGCCGAAGGCGCCCAAACCGAGGCACGTCCGCTTATCACTACCGTCATCTTCGACCTTGACGATACCCTCTACGATTGCCTGGGACAACGGGTGCGTGCTGCCCACCTCCGCTCCGCCGAGGCCATGGCCACAGCCGGATTGCCCGCCTCGGTGGATGACATCTTCCGCGTCCGCATGCAGGCCTTCGAAATAGACCCGCAACTTACGCGCATTGACGAGCACGTGTGCGAACATTTCGGCGTGCCGCAGGGGGAGCGCAACAGACTGGTGCGCGCCTCGCGCCATGCCTTCTTCACTCTGCCCGTGGACAAGCTGACTCTGTTCCCCGGCACCCTCACCGTACTGCGCGGGTTGAAAGACCGCGGGGTGCGAATCTTCGTCGTCAGCTTCGGCGATCCAGATACCCAGCGCGCCAAGGTGGCTGCCCTCGGCCTGGATCGTGAACCGTCGATCGACCGTGTGTTCTATGCCGATACGGCCCACCTGGTGACTAAAGAGGCCATTTTTGGCTCCATCCTGCGAAACGTGGAGGCCGACCCCGATCGCGTGCTGGTGGTTGGAGACCGGCCATCGAGTGAGATCAAGGTCGGAAAAGCGTTGGGAATGCACACCATCCGCCTGCATGGCGGAGAGTTTGCCCGCCTGAAGGTGCGAGGCCCGGAAGAGCAGGCGGATTTTGAGATCAGCAAGATCGATGCGGTGCTGAAACTGTCATTTGAGTTTGGCCGCGCCTAAACGCCTGCTTGGCACGCGTTGCCGCGTAACCTTGGGAACACCTACTTCGCGACCGCCGCGCCCACCAGCGACTGAAAGACCTTGAAGCCGTCGCTTGATCCCAGCAGCGCCTCGCTGGCGCGTTCCGGATGCGGCATCAGGCCCAGCACGTTGCGTCCCGGGCTGCAGATGCCGGCGATGTCGTCCAGCGATCCGTTGGGGTTCTCCACATAGCGGAAAACGATGCGTCCTTCACGCCTTAGCGTCGCCAGTGTCGCTTCGTCACAGAAATAATTGCCGTCCATGTGTGCGATGGGGAGGGTGAGCACTTCGCCCTTCTGGCAAGCGTTGGTGAACGGCGTTTCCGTGATCTCGACCCGCACCGGGACGGGCTTGCAGATAAACTTCAAGCCGGCGTTGCGCATCAGCGCGCCGGGCAGCAGGCCGGCTTCGCATAGGATCTGGAAGCCGTTGCAGATGCCCAGCACCAGGCCGCCTCCGGCGGCGAAGCGCGCTACCGACTCCATGACCGGGGAGAACCGGGCAATCGCCCCCGTGCGCAGGTAGTCGCCATAGGCGAAGCCACCGGGCACGATGACCACATCGCAGTTTTCAAGATCATGCGACTCGTGCCAGAGGAAGGTAGCTGGCTGCCCGAGTACAGACTGGACCGCGTAGTACGCGTCGTGGTCGCAATTGGACCCGGGAAAGACGATCACGCCGAACTTCATGCTGTGCGCCCTCAATCCGAGTCTAGCAAACCATTGGGCCATTGAGCCATTGATTCATTGAGTCATTGCAAAGCCCGACCCAACGACTCAATGGCCCATCG
>DATKLD010000211.1:0-15192 GCA_035542595.1 Terriglobales bacterium
CGCTCGGCGATCTCCAACGGGAGCTTGGTGAATCCCGGCAGCAGCGAGCGCGCCGACTTCGGGTTCGCCTGCATGTAGGTGATGCCCGCCTGCAGCGCCTCGACCGAGCGCCGCGCCACTTCCGGCTTCGCGCGCTCGAAATCGCGCGCGATTACCGACACCCCGACCGGACAAGGATTCAGCAGATCTGCGTAGACCGAGCCGAACAGCACGCGATATCCGCCGTGCACCAGGGCCGTGGTAGTGACCGGCTCGTAGGAGTACAGGACTTCCACCGCGCCCGATTCCAGGCTGGAAAGCTGCGCTTGTGGAGGCAGTTGCACGAACGAGATGGTGTCGGTATTGACGCCGTGCTTCTTCAGGAAGGTGACCAGCATCTTTTGTGGCGCCGTGCCGGGAAACACCCCGATCTTCCGGCCCTGAAGGTCCTGCAAGGTGCGCAGGCTGGAGTTCTCTTTCACTATGACCTTGTCCAGCGCGTTGTTCTCATTCATGCGGCTGTGCGAGAACACGCGCACCTTCCCGGGATGCTGGATCTCGAGATGGACGATGGGGATGAGCGAGACCGCCGGCAGCATGTCCGCCTGGCCGGCCACCAGCGCGTTTACCAGGTCGTTGCTGCTGCTCAGCGACAGCATTTCGACCTTCAGGTTTTGCTTCTCGAAGAAATGTTGTTCCTGGGCCACGAACAGGGGCAGGCTGGGAATGATGGGCGGATAGGCGATGCGCACTTCCTCCGGCGCCCTGCGGGACGATTTCCAAATGCCGACCGCCGCCGCCGCCACCAGCACCGCGATGAGGAGCGGCAAGAGCCTGGATCGCATAGATTCGCTGTCCCGCGCGGAAACCGAGTGTGCCGTCCGGGCGCGCTGCGCACGGGCGCCGGCGGGCAAACCGCATCATAGCCCACTTCCGCAGGCCCGCGAAATACGCGGATGTTTTCTGCTTTGCGCGGGAGCTGCAATCAGGAAGCAGCCTCACAGCGTGCGGTGACAGGTATCACAGCGCTCAGCTCCGGATTGAAGGATTCTAAGCACAGCGAGCAGCGAAAAAGACACTGTCCCGCCCGAGCGCTGCAGCAGCGAAAAGACACTGCTGCACTGGCCGCTGGTCTCCGCGGCCCCCACACTTCACTTCAGGTTAGATCAACCTCGGAGGGGGAGGTATGGGTGCTCCCATCACTTACCTGTTTGCGGGTCAGGCACACCTGCGGAATGCGAGCGCGCCCCCTTGTTCCTGGTCGGCCCGCAGGAGCCGGCGCTCCCCTACGACCCAGACGTTCGATTGGGATTGCTCCGCCAGGGTGCCACACCATCTCGTTCAAGAAGGAGAAGGCTATGGCTGACATGTACACCTGCAGTTGCGGAAATCAAACCTGGCAGATCCTCGAAGCTGCCGTGCGCTGCACTGCGTGCGGGACCGAAGTTGTTGCTCCGCACATGCCGGTCGCTGAGTTCAATCACATGGTCACGCAGGAGCTGGAAGAGGTGCTCGAGGAGTAGGAGCGCGCGATTCCGCTCGCGTTTTGCAGGCAACCCGTTCCCCGAGGAGGTAAATCCCGACCATGTTCCCCGGGGACTAGTCGAGGCACAGGCGGCCGAGCGCTCGTGCTTCGGAAGGAGGTTTTGTAAATGCCAACAATTACTGCACCACCCCGCGTAGAACTTCGTAACATTTTGTTTGCCACTGATCTGGACCTGCCTGCGCAGGCGGCCCAGTCTTGCGCCCTGGCTCTGGCTCGTCGCTACGGTGCGGCGCTGTTCACCGTCAACGTGATGCCGCACCAGCCCTTCGTGGAATCGGCCGAGCCGGACCCGGAGCAAATCAAGCTGGACGCCATGAAGAAGCTGGCCGCGATGACGGGGCCATTCGTAGGCGTCCGACATAAAGAGCTGATCGAGCAAGGTGAGGTTCCGGAAGTGCTTTCCAGGCTGGTCGATGAAAACGACATTGACTTGATCGTGATCGGGACTGGCGCACGCACGGGAGTGGGAAAGTTTCTTCTGGGATCAGTTGCCGAGGAAGTCTTTCGCACCGCCGCATGCCCGGTGCTCACAGTGGGACCGCATGTCACCCACTGGGAGATCGATGGCAACCTGCGGCACATCCTGTTTGCCACCGACTTCGGGCCGGAGTCGGTGCATGCGCTGCCCTACGCGCTCTCTCTGGCAGAGAACAACAAGGCTCGCCTGACGTTGCTGCATGTGGCGCCCGAGCCTGGAGTTGCGCTGCCGGAGCCGGAGCCCGGGGCCATGCCCGTGCTCGATCCCAGCGAAGTAGTGGCCTCCGGCGAACAACAACTGCGTGCTCTGATTCCGCAGGGCATCCAGTTGTGGCATGAGCCGGAGTACCTGGTGCAATTCGGGCCAGCCGCAGAGACCATCCTGCGGATCAGCGCCACGGACGTCGACCTGATTGTGCTGGGTGTGAAACGCCCAGCGCTACTGACCAAACACCTGGGCGCGGGCATCGCCTACAAGATCGCCTGCGATGCGCTCTGCCCGGTGCTTTCGATCGGGTCCCGGTATCACGGATAGGGTATGGATTAGGGCCACCAGGGGACAACTGTTCGAAGGCGCAGGCGTGGCAGGCCGGAGCGAAAAAGGGCATGCCACGCCGCGCCTGGCAGAACTCGACCGCGCCAGAAGGGCAGAGCCGGTCCTATTTTTTATCGCCGGGAAATCGCTGGACGAGCAGGCTGGTGATGGAATCGAGGTTCCTGGCCAGCGCGGAGCGCCATTCTTCCACGGAGCGCTGCGCGGCTTCCGCGATCTCCCGCCCGCAAGCGGCGGCGGTCTCGGCGGCTTGCGCCCGCAGCGATTCCCGCACTGCGGTCTCGATGTCACGCTGCAGCCCGCGCAGGCGTTCCGCGGTCTCATCCCCGTGTTCCCGCAGGTGTCGCGCTTGCCGGCCGGCTTGCTCCTGCAGTTGTTCTGCGGCCTGGTCGCGCAGTTTTGCCAGCGGCTGCTCCATCATTTCCACCGCCATTTGCAGCCGTCCGCGGATCTGTCCGGTGGTTTCGACCAGCGCGTCGTGGAATGTTCTCTGGAAATCGGCGGCCTGTCCTTGGATCCAGTTATCGAGGTTGTCCTTTTCTTCCAGCAGGGCGCGCATTTCAGTCTGACAGCGCTCGTGTTCTTTCTGCAGCGTGCCCAGGAGAGACAGCACCTCGCGGCGGAGATCGCTGCCCCGCTCCAGCATCGGACCAAGGCGCTGCTGGAGATCGGCTTGGGCGTGTTCGGCCCGCTTCTCGACATCGGACCGGATCTGCTCCTCGAGCATCCGTGAGGAGCGCTCCGCCAGTTCATTGGCGAGCTGCTCCAGCTTGTGCCTGACATCGTTGGTATGGGCGGTCTGCTGTTCGGTGAGCTGCGCGAGCTGGCGTTCCACCTGCTGGGCGTAATTGGCTTGCTGTTCCGCCAGCCAGCGCTGCAGCTCTTCGCGCTTGGCTTCCACGGCGACCAGCTGTGCCATGGCCGCTTCGCGCTCGTGGCGCAGCGAGTCCGTTACCCCGCGCATCTCATCGGCGGCCATCCGGCCGCGCTGCTGCACGGTTTCCAACTCGCGGGCGAGGTCGGCGGAAACCTCGGCGCGCGCCCGGGCCATCGCCTCCTGCACTGCGGCCGCGATCGGCTCCTGGATGCGTTGGGGCAGGTTCCGCGTCGAGGACTCCAGCAACTCGCGCGCCTGCCCGAGTTCCTTCTGCAGGGCCTGGGCGGAAGCTTCCAGCCCTTGCAGCCGTGCGGCTTCCTGTTCGGATCGTGGCCGGGCCTCAGCGATGATGCGTTGCATCTCGGCCCGTGCTCGTTCCAGATGCGGTTCGAACGCCGTCTCGACGTGCTGCTGGACCTGCCAGAACAATCCCTCAAGCTGTTCCGCGACCGCCGCCCGGATCTGCTGGCCGTCTTGCGCGTTCTTCCGGCAGACGGCCAGTTCTTCCCGTAGCTGTCCGACGGAGTGAGCGAGGGCGGCCTCGACCTGATCGTGGACTCGAGCCATCATCTGCCGCTGCGCCTGGGAAAGCTGCTCGCCAAGGGCAGTGGGCAGTGATTCGACGGAGGCCAGCCGCTGCTCAATGCGGGCAATTGTCTCGCGTTGTGCCGCGAGCTCCGGTTTCAGAGCATCCGGGCGGCCCAGCGGTTCCCGCGGCGAGGATTGCAGCGCCACCATGGCCTTGTCGAGTTCCTTTTGCAGGGCCTGGGTGGAAACTTCCAGCGCCTGCAGCCGGGAGGCTTCCTGTTCGCCGCGCGATCTGGTCTCGGCGAGGATGCGCTCCAGCTCAGCTCTGACTCGCTCCTGAATTGGTTGCAAAGCCGCGGGGATGTGTTCCTGAATCTTCCGGGGCAACTGCTCAAGTTGTTCCGCGACCGCCGCGCGCACCTGCTGGGCCTCTTCGGCCTTCTTCCGGCAGACCCCCAGTTCTTCCTGCAACGGCTGCAGGAGCTCGGCGAGAAAGGCGCCGAGCTGCTCGCGGACTTGAGTCTGCGTTTGCTCGCGCGTTTCGGAAAGCTGTTGGCGGACCACGCTGGGCAGGGACTCGACCGCTGCCATCCGCTCCTGCAACCGGGCGATCGCCTCCGATTGTGCTGCGGACTGTTGCGGAAGCAATTCCCCGAGCACGGCATCGGATTGCTTGCGCGCCTGCGCGAGAGTGTCCCGCTGTGCGTCGGCAAGTTGCTGCCCAATCACGCCCGGCATCGCCGCCAGCGAAGTCGTCAGTCGTTCCTCCAGGCGGGCGATTCTCTCCGTCTGCTCCGCGGACTGTTGCGGAAGCAACTCGGCGAGCATGGCATCGGATTGCTTGCGCGCCTGCGCCAGCGTCTCCTGCTGCACGTCGGCGAGCTGCTGCCTAATCGCTCCCGGCATCGCCGCCAGCGATGTCGTCAGTTGTTCCTCCAGGCGGGCGATTCTCTCCATCTGCGCCGCGGACTGTTGCGGGAGCAACTCGGCGAGCGTGGCATCGAATTGCTGGCGCGCCTGCGCCAGAGTTTCCTGCTGCACGTCCGCGAGCTGCTGAGTAGTCGCGCCCGGCGCCGCCGCCAGCGATGTTGCCAGCCGTTCTTCCAGGCGCGCGATCGCCTCCTGCTGCGCCGCAAGCTGCATCTCCAGCTCTTCATGCGCCTTGGCAGGGAGTCCAGTTTTTGCGGAGGGAGATGCCAGCGGCCACACCGGCATTTTGAGCTCGATCGCCGGTTGGTGGGCGGCTGCTTCGCCGCCTCCGGACTCCTCAGTGTCCTGATCGAATTTTCTCCAATCTTCCGGGACCGGTGTCACTCCCCAGACATTGCCGGGTTTGTCCAGTTCGATCGCTGCCACCCAGCTTGGCTGGCCCCCCGCTATGGGCTGGCAAACCACGATCCGGCCTGTCACTTCCCGGCTTTCGCGGATCTGCAGCCGCACTGGCATCCCGACCGAAACCGGCTGGGGAAGCTTCGCCGCACAGCCGTGCGCGTTCACCAGCAAGGTTTCACAGAACAGCGAAAAGGGAGTGGTGGGGCTGAGGCTGGTCAGCAGGACGGGGATGCGCGCGCTGACTCGCGTACTCCGTCGCGTCAGGGTTTTGGATGCCGGGGCCAAGCAGAGTCACTCACCGCTTTCGAACGCTCTTAGCGTCGTGTCTCCAGGGAGCCGGCAGGGTACGCCGCTCACCTGTATTGTGTAAGTTACCCGCGACCATGCTCCGGCAGGTAGTGACTTCGGTAATTATGGGTATTCGAGGGGGCAACAGCTTGCGTGCCAATCGGGCTATACTCTGGATGCTGAGAAGGGGTTTCTTGTAGGTCGATAGCTCCCGCCTGCTGGAAGTTGTGATGGGAAACCGCCAAAAACCACGATTTCGCATGGTGCTGCCGGTGAGCATCTGGGGGACAGACACCGTCGGCAAAGCGTTCCATCAACTCGCGTACACGCTGGACATCAGCGTCGGCGGGGCGAGGCTGGCGGGCGTCCAGGCCGCGCTGAATTCCGGCAGTGTCATCGCCGTGCGATACAAGCAGCGCAAGGCCCGCTTCCGCGTTGTCTGGATGCGTGACAACCAACTCGGGATCCACTATGTCGAGGGCGAGAAATTCATCTGGATCGATCTGCCCGAGGATGATGGGTTCGTCGACCGCGACGGCGTGGAGAGGCCGGCGGCGCTGCCTAGCGGCGCCGAGCCACCTGCGGCGAGCGCTGATGCAAGCCAAGCCGAAATTGAAGTCGCGCAGCAGCAGACGCCGCCCCGGGAAGACACCGGGCCGGTTACCAGCGCCGGTGATGCGGCGGAATCCGCACCTACGGCCGAGCTTGCCACCACGCTGGACAAATGCCTGGCGATGCTCCGTGCCCTGACGGACCTGGTGAACTCCGCAGGAATGCTGCCGCCGGTGGCACAGGAATTTCACGCGGCCTCCGCTCATCTTCGTAACACTGCCTGGGCGGTAGAACAGTGGGTAGAACTTCAGGGGGAGTCCCGAGACAAAAGCCACATTGTCGCCAGCGTCAATTCCGAGCGGGTCCGCTTTGCCACCCAGCTATGTCTCGAATTAGTCCTGGAGCGGCAGCGTCTCACCGAGGGAGTGTCGCAGGAGAACAGAGAAGCGCTGATGGCGGCGGTGCAATCCCTGGCCCAGGAACTCGGACTCGGCGGGCAGCCACGCTCCCGGCAATCACGCGTGGCCAAGTCTGACCGGGCTGATCGGGTAGCGCTGCTGGCGGGGCTGAACCAGGAGATCCGCTCTTCCGCGTTCTCGGCCGAGGAAACGTTGCAGCTGATGGTCGAGCGGGCGCGCTCGTTCACCGATGCCGACGGCGCCGCCATCGCCTTGCGCGACGAGGATGAGATGGTTTGCTGCGCCAGTTCAGGGGTAGCTCCCATGGTCGGTGTCCGCTTTTCGCTGTCGGGTGGTCTTGCGGGAGAGGCGATTGCCAATCGGCGCTCGGTCATCTGGCGGGACACGGAAAAGGACGGGCGCGTCGATGCCAGCCTGTGCCGCAGCCTGGATCTCAGGTCCAGCGCCCTCGCCCCGATCGTTGCTCGTGACTCGGTGACGGGAGTGCTGCAAGTTTTTGCGGGCAGCCCGGACGCGTTCGACGAGGATTCGGTTTCCTTGCTGCAACACCTGGCTGAGTTCGTGGCCTCGCTGGAGCCCGGGCCGGGCGTCGCGTCAGCCTCGTCCTGACCTTTCCCGATTCCCCTCTGTCACGACTGAGGAGTCTTCTCAGGCTTGCTGCCGGCAGGGCGCCGCTTGCTGCGCGGCGTCCAGGGCGTGAGCTTCACTACCAACGCTGTGGGATTGGTCTGGGACGCCACGGAATAATTAAAGCGTTTCTCCAGATCCAGCACTGCGCGTACGGTATCAGGCTGGGTTTGCGCCAGCCGGATGCGGGAGACTCCAGCCTTGTCCAGGAACATGGTCTTGCCGGCGAGCTCCGGCGACAGGCGCGCACCGTGCAGGTCGATGTAGACACGATCGGGCTGGTCGAGCCGGTGAGCATCGTACGGGACGGGCTGATCCAGAAACATGGTCACCTGCATGTTGCCGTTGACGAGCTGACAGTCGATCCTTTTCAATTCCGATCGGCCGCTTGCCGCCGGCTGCTCCGCTGCTGGCTGGTTAGCAGCCCCTGGGGCGGCGACGCGCGCCGGTGGAGCCGTTTGCGGTCTTGCGCTGGCGGCGGTGTAACGATATACCATGATACCGGCAATGGCGCCGACCAACAGGCTGAGCACGACCGCCAAGCCGGCCAGTGGAGTCCGCGCGGGCGCGCCCGGCGCCTCGCTTGGAAGATCCTCGGGGACATTCTTTGGCTCGCGCTCAATCATCGAAAGCTCAGCTTGCTATCCCGCAGCATAACAAGTTCGGGAACCATCCGTATGTTGCCTATACGGTGTACCGTTGGTTACGCCGGTCGCGGTCGCCGGCAGGAACTAGAGTGTGCGATCGCGATCCCGCCTGCGGATTGACGCTGCTGCCCCCCATGCTGTGCGTATCTTTGGTTCCGGTTTGCGACAGGAAATCCGGCGCAAGGTAACAGGCCCGTAACCATCCTCCCGGCCATGTACCGGTCGGGCATGTCCGGCCTCCTTCCGTAACTTTCCCAAAACAGGCAGGGCGCGTAATTTTCACGGGAAGCAGTCTGGTGAGGGATACGCTTGCAATTCACATTGCTCAACGAGCGTCAGCGCGACCAGGGTCCGTTCGGACTCAGCCTTGTGCTGCACATGGGCGCGATTATTCTCGCGATCCTGCTCCCCCTTTTGCACCCGGAAATCGTGGCCCTGCCACGGCACCACTATGAAGTGGTGACGCTGTACACGCCAAAGGAGTACAAACCTGCGCCGGTTAAGACGGACCTGCCCAAACCGAAGCCCATGCTGGCAAAGGCATTTCCCAAGATCGAAGTGCCCAAGTTGCCCCAGCATAGACCGGAGGTGCGCGAGATACGCGCACCCCAGGTCGCCTTCAATCAACCTCGTCCGGAATTGATGCCCTCGGCGCAAACCAAAATGCCGCGGCTGGTGCCCTCGGTCAAGGTAGGGGTGCTCACCGGAAGCTCGGCGCCGGCCACGGTCAAGGCCCCGGTACAGAAAGTGCAAACCGGAGGCTTCGGCGACGAGAACGGTGTGAACCCCTCCCCTAAGTCCGATGGCAAGGGACGCCTGGTGATGGCGCGTCTCGGCTCCTTCGACCTGCCTCCCGGCCCCGGTTATGGCAACGGCTCTGGCGGCGCCAAGGGCATCGCCGGGACGGTCAAGAGCGCTGGTTTCGGCAACAGCATCGCCGGTCCGGGACAGGGCGGTGGTCAGGGTGGCAGTCCCAATGGCGGCGTGCGCGCGGCGGGATTCACCAACACCGCCGCGGCCGAGACTCCCCATGCCCGTCCGGCGGCGACCGAACCCAAGCTGACGCCGGTCGAGATCATTTCCAAGCCCAACCCCATTTACACCCAGGAAGCGCGCGACCTGAAACTGGAAGGCGAGGTGCTTCTGCAGGTGGTATTTGCCGCTACCGGACAACTGCGGGTTGTCCGCGTGGAGCGCGGCCTCGGCCATGGTCTGGACGAAGCCGCCGTCCGCGCCGCCCAGCAGATCCGCTACAAGCCGGCGCTGCGCGATGGCCAGCCGTATGACTCAGTGGCCATCGTTCATGTCCGGTTCCAGTTGGCGTACTGAAACTCTTGCCTTAAACAGGCAACGGAAATCTGTTGATACGTGAGGAAGCTATGCGAGTTCTGAAGATTGCGGTTGCGGTGCTGATGTTGGCGGCGGCGGCTCTGGCCCAGAGCGCTCCCGAGAAGAATCTGAGACTGGACCAGGTCATCGACCGTGTCACGCAGCAGGAGGCCGCATTCATGGACTCGCTGCACGACTATAGCCCCCTGGTCGAAACCTACATCCAGGAAATGCGTCCGGAGCAGGAGCTGGGTATGGTGCCGAGCCGCGACCAGTACTTTCTGACCAAGGCGGACTTCAGCCAGGGCATCCGCGACCGTGCCTTCCTCGGCGCCAGCGCCGGTACCAGGCGCCATCATTTGTCTTTCCTTTCCGGAAAGTTCTCCAGCCCCTTTGCCATGAAGTATGTCGAGGCCGGCTTCCTGCAGGGGATCATCCTCGACACCGGCGGATTCGACCAGAGCCACTACAAGTTTGAGTTCCTGCGCCGCGAATTCCTGGGCGACGTGCGTTGCCTGGTGTTCGACGTCACTCCGCGCAAGGGCAGCGGCCAGGGACGCTTCCTGGGCCGCATCTGGGTCGAGGACCAGGACTATCACGTGGTGCGCTTCAGCGGCGTGCGGGTTAACGCGTCCCACTTCCACTACTACTTCCACTTCGATAGCTGGCGCCTGAACATGGGCCCCGGAGTGTGGCTGCCGGCCTACGTCTACTCGGAAGAGAACGACCTGAAGTACGGTACGATCAATCGTGTTTACTTCAAAGCGCAGACCCGGCTTTGGGGTTACAACCTGAAAACCGCCAGCCGCCAGGACGAGATGACCACGGTGCTGGTAGAGGCGCCCGCGATCGCCGATCACGCCGAACAGACGCAGGACCGCGGTCCGCTGGAGGCCCTGCACGCCTGGCAGCGCCAGTCGGAAGACAACGTGGTCGACCGCATGGAGCGCGCCGGCCTCCTGGCCCCCCGCGGCGACGTGGAGAAAGTGCTCGACACCGTCGTCAACAACATCCTGGTCACCAACAACATCGACATTCAGCCTGAGGTACGCTGCCGCGTGCTGCTCACCGCTCCGCTGGAGTCGTTCACCATGGCCCATACCATCGTGGTGAGCCGCGGCCTGATCGACACCCTGCCCGATGAGGCCAGCCTGGCCATGGTGCTGGCGCACGAACTCGGCCACGTCATCCTCGCACATGCCATCGACACGCGCTGGGCCTTCAGCGACCGCATGATCTTCTCCGATTACGAGGCCTTCAGCCGGCTTGACTTCCGCCGCAGCCCGGCGGAAGAGCAGGCCGCCGACGAGAAGGCCGTCCAGTTGCTGCAGAAGTCGCCCTATGCCGGCAAGCTGAACGAAGGCGGGCTGTTCCTGCGCGTGCTGGCGGCGCGCAGCAAGGAGCTGCCCAACCTCGTGACGGCGCACCTGGGCAACCGCCTGGCGCTGGGCGATCAGGTGGTGCGCATGCAGACCGTGGCACAGTCCGCTCCCGAACTGAAGCTGACCCAGGTGGACCAGATTTCGGCCCTGCCCCTGGGTGCCCGCCTCAAGCTCGATCCCTGGACCGACCGAGTGGAAATGATGAAGAGCAAGCCGGTCGCTGCCACCTCGGCGCGGGAGAAAATGCCTTTCGAAGTGACGCCGTTCGCGCCCTTCCTCTCCCGCAGGCCGGTGTCGGGCGCCGCCCCGGTTTCAGGAGGGACCACGGCGCAGGCTACTCCAGCGATAACCCCGGCGGCGCCGCCGGTGACGGCCGATGAAATGCCGCGGACGGAGAATCGCTAGACAGCATTTCGGTGGTTTGCTGGGCGGCGGCTGTCGCGCTTGTACTGGACTCTCATTGAGTTGGCCGGGCTGAGGGTTCAGCGCAGGCGCAACGCCGCCGCAACTTTTTCTACTGCCGCCACGAGCGCTCCCCGGCGCAGGCTGATGCTGTCGCGGTGCGCCACGCGCCGGGCTTCATGGTAGGCCGCCTCCATCCGCAGCCGAATGTTTTCTTCCACACCGTCCAGCAGGAAGCCTTCGTGTCCCACGTTGAGGCTCCATTCGAGATACGCGGCGGCGGTGGCTCCGGCGCCGGCAAGAAGGGCGGGAACCAGAATGGCGCCGCGGTGCTCCAGGGCCTGCCCGGCGGGGGGCGTGATGGCATCCTCGACGGCCTCAATCACCAGCGGCGCGCGGATGCGGGCGGCGTTCGCCATCGTGATCTGGCGCGGCGCTGCGGCCAGCACCAGCACGTCGCAGCCGCCCTCCAGCACTTCGGCGTTGGGGACGGACTCGGCGCCTGGGAATCCCAGGAGCACGCCCTGGCTGGCAACCCACCCCAGCAACGCGGGCACGGGAAGACCTTCCTCTGACCGCACCCCGCCGGAGATGTCGGCTGCCGCCACCAGGCGAGCGCCGGCCTCATCGAGCAGACGCGCCAGCACGGATCCCGTCCGCCCGAACCCCTGCAGGGCGATGCGCTGCCCGGCGAGCTTCGACCCCAGCCAAGCAACAGCGGCTTCGTTGGGGGCCCCGGCAAGCTGGCATACGCCTTCTTCCACAACCATTCGCAGCGCGTCGAACACGCCGTGCGCGGCGGCATCGGCATGGTCCGGCAAGCCGAAGAGCACGCCCGGTTTGCCGGCGACGGCGGCGGGCTCCAGACGGCCGCTGGCGCGCGCATGTGCGTCCAGCATCCAGGCGAGCACCTGCGGGTTCGAGCCCAGGTCCTCCATGATTACGTCGGTTCCGGGTCCAAGAATGCCGCGCAGGGCCGCCACGTAATCCTTGCTCAGGTGGCGCAGCTCGCGTTCGGAAAGCTTCCCCGGATCGCACACCAGAGCGCCCGCAGACCCGCCGAAGGGAAGGTCCAGCAGCGCGCATTGCCAGGTCATGTTCATGGCCAGGGCGCGCGTCTCGCTGAGCTGCGCGTGCGGCGAGAGACGAATGCCTCCCAGCAGCGGCCCGCGCGCGCTGCTATGCTGCACGCGGAAAGCGGTGACGGGGAGCGGATCTCCGTTGTCGCGCACCAGCACCAGGTTGGCGGTGATCTCCCGCTCCGGATGGTGGAGACGCTCCACGATCCAGCCTTCCAGATCGAGCACGCGCGCGGCTTCTTCCAATTCCAAAGCCGATTCCAGGTAGGGATCCAGCTCTTCTTCGATGGCAGCTAGCGGCAGAAGATCGTGGGTGGTCATGACCCTCCTCCTTGTCCTCGGTCGTCGGCTGTCGGCCCGAGAACCGATACGGCCAACGACCGACGACCAAAGGCCGACGACGGTTCTCTCAGTTCACCGCCGCGCCGGGGTGCGCCGGGAACACGTACGCTGTCGTGCGCGGCAACTGGAACGTGGGTGCTGGCACTTCCAGCGTCCGCGGCAGGATCTTCAGGTGGAGCACCGACCAGCGGAATGCCAGCACAGCCGCCGTCACCAGCATCATGGTCACCGCCAGTTCCGGCCACTTGGGCACGTAGCCGGCTTGCGTGGCCCGCTCCAGTGAAGTAATGGAGACATCCAGGCGGTGCATGACGAATCCGGCGATCGTAACCGCGCTCGCCCAGTAAAGACCGATCGGGCTGCGGCGGACTTGCGGCAGATTGAAGAGCACCAGCGGCACGGCGACGAACAGCAGCATTTCGCCCCAGAAGTACGCCGTCTCGATCACCGGCTTGAACAGGTAGCCGAGCGCGTGCTGCTTGGCCAGGTCAGCGAAGCGGAACAGGGTGAAGACAACCAGCATGGGGGCAACGATACGGCTGAAGTCATCCAGGATGCGCATGTCGATGCGCACGTTGAGCGAGCGCACCGAGAGATACAGCGCCATGATCACCATCGCGATGCCGGCAGGAATGGCGGACATATAAAACAGCGTCGTCTGATAATTGCTGTACCACAGCGGATACATCTTGCCCTTGAAGATGATGAACAGCCCGCCCAGATAGGACTGGTGCAGGGAAGAGAGCAACACGCCGACGAGCACCAGGGCGATCAGGACACGATGGTGCCAGTGCAGGAACCGCTCGCGCACTCCTTTCCAGGGCAACTTTTCGACGACTGCCGGCGAGAACTCCAGCGCCAGCACCGTGGTGTAGAGCACGATGCACCACACCACTTCAAACAGCACTGAGGCGCGGTTCCACATCACCAGCGGGTGCCAAAAGTTCCAAGGGAGGCCCAGCTCCCAGGCGTATCCGAGGACCACCGACAGGTAGCCTAGGAAGGCGATCACCACCGCAGCGCGCGCCACCGGCCGATAGCGCTCCATGCCCAGCAGGTAAACCGCGCCCGCGATGGTGAAGCCGCCGGCGGACAGGCCTACGCCACACAGCGTCGCCAGACCTACCCAAATGCCCCAGGGCTGCGCGTTCGACAGGTTAGTAGCCACCTGAAAGCCCTTGGCGAAGCGCAAATAAGTGGCCCAGGCGCCGGCAGCAAAAATCAAGCCCACGATCACTCGCCATAAGGTGATCTCGGGAATTCTCCAGCGGGTCATGGCTCAGCTCCTCTCCTTGTCCCGGAACCGCAGGACGTTCTTGGCTTCTTTTTCGGCTTTCTCCTCGGCCTCGGCGGCCATCACCTGCTGCCGCCGCTGCGTGAACCAATACAGAGCGGCCAGCAGCGATCCGCCGATCATCACCACCGTCGGCATTTCGCCCAGCGCGGCTTCGCTCAGGGAGGGCAGCGGCAGTGTCTGCGGCGGCTTGACGAACCCCAGCTTCTCGAACGGAACATCGGAGAGGAAGAACACCGAAGCTCCTCCGACTTCTTCCTCGGAGCCGTAGATCCGGTTCACATAAGTCGGGTTTTCGCGGATGCGCTTCTGCGCTTCCTCGAGCAGGTCATCGCGGTCGCCAAAGATGGTCGCGCCTACCGGGCAGACCTCAGCGCAGGCCGTCTGCTTGCCTGCCATCACGCGTTCGGCGCACATGTCGCACTTCTTGACGTAAGGCACCAGCTTCGACCATTCATAGCGCGGCACCGAGTACGGGCAGCCCAGCATGCAGTAACGGCAGCCGATGCACTTCTTGCCGTCATAGACCACCGGTCCGGCCGCCGTCTTCTTCAGCGCGCCCACCGGGCACACCGAAGCGCAGGCCGGTTCCTGGCAGTGCATGCACAGCCGCCGCACGAACTTGTCGCCGCGCTCCTCCACCACGGTCAGCGCCGTGGCGGAGAGCACCGGCTCATGCTCCAGCGGAAAGTGGTGGACTTCCTTGCAGGCCTGCTCGCAGGCGCGGCAGCCGATGCACTTGGTGATGTCGATCAGCATTGCTTTGGTTTTCATGTGCGTTCTCCAGTCCCTTTCCCCGTACGCGCACTACGTCAGGAAGAATTCGTGGACCAGGCGCTGCTGCAGTCCGGCCTCGACATGTCCCAGCAGACCGCGGATCGGCACGCCGCCATCGGCCGCCGTTGCCGTGACGTACTGCGACGTCAGGCTGGTCAGCCGCCCCAGCGTGTGGTGCATCCAGGGCGCAACCATGGTTCCCTGCACCAGGTTGCGCACGTTGGTGCCCAGGTCCGGAGACTTCACTACGCAGATCCAGCCTTCCTGATATGGGTCATTCAGCAGCAGGTCGGGATTCTTGAGGATGTCCGGGTTCACCGACATCACGATGCCTTCGACCGGCGATACCAGATCCGCGGTCAGCCCGCCGTGGGTCACCGTCATCAGCTTCTGTCCCTGGCGCACCCAGCGGTTCAGGCCGATGACCTCGATGCGATCAATCTTCCCCAACAGGTTGGCGGCGAAGGCGTCCAAGCCGATGCGCGCGTTCTGCCGTCCTTCATCGAGCACCCAGGTGTGTCCGGGATGGAAGCAGTAACCCTTGGGGACGTCGAACCCGATCTCGCGCTCGATCTCTGGCACTGGCGGCGCAGCCAGCACGGCCGGTTGCGTCACTTCGCCAGGGCGCTTCACGAAATAGGTGATGCTGATGATCAGCAGGAACATGAGCAGGACAAATAGGATCGACATAACCGCCTCCCTCGCCGATGCCCGTCTCGGCACTTACGCCCATTGTTTGTGCACGCCAGAGGCTATTTGAGG
>DATKLD010000212.1:0-2545 GCA_035542595.1 Terriglobales bacterium
CTACAAGATGCACGCAACACCAATGAAGCGCTCGAACACGTCATTCGACAGCAAGCGTCCTCTCGACGTGAGGCGGATAGTGTCTCCCTCGCGCGCGAGCATCCCGGAAACCTGCAGTTCGCGCAGCACGTTTCCAAAAACGCGTTCCGCATGGACGCCGAGGCGAGAACTGACTGCCTTCAGATTCACACCGCGGGTGAGCCGCAACCCGAGAAAGAACGCTTCTTCAAGCGCAGCCTGCGGCGAAACTGTGTTGCGGTTCAGCGGCGCGCCGGCCATGAACTCTTCCAGCGAATCTGGGGTCGAATAGCGGACTGCGCCGCCAGGAGCCTCAAGCATGGAGTGCGCGTCCAGTCCAAAGCCAATGTAGGGCTGGCGCGTCCAGTATTTGAGGTTATGCCTCGATTCCGCGCCCGCGCGCGCAAAGTTGGAAATCTCGTATTGCGAAATACCGGCCGTGTTTAAGTGGTCGCAGGCCTGCTCATACAGATCCGCGACTGCGTCTTCATTAGGCACAAAGTGAGCGTGGTAACGCGTGCCGCCGGCGATCAGCTCCCGTCCCAGACGCGAATCTTCATCGACCTCCAGCATGTACACGCTCGCGTGCGGCACCCCGGCAGCGATAGTCTCCTCAAGTGACACGTGCCAACTGGCTTCGGTCTGGTGTGGCAGGCCGGCTATCAAGTCGATATTGATATTGGCGATGCCGGCGCCACGCAGACGGGCGATGTCGTCCAGTACCGCGGCTCGCGTGTGCAGACGGCCAACCGATGCGGCTTCCGCGTCCACGAACGACTGCACGCCCAAGCTCACCCGGTTCACACCCGCGCCCACCAGCGACTTCAGCATCTCCGGCGCGAGTGACCCCGGGGCGCACTCCACCGTGATCTCGGCTGCGGGATCGATTTCGAACTCCTGGCGGAGCGCGACGAAGATCCGCCTGATCTGCCCGGGTGTCATAGTGGTGGGTGTACCGCCTCCGAAATAAACCGAGTCGGCCCTGCGATCGAGCACACTTCCCATCGACGAAGCTGTCTCCCGTGCCCGCTGGATATCGGTGCACACCCGCTCGACGTAGCCCGCGACCCTCTCGCGAGCGAAGACGCCGGAAGCAAAGTTACAGTAGCTGCACTTGGACCGGCAGAATGGGACCGAGATGTAGATGCCAATGGGCATAACCCTGGCCGGCTGTACCTCCTACATCAACGACAATTTGACGGCTCGGCTTCGGCGTTCTTCGCTCCCCCGGAATTTTCGGGTACACTGAGGAGCCATTTCCCCGATAAACTGACAATTTAACCAGAATGGGTCGGACTATGCGACGTGTAGTCATCACTGGCATGGGCGTGGTGAGCCCCAACGGCATCGGAAAGGACACCTTTTGCCGCGCCATCCTGGCCGGCAAGAGCGGGGTCTCGCGTATCACACGTTTCGACGCCAGCTCTCTCCCGGTGCAGATCGCCGGCCAAGTAGAGGATTTCGACGAGCTGGCGTGGGTCGAGAAGCACGAGCGCAAGCACGTCTCGCGCGTGGTGCCGCTGGCCATCGCTGCCTCGCACGAGGCGCTCCAGGATGCCGGCCTCGATCCCACGGCCATGTCGCAGGAGGAAAAACGCCGCATCGGCGTAATGCTCGGCACCGGCGGTGGCGCGCAGGACTTCAGCGAGGAACAATTCCGGCTGTGGTACACCGGACATCCCAAGGAAGTCAGCGTGTTCTCGATCCCCAGCGGGACTATGGGCACGCTGTCCAGCGAAATCAGCATGCGCTTCGGCTTCCGCGGGCTCAGCCACGTGGTGACCACCGGGTGTACCTCGTCCACCGATGCCATGGGCTATGCCATGCGCAACATCCAGGCCGGGGTGCTGCCGATGATCCTGGCCGGCGGCGCCGACGCGCCCATCGCCTTCGGCATCATGAAGGGCTTCAGCCTGATGCGCATCATGACGGCGCGCTGGAACCACGAGCCGGAACGGGCCTCGCGTCCATTCTCCGCCGACCGCGACGGCTTCGTGCTGGGCGAAGGCGCGTGGATGTTCATGCTCGAGGACTACGACCATGCCCGCGCCCGCGGCGCGCACATCTATGCCGAGATCGCCGGCCACGGTTCGACCTGCGAGGCCTTCCACCGCGTGCGCTTAGAGGAATGCGGCGAGGAACCGGCGCGCGCCATGGGGCTGGCCATCCAAGAAGCCGGGCTGGCGCCTGAGGACGTGCAGTACGTCAACCTGCACGGGACGGCAACCGTCCTGAATGACCGTATCGAGACCCGTGCGTTGAAACTGGTATTCGACGGCCGTGCCAGCCGGACGGCTACGTCGGCGCTGAAATCACAAATAGGCCACCCCCAGGGCGCCTGCGGAGCCGCAGGCGTCGCCGCGACACTCATAGCCATGCGCCAGGGCCAGGTCCCGCCCACCATTAATCTCGAACACCCCGACCCGGAGTGCGACCTGGATTACGTGCCCGATGCGGGACGCAAACTCGGCATCGAGCACGCACTGTGCAACTGCATCGCCTTCGGGTCGAAGAATTCCGCGCTGCT
>DATKLD010000213.1:0-45408 GCA_035542595.1 Terriglobales bacterium
CGTCCGCACACTGCTTCGATGATGCGGTACATCTCGCGTGGAACGGTGTAGCCGACCGTGTCCGGAATGTTAACCGTGGTTGCGCCGGCTTCTACTACAGCCTCCGTTACTTCGCACAGGAACTCAACTTCGGTACGGGTAGCGTCCTCGGGGGAAAACTCGACGTCCGCGCACAAAGAGCGCGCGTAGCGGACCGCCTGCGCTGCCCGTTCCAGGCACTGCGTGCGACTCATCCGCAGCTTGTAATGCAGGTGGATGTCGGAGGTTGCGAGGAATACGTGGATGCGCGGCTGCCCGGCGTGGCGTACCGCCTGCCAGGCTCGCTCGATGTCCTCATAGCTGGCGCGGGCGAGCCCCGCTACTCGGGGACGGCGCAGCTCCTGGGCCACGGCCTGTACCGCCTCAAAGTCGCCGTCGGAGGCAATGGGAAAGCCGGCCTCGATGACGTCCACACCCAGGCGATCGAGCTGACGGGCCATGCGCAGCTTCTCTTCCAGCCGCATACTGCAGCCTGGTGACTGCTCGCCATCGCGCAGCGTGGTGTCGAAAATGGTGAGACGGGCACGCTCCATCGCCTATCCTCCCGGCCGGCTTGGGCCCAAGGTTAAAGTGCTAGCCTACCCGGCATTGGGGTTTAAGCAAAGTTTATAGTTTTTCTAGCATGATAAATATGGCTTATGATATAAGGAGGCTGCTGCGGCAATCCAGATTTGCGCAATGGGGGCAAATGGACCTGTTCCAAATGGAAACCTTTCTGGCGGTGGCCCGCGAAGGCAGCTTTTCCCGCGCAGCCAAGAAACTCTTCCGCACCCAGCCGGCGGTCAGCCAGACCATCCGCAAGTTAGAGGTAGAGTTGGGAGAACCACTCTTCGACCGCTCCTCGCGCGACGGCGTTCTCACCGACGCGGGCCGGGTGCTCCAGGACTATGCCCTGCGCCTGCTCAACACGCGGAACGAGGCCCTGGTGGCGCTGGACGAATTGCGGCAGATGCTCAAGGGCAAGCTGTCGGTCTCGGCCAATGAATTCACTTGCCTCTACCTGCTGCCCGTGCTCGACGAGTACCGCCGTCTCTATCCCATGATCAAGGTCGCGGTGCAGCGGTCCCTGGCCCGGCACATTTCCGATGAACTGATCAACCACAGTTCGGAGCTGGGCGCGCTCACGTTCCGCCCCGAAGATCCGCTGCTGCGGTCTATCATCGTCTATCGTGATGAGTTAACTTTCGTGGTGCCCCCGCAGCATCCGCTGGCTAGCGCGAAGGAAGTCACCATCCGGCAACTGGGCACGGAGTGGTTTGTTGCCCACAACGTCTCGTCACCGTACCGGGAGAAAGTGCTCGAGACGTTCTCCCGCCATCACGTTCCGCTGCAAATGCCGGTGGAACTGCCCACCATCGAGGCCATCAAGAAGTTCGTGGGGATGTCGAACGGCGTGGCCTTGATCCCAGGGATCTGTGTGGAAAACGAAGTCGCGAGGGGAGAGTTGATACGCGTGCCCGTCCGCGACCTGCACTTTGAGCGCAAGCTGCGAATCATCTACCGCAAGAACTCGAGCCTTTCGCATGCGGCGCGAGCGTTCCTCAAAGTGGCGGAGACCTTCGCGGCCAAGAAGGGCGAGCCCTATCTGTTTCAGCCGGAGAAGTAGAGATCAGCGCCAAACGGTAAGAAGATGACTCCGCTACTTACGATCCGCATAAGACTCGCACTGGATGAGGGGGGATGGGGCGAGCAGTTCCTTCACAGAAACCGTGAAATTTGGCTGCCGCTCTATTTGCTTGATGGCTGATACAAGATGTTCCTGCGTCCACGTACCTCCTAGTGGAGGTTCGACAAAGTTCACTCCCTCCATGTCGTCTTTTGACCTGACAAATTTGGCATTGTTCTGAATATTGAAAACCTGCCGACCGCTTTGTTGCGCTAAAAAGATAGCAAATACCATACCTTTGGAGCGGCCACGGCCCATGTAATCTACGACGTAAAGAACTTTCTCTCCCTGATAGGAATCCACGTCGACCAAAAATCCCAGGCTCAATGTCCTCGCTTTCGAGCGTGGGAGATGGTTCTTAGCCGCCAGACACTGAGCAGCGTTGACCAGAAGCTTGGGAGGTTCGTCCTGTGCGCGGGTGGTGGTGCCCAAACAGCTCAATAGTAATAGCGCCAAGCATTTGCTTGTAATTAGCGTCCGGGGGCTTTCCACTCCCAACCTCTAACTCTCCCACGCTCCCAGCAGCCGCCGCACGGTGACCAACTGGCCGAGGTGATATGAGTTGTGGTCGGCCAGCAGCAGAGCTTCGCGGAGGACGGTCTGGCCCTCGCCGTGAGGGATGGGCGCAAACAGGTCGGTCGCCGGGTCCTCGACCAGGTCCTGCATGGCCTTGAGGTCGGCGCGGAACCGCCGCAGGCTCTTTTGCCACGCCTTGTCGTCGGGCGGGGCGTCGGTCTCCGGCCAGTAGCCGGCGGGAAATTCAGGCGAGACGTGCGCCGCGTTGCGGCTGAACTCCAGGATGTCCCACTGTGCGATCCGCATGTGTTCCAGCAGGCGCCAGGGTGAGTACGGAAGGCCGGGCGGCTTGACCCCACGTAGCTGGGGGGGCAGTCCCGTCAAAGCTTCGTCGAAATTAAGATGCGCGTTGCCGCCGCGCAGCAGATCGAGCAGGTGTTGCCGCAGGGCTCGGTCTGCTCGCCTCTGTATTTCAGGCCGGACCGCTGCTGACTTCGAAGTTCCCTGCGTTAGTGGTTTCTTGGCCATGGCTGAGCCTCCCAAAGCCGCCTCTATTATGCGCCTGCAGGGTCCTGTTGATAGCCAGTTTGGACGGGGAAACAAAAAAGGCGGACTGCGGTCCGCCTCTTGCAAGCTTTCGATTGCTCTTACGACTTCCCTCCCCCCGGTGGTCCGACACTGCGCGAGAGTTGTTCGATGGCACGCTCCCGGGCGATGCGCCGCTGGCGCTCCTGCTCCAGGGCCTGCCGCGGGTCGCGGCCGGTCATCTGGCGATACCAGGCGGGAGCATGCGTCCAGGCCCAAGCTTCGCTGACCGTTCCCTTGGTCATCGCCTGGATGGTGCCGGGCTGCCCGAAGGTGGCCTGGTAGAGGTGGAAGAAGATCCCGAACAGCATAATCAGCGCCGAGATGTCGTGCAGGATGTAGCTGATGGCCACTAGCGTGGCGCCGAAGGTTCGCGCCCCGGCCCACATCATAATCCCGGTAATCAGGTACACGATGCACCCGATCACGATCTCCCAGAACTGCAACTTCTGTCCGCCGTTGTACATACCCACATCCTCAGCTTCCAGCGGGTTTCGGCTACGAAGGAACTCGGGCAGATCCCTCAGCCAGCGGCTATCGACGTCCATCCACTTCATCGGGCCCCACCAGTTGATGGCCTGCAGCCCGAAGAAGACGACGAACCCCAGCCCGAACCAGGGATGCAGCATGCGGGTGTTTGCCGGGCCGCCGAACGCTGGCGCGAACCAGCGGAACAGGAACGGCAGGTAGGTGGCGAACCCGGTGAACAGGGCCAGGAAGAAGAAGATCCCATACCCCCAGTGCAAAAAGCGGGTATAGACGGAATGGCGCGGCAGTTCGCCCTCGTGGACCACGGTTTGGCCCAGATCTGCGAAGAACTGCGGCTCTTTCTCCTGCACACCTCTGATCGAAGTTGCCATCACGCCCCCTTTCTGCCCGCCGGGGCTTCCGGCTTCCTGGGCGGCACTTCGGGTTGCTCACGCTTGGGCCCTTCGAAGACATAGTGGAAGACCACGCCGACGAAGCCCAGCGTCGCGCCGATCAGCCCCAAAGGCTTGAAGATGCTCTTCCAGGCTTTGTAGGCGAAAGAGACGCTGGGGTTCTTGGGCAGCCCCGCGTACAGCTCGGGGTGCTCGGCATCATGCAGCACGTAGATCACGTGCGTGCCGCCGACGCCCTCCGGGTCGTACACGCCTGCGTCCTTGAAGCCGGAGACGTCCCGCAGTTGCTTGGCGCGCGCGTCGGCCAGCAGCTTCATGTCCTCTTTGGTGCCGAAGTGCAGGCATCCCGTCGGACACGACTTGATGCAGGCCGGCTCCAGGCCCTGTCCCACGCGGTCGGAACACAGCGTGCACTTGTAGACCTTCTTGGTCGCGGGATTGAATTTCGGGATGTTGAACGGGCATCCGGAAACGCAGAACTCGCAACCGATGCAGTTTTCCTGCTGGAAGTCGACGATGCCGTTGGCGTACTTGACGATGGCTCCGTCCGCGGGACACGCGTCCAGGCAGCCGGGATCAGCGCAGTGCATGCACTGGTCCTTGCGCATGAGCCACATCAAGGTGCCGTCTTCGCGCTGGTGCTCCCGGAACTTGATCAGGTTCCAGTAGTTCCAGTTCGTTTCCGGCATTGTCTGGTAGGTGTTATCGAACATGGTTGGCTGGAACGGCATGTCGTTCCACTCGACGCAAGCCACCTCGCAGGCCTTGCAGCCGATGCAGGTGGTGGTGTCAATCAGTTTGCAGACCTCAAGGTCGCGCTGCACGCCCTTGCCCGGCACCGGACCAGGGTGGCCCGAGATCTGCTGAGTCTGAAGTACTGTACGTTCGCTCATTTCCTCGTGCCCCCTTTCTAAATCTTCTCGAGCTTCACCAGGAAGCCCTTGAATTCCGGTGTGTGTGCGTTGGGATCGAGCACCGTCGGGGTCAGCAAGTTGGCCGGCGTTCTAGCCGTCTTGCCCTCATCCTCGGCAATACCCTTGTAACCCCAGTGGATGGGAACCCCGACCTGATAGACGGTCTTTCCGTCGATCTGCATCGGCCGGATGCGTTTGGTCACCATCGCCTTGGCGATGTAATCGGAGCGGGCAGTTGTGAGCTTGACCTTGTCACCTCCGCTGATCCCCTTTTCTCGTGCCAGCTCCTCCGGAATTTCTATGAAGGGCTCAGGCACGAGCTCGACGTTCATGGGATTGTTCTTGGTCCAGTAGTGGTAGTGCTCGGTCAGGCGATAGGTGGTGCAGACGATGTTGAAGCCCTGCGCCGGTGTCCCAAACTTGTCCATCGCGGTCTTGAACTTCTTGACCACCGGATTGTTGGATTGGTTGGGATGCAGCGGATTGGCGATGGGACTCTCGAAGGGCTCGTAGTGCTCGGGGAACGGACCGTCGGCGACGAAGCCCAGTGGCACAAAAATGCGTCCGACGCCCTCCGGGTTCATGATGAACGGCCCCATGTGGTCCTTGGGGTTGGAGTCTCCCTTGAAGTCCGGGACATCGTTGCCTGCCCACTTGCCGGCGGCTTCGTTCCACCATACCTGCTTGCGGCTGGGGTCCCAAGGCTTGCCGGAAACATCGCAGGAAGCGCGGTTGTAGAGGACGCGGCGGTTCATCGGCCACGACCACCCCCAGTTGGGATAAATCCCCAAGCCGGAGGGATCTTCGGTGCCGCGGCGCTGCATCAGCGCGCCGGCTTCGGTCCATGAACCACAGTAGAGCCAGTTGCCGGAGCTGGTGGAGCCGTCATCGCGCAGGAAGGCAAAGCCCGGCAACTGCTGGCCCGCCTTGATGGTGGTTTGCGTCTTCTCGTCCGTGACGTCCTTGATGGCCTTCCCGTTGATCTCCTTGGCCACTTCCGCCAGAGAAGGATTGTTCGGGTTGGTGTAGGACCAGGTCGCGTGCAGGATGGGATCCGGGAACTTGCCGCCTTCCTTTTGGTACAGCTCGCGGACCTTGAGGAATATGCGGGCCAGGATTTCCTGATCCAGCTTGGCGTCACCCGGCGGCGGCACGGCAACATTCTTCCACTGAAGCCAGCGCGCCGAATTGACGAAGGTTCCGTCTTTCTCCGCGAAACCGGCGCCCGGCAGACGATAGACGGTGGTGTTGATCTTCTTCATCTCCTCCTGCGTGATCCCGGGAGACTTCCAGAAGTCGCTGGTCTCGTCGGGATAGATCTCGCAGACCACCAGGAAGTCGGCCTTCTTCAAGGCATCGATGTTCTTCTGCGAGTCCGGCCCGATCATCACCCCGTTCATGCCAAAGGCGAACAGACCCTTGACCTTGCCGTTGTACATATCGTTCCAGATGTCAGCGAAGGAATAGCGCCGGTCCACCTTGGGCAGGTAGTGGAAGGCCCAGCCGTTCTCCTTGGTAGCGGCGTCGCCGTAGAGCGACTTCAGGAACGAGACTGCAAACTTAGGCGTGTTCGACCAGTAGTTGAACGAATCCCACTCTTTCGGTTTGGAGGCCTTGGGAGTGGTGCGCGTGATGTAGGTTTCCCAGTCCTTGTCGTTGGGAACTGGCACCTTGAGATAGCCCGGCAGAATGTCGAAGATGCCGGCCATATCGGTGGCGCCCTGGATGTTGGAGTGGCCGCGCAGGGCATTGACCCCGCCGCCGGCTCGTCCCACGTTGCCCATCAGCAACTGCAGCATGCAGGCGGTGCGGATGATCTGCGTGCCGAAGGTGTGCTGCGTCCAGCCTACCGCGTAGATGATGGTCGCGACCTTCTTCGTGTCTCCGTCCTTGCGGACGGAGGTGAACAGGTCCGCGGCCTTCAGGAACTGCTCCTTGGGAATACCCGTGATGCGCTCAACCATCTCCGGCGTGTAGCGGGAGTATTGCTTCTTCAGGAGCTGGTAGACGCAGCGCGGATGCTGAAGCGATGTGTCGTAAGCCACGTTGGGCGGCATCATCGGCGGAGGCGGTGGCGCGCCCGGCTTGGCTGCCGCCGCAGCCGCTGCGCCTTTCGCGGCCGGTGCGGTCTTCGCCGGATGTGCCGGAGCGTGCATGGCCGCAGCCATCAGAGCGGCGCCAGCGGCTCCCTTGCCCGTCAGGTCGCCGCCCTCTTCGTAGTTCCAGGTAGATTTGTCGTAGGTCTGCTTCTCCGGATCGAACCCCGAGTACAGGCCGTCCTCGGGGAGCTTGAAGCCTTCCTTCACTACGAAGGCGGCATTGGTGTAGTTGACGACATACTCTTTGTTGATGCGATTGTTCTGCAGCGCGTAGTTGATCAGCCCGCCCAGGAAGGCAATGTCAGTCCCTGCGCGGATCTGCAGGAACAGGTCGGCTACTGCGGCCGTGCGCGTGAAGCGCGGGTCCACCACGATCATCTTGGCGTTGCGCGTGCGCTTGGCTTCAACCGGCCACTTGAAACCGCACGGATGGTTCTCGGCCGGGTTACCGCCCATGATGAGCATCATGTCGGTATTCTTCATGTCCACCCAGCCGTTGGTCATGGCCCCGCGTCCGAACGTTGGTCCCAAACTTGAGACCGTGGGGCCGTGTCAAACCCTGGCCTGGTTCTCTATATAGGTGAGCCCCAGGCTTCTCATGCTCTTGACGACCAGGTAGTTGAACTCGTTGGTATCGGTGCAGCCGCCGGTGAAGGCAATGCTTTCCAGGCGATTGACCGTGCGCCCCTCGCTGTCCTGCTCGATGAAGGTGGCGTCGCGGGTCTTCTTCACCAGGTGCGCGATTTCGTCGATGGCCTTGTCCCAGGAGATGTCCTCCCACTGGGTCGCACCGGGACGCCGGACCTGCGCCTTGGTCAGCCGCCGCTCGTTCATGATGTCCTGCTGCAGCGACGAGCCTTTGGGACACAGTGTCCCACGGTTAATGGGGTGGTCGGGGTCGCCTTCCACGTGCACGACCTGCGGCGTCACGTTCTTGGCCTTGTCCCCGATGGTGTGGATGATCACCCCGCAACTGACCGAGCAGTACGGACAGGTACTGCGCGTTTCCGTCGTGCGGGAGATCTTCAGCCCCTGCGTCTGCGCTAGCAGGGGCGCGGCATCAAAGCCGAAGACGGTGACACCGACGCCTCCTAGCAGCCCGGCTTTGACAAATGTTCTTCGGGAAACTTCCATGACACAGCCTCCCTGTGCAGCGAAATTTCGGCAAAGAGTGTACGGATACTAAAGCTGTACGAACGAGCGATACGAGTAGGAAGACCCCCGAACAGCGGGAGCAGGCCAGATACGCCGCAACCTGAGAGGTCCATCCTACCTCCAGCTACTTGCGGTCCGGGGCCGAGGGGATCGACGCAAAAAAAAGTGGCGCTAGCCTACACCCGTCCAATCCTGAAAGTCAATGCAGAAGCGGGACTTGCCGCGACAAATTGTGCGCGAAGCCTAAAGGCCCATCAGGTTGAGCTCGATCTTCTCGTATCCGTGTTCGCCAGCCCACAGGTCCAAGGGCGCTGCTGCGATCTCGTCTACCACAGGGACAGCTAAGCCGTTGATGGTGAGGTCGACGCTCTTCAGATACCGCTTGCAGGTGTCACAAGCCTCTACTCGTATGTGCGGGAATTCGTCCGCCGAGAAGCGCGGCAGCTTCGCGTGATCCTCTTCGGCGCAGTTCGGGCACAGGACGCGGCGGAAATCCCACTCGGTCGAGCAACACGAACAAACCAACGAGCGCTTGCCTCCGTCGCCTTCCGGACGAAGCACGCCCAGCTGCGGCTTGCCGCCGCACACCGGACAAAGCGAACCGGTATAGCCCGTGGGCTGAACTTTGGTGTCGAGAGCCAGGTATTCTGCGACCGGCTGCAGGCAGGCGCGGGCAAAGAAGCCGTGTGCGAGATCCGCCGCGCGTGGTTCAGACTCCAGCAGGACGCGCCACAGGTCAGGGCTCTGGTGGCGCAGTTCTCGCGCCGCTTGCGCCAATCCCGCCGGACCTTTCCTCTCCGCCAGTTCCACCAGAGCCGGGAACCGCTTCAGCGCCGCCGGTACGACAAGCTGCTCGGCCAGCGGCCGCAAGGGATCGGCGCGCAGGTTCTCTGCTGCGACAGCCTCGAAGGTCTGCTTTTGAAAAGCCGCAATCTCGCTGTAGAAGCCCAGCACCTGGCTTGCGGCGGAATATTGAGCGGCCAGCTCGCGTGCGCGGCGGATACGCTTTTCCCAATCGGGTCGGCTCATGGTCGCCGCCATTATTCATCGCGCGCGATCAGGGCGCAATGGCGGCACGCTCTTGAGGCCGCCGGCGGCGGAACAGCCACGACGGCACTTCCACGCCGCGTCCCTTCAGGCGCGTGCGCGCCAGGGACAGCAGCAGCATGGCAACGCAGATCACCGCCAATCCCAGCGAAGCTTGGCCGATGCCCATGGCGCGCTTGGGCAGAATGGAGAAGCGTCCGTACACAAACTCGATGTGTACCCAATAAACCAACAACGAAGTTTGTCCCAGCTGAATCATGGGACTGAACCCCCAGTTCGCCGCGCCCCAGCGACACCATGCATAGACGCCACACAAGATCACGAGCAGCAACCCAACGCGGATCAGGAAGAAGTTCGGGCTGGTATGCCAAAAGTCGTAAACGGCGTAGAGCTGCCGCGAATGATGATCAAGCGCGCGGGCCAGCACGATGAGCGCAGCACCGCCTCCGCCCAGCAGCGCGAAGGCCGCAGTTCCCTGCTGGCGCGCCCAGTCGCTCACCAGCAGAAAGCCGGTCGCCAGGCCGGCGAAGGCAAATCCAGTCCAGGGGAAAACTGGGAACAGCCACGCTTGCGGCTGCTTGAACGTGTGCACACCGTTGACGTACGTCTCGAGCGGCCAAGGCAATCCGCGCATCCGCCAAGAAGTCCACAGCAGCGGCGTCACTAGCGCGATCGCCAGTGCGACGGCCGCCGCCACCGCCGCCGAACGTGCCCGCCCGCCGCGCCCCATCCAGCACATGATACCCATCAGCATCATAGAGAAACCGATAGTGTTCAGGATGTCGACCCGCAGCAAATCGGTCCACGGCGACCAAGGCAGGCCCAGCAGATACTCCTGGATGCGGAACAGCACGCCCAAACCGAATATCTCGGCGCCGCGGAGGATGGTGGTGCGTGCTACCTGGTTGGGGTCGGCGCCGCGCTGGCGCAGCTTATCTGTGACCAGGGCAAACGAGATTCCTGCCAGGAAAAGAAACAGCGGGGCTGGAAGCGTACCCCCTAATTGCGACCACATGAAGAAGGTCGACTTGCGTGCCTCCGCCCCCAGCCAGGAGTCGTAGCAGTGGGTTTGAAACATGAGCACGCAGGCGAGGCCGCGCATCCAGTCGATATGGGCCAGCCGCGGCTTAGCAGGTGCGGTCACTGCAGCTTGGAGTACTCCGCTTTGGCTTGCTTCAGGATGGGCACATCGGGGTCGGCGTCCTTCCAGGCGGAGAAGAAATCCTGGTAGGCGGACTTGGCTCGAGTGGTGTCACCCTGCAGAACATAGGCGCGCCCCAGGCCCAGATGAGACAGGGAGTATTCGACATCGATGGGGTCAACGCCGCGGTGGTCGAGAATTCGCTGGTACTCAGTGGCCGCCTTGGCGCCGTCTCTTAAATGCAGGAAAGCCTGCGCGCGAACATAATTCACCAGATAACCGGCGGCGCCGGCGCCGGTACCGAGTTCGTAGGGCCTGGCCACTTCCAGACGTGCTGCGGCCTGTGCCGGTTGGTTGCGCTGCAGGTCGCTGGTCGCCTGGGCTACGGGAATGAAGATCTTGTTGAGCAGGGTATCGGCTGGATACTGGCGGACCAGGTCGTCAGCGAGTTTCTGGGCGCGCGCGGTGTCTCCCGTCTCGGCAAGCAACTGCATTGCAATTGAACGGGTGTCCCGATCCTGCGAGTAAGCAAGAGCATCCGAAATCTTCTGGCGAGCTTCCGAGAGGTTGCCCAGTTCCGCCTCGCACCCAGCCTGCGTTCCACGAAGAATCCCGCCGAACTCCTTGAATCCCAGCCGTTGCGCGGCGCTAAGAGTCTGGGCATATGCTGCCCGGGCTCGTTGCTGTCTCCCCAGGTAACATTCGCCCCGGGTTTGAAACCAGAGCATGATCGGCTCGTCGGATTTTCCTCTAGCCAACTCAAGTTCGTGGCGCTGCGCGGCATCATCGCCGCGAATGAAGGCAAGTTCGAAAATCGTGAAGTGAACTGAGCGGCCGATATTCTGTGCGACTGCCCGTTCCGCCACCGCCCTGGCTTCGTCGAAACGATTCAGGCGTTCGTAGGCGTCGGCGGCATTCTGGTAGGCGTAGGCGTTGTTTGGGTCAAGCTGCAGGGCAGCGGTGGCGTCGGCCAGGGCCTTTTCCTGCTGCCCAAGGAGCTGGTAGCGTAAGGAAAGATTATTGAGTGGTACGGTGTCACGCGGGTAGGTCTGCTTCCACTGTTCGTAGATCTCGATGGCCTTCTCCACTTCCCGAGTAACCGTGTCATAGTAATGCGTCGAGATGTAAAACTTCTCCCGTTCGCTCGCCCTCTCCTTCAGGTCGAAGGCTTTTCTCATGAAGCTTTCGGCCAGCTCTCCCTGCGTGAGGTTGTTGTAGGCAATGCCGAGGGTGGCATAGGCCATGGCGAAGTTGGGATCGAGTTGGACGGCACGCTGGAGATAGGGGATTGCCTTATCATCCTGAAGCTTCATGTGCTCGGCCTGGCCGAGGCTGAAGGCCTGCAAGGCTTCGAGCGACGAGGTTGTCGCCTGTTCCAGGGGAGTGGTGAACTTCTGCACCGACCCGATGGACTCGCCCAGCTTTCCCCGCAAGCGGGTGGCGGCCTTGTCGAGCGACTGGAGGACTTGTTCCTTGCTCCCGGCCTCGATCTCTTCGCGGGCCAGCACATCGCTGGTTTGGGCATTCACGGCGGAGAGCGTGATGACGTAGTGAGTGCCGAGGCTGGCAACCGAACCGGTCAGCATGGCTTTGACGCCTTCACGCAGGCAGATCTCGCGAGCGACGTCGTTGGTCAGGCGTTCGCCGGGCGGGCGGCCCATGAAACCGAGGGCTTTCTTTATACGGGATTCCGGCAACAGGTTCAGGTAGGGGGACTGCTCCAGTTGCACGGCCAGCGCCTGTTTGAGGGTACCGTCAAAGACCGGATCGCCAGTGGTGTTGACGAAGTCGGCGATCAGGATGGTGTCTTTCTCGGTCAGCGCTGGCGTCCTTTGGGAACGCCAGAACAGGACTCCGCCTATCAGCACAGCCACCACCACAATGGCCGGGACCACGATCTTCCAGCGTCGTGCAGCTGGCACAGGAGCCTTGGCCTCGGATTCCTTCGCCGCTGCCATCCTGCCGCTCGAGGCTCTTGCCGCCACCGCACCGCTAGCCGCTGCCGCCGGCACCGTTTGCGGCTCTTCCTCCACCGCGGCCACGGCGCTGCGCGATGAGTCTGTCTCACGCTTTAGGCGCTTGAGGTCCGCTCGCATGTCTGAGGCGTGCTGGTAGCGCAAGTCGCGGTCTTTCTCCAGCGACTTGTTGATGATGCGTTCCAACTCCGGCGGAATCTCCGGATTCAGGCGTACCGGAGCGACGGGCGCCCGGTTCAGGATCGAGTCGAAGATTACGCCCGAGGTATCGCCGCGGAACGGAAGGACCCCGGTCGCCATCTCGTAGAGCACCACGCCGAACGAAAACAGGTCGCTGCGCGCATCCAGTTCCTTGCCCTTGACTTGCTCCGGCGACATATAAGCCACGGTTCCCAGGGTGCTGCCGGGACTGGTCAGATGTTCCTGGCTGACAGCAGTCGCCGCCGAGGCATCCACGCCCACGGCTTGCGGCCTCGCCTTCAGCACTTTGGCGAGCCCGAAATCCAGGATCTTCACCTGGCCGCGCCTAGTGATGAAGATGTTCGCCGGCTTGATATCACGGTGGACGATGCCTTGCATGTGCGCAGCATCCAATGCGTCGGCGCTCTGGATGCCGACGTCGAGCAAGGTCTCGGTGTCCAGCGGCCTGCCCGCAATGTGGTGCTTGAGGGTGTCGCCGTCCAAAAATTGCATGGCGATAAACGGCTGGCCCTGGTGCTGTCCAATCTCATAGATGGTACAGATGTTGGGGTGGTCGAGCGCCGAAGCCGATTGAGCCTCGCGCCGGAACCGCTCCAGTGCCGCCTGGTCCTGGGCCACGCCTTCGGGCAGGAACTTGAGCGCCACAAAGCGGTGCAGGGTCGTGTCCTCGGCCTTATAGACGACACCCATTCCCCCGCCGCCCAACTTCTCGACGATGCGGTAGTGCGAGATGGTCTGACCGATCATCCTGGATTGGAGAAACGTGTCCGTGATGGTAGGGCCCCCTGTGAACCATGTCAATGAAACAGACAGTTCTCCAACTACGGGCCAGGCGGGATGCAGGAAGGACGACTCCGTCCGATCCAGGTTTACCTGTTGACAGTAGATTGATATTTCTGCAAATATAGAAATATGCTTGTTCAAGGCAAGAAGCCCGCGGCGCAGGTGGCCCGCTATGCCGACATGTTCTCGGCCATGGGGACGGAACCACGCCTCCGCATTATGCAGTTGCTGCTCTCAGCGCATCCGGAAGGACTGGTGGTGGGTGAAATTCAGGAGGAGCTGGACATCCCTAATTCCACCCTCTCTCACCACCTGGAAAAGCTCAGGAACGAAGACCTGGTGCAGGTGCGCCGGGAGAGCACGTTCTTGCGCTATACCGCGAACACGGAGGCGCTGCAGGAGCTCTTACAGTTCCTGTACGCCGAGTGCTGTACCCGAAACAAGGCTTTGAAGCCGCAGGAGATCGTCCAAATCGGCCGCTAGGAGGGAATGTGAACAATTCCGACATAAAGCAGGTTGTCAAGGAAAAGTACGGCCAAGCGGCCCTCAAGGTGAGAGGCGGCGCAGGCCGTTGCTGCGGGACTGCGGCGGCAAACGATTCAAGCTGCGACCCGATCACCTCTAATCTCTATGATCCATCCCAAACAGAGCAGATTCCCGAAGAAGCCTTGCTGGCTTCGCTCGGGTGCGGGAATCCGACCGCTTTGGCCATGCTGAATCCAGGAGAAGTCGTGCTCGACCTGGGTTCGGGCGGCGGCATCGATGTCCTGCTGTCGGCCCGGCGCGTGGGACCGACCGGCAAGGCCTACGGTCTGGACATGACCGACGAGATGCTGGCCCTCGCGAACGAGAACAAGCGCAAGGCGGGCGCTGCGAACGTGGAGTTTCTCAAGGGCGAAATTGAGCACATCCCGCTGCCCGACGACTCGGTGGACGTGATCATCTCGAACTGCGTGATCAATCTCTCCGCCGACAAGGACCGCGTCCTGCGCGAAGCCTTCCGCGTCCTCAAACCGGGAGGACGGTTCGCCGTTTCCGACGTGGTGACACGGGGTGAAATCCCGGTGGAAATTCGCCGGAACGTGCTCCTATGGGCCGGCTGCGTGGCCGGCGCGCTCGAAGAGAACGAATACCGCAGCAAGCTGGCGGGCGCGGGATTCGAGCAGATCGAGATTGAGCCCACTCGTATCTACCGCGCCGAAGATGCCCGCGAGTGGCTCACAGCCAAAGGCGTGACAGTGGACCAAATCGCCGCGGCGGGCGGCAAATTCATGAGTGCCTTTGTCAGGGCAGTCAAACCACTCAGTGCCGGGCAGAAAGCCTGCTGCGGGCCAGTCTGTTGCAACTGATGTTCCTCGTCTCTCCTGGAAAACGAAAGTGAGGGATGCTGCGATGCCTGGGCGTTACAACGTCTTGTTTCTGTGCACGGGAAATTCCGCGCGCTCCATCATGGCGGAGGCGATCCTGAATCACAAAGGCCGGCCGACTTTTGCCGCCCATAGCGCGGGAAGCCATCCGTCGGGAACGGTACGGCCGGAGGCGCTGCGCCAGCTCGAGAGCGCTCGCATTCCAGCCGGGAACCTGCGCAGCAAGAGCTGGGATGAATTCGCGCAGCCGGGCGCACCCAAGCTCGATTTCGTCTTTACGGTTTGTGACAACGCAGCGAAGGAAGTCTGCCCTGTGTGGCCCGGGCAACCCATGACCGCTCATTGGGGTGTTCCCGACCCAGCCGCGGTCCACGGCACCGCCGAGGAAGTGCAGGCTGCGTTTCGGGATGCTTTCCTTATGCTGGACCGCAGAATCAGTCTGTTCTTGTGCCTGCCTCTGGCAAGCCTCGATCGCCTGGCTCTCAAGCGGGAGGTCGAGAGGATCGGCCAGCAATGAAATCCAGCGCCGGCGAGCGCGCGGTGCGGCGGAGTTCCCGGCAGTCGCCTGGATCCGGTCACGTCAAGCTGTGAGCTGCGTCACTGTCGGTAACTCTCTAATTGGGCTATAAGTCTATACGCATATACTTGTACGAGCTTTCTTCCAAGGGGGGGGAGAAAAACTGCGGATGAGCAATTTGGAGCAGTTATTC
The DNA here is from genome assembly GCA_035542595.1 of Terriglobales bacterium. GTDB lineage: Bacteria > Acidobacteriota > Terriglobia > Terriglobales > Acidobacteriaceae > JAHFUA01. The sequence continues at coordinate 15,081 of DATKLD010000213.1, forward strand.
AAGGGCCTCTCTGACCAGACCCGGCTACGCATCCTCAACCTTCTGCTTCACGGAGAATTGTGCGTCTGCGACCTCCAGTACGCGCTCGGGTCATCGCAGACGAATGTATCGCGCCACCTCACGTACTTGAAGAATTCCGGCCTAGTGCTGGATCGGCGGGAGGGCGCACGGATGTACTACCGGCTAGCGCAGCCTAATGAAGGAGTTCACAAGCTGCTGTTCGGCTTCCTCCGCGATGCGTTTAAGTCGTCGAAGGCTCTGACAGAGGACTCACGCAAGCTGAAGAGCGCGATTGAGAACGGTTCGTGCACGGCCAGTGAATGGCGCCCCTACTCCGCTTTGGTGCGGCCAAAAACGGCAACTTCCCCGAGGGCATAACAACGATGGCAAGCAAGGTCTCCTCACGTCTTAGTTTCCTGGACCGCTATTTGACCGCATGGATCTTTGCGGCAATGGCGATGGGCGTTATCGCGGGCTGGCTGGTGCCGGGCATCGTCCCGTTCCTCAACCGGTTCAGCATTGGCACCACTTCCATTCCGATCGCCGTCGGGTTGATCGTGATGATGTATCCGCCGTTCACCAAGGTGAAATACGAGGAGCTGCACGAGGTCTTCCGCAACAAGCGCGTCCTGGCGCTTTCGCTGGTGCAGAACTGGATCATCGGGCCAATCTTGATGTTCGTGCTGGCCATCGTCTTCCTGCGCGGCTACCCCGAATATATGGCCGGGCTGATCATGATCGGCCTGGCTCGGTGCATAGCCATGGTCATCGTGTGGAACGAGCTTGCAAAAGGCGACACCGAGTATGCCGCCGGACTGGTGGCGTTTAACTCGTTGTTTCAGGTGTTCTTGTACTCGATCTATGCCTGGGTTTTTATCACGGTATTGCCAGCCAAACTCGGCCTGCATGGCACGGTCGTAAACGTATCCATCGGCGACATCGCGAAGAGCGTCTTCATTTACCTCGGTATTCCATTCCTGGCGGGTTTCCTGACTCGCACGGTGCTGGTCCGCGCCAAAGGCCGCGATTGGTACGACCACAACTTCGTTCCGCACGTCAGCCCGCTGACACTTATCGCGCTGCTGTTCACCATCGTGGTCATGTTCTCCCTGAAGGGCGAATACATCGTTCGACTACCGCTCGACGTCGTCCGTATCGCCGTCCCCCTGTTGATCTACTTCGTGGTGATGTTCCTGGTGTCCTTCTACATGGGCAAGAAGCTGGGTGCGGACTACTCGAAGACGGCGACACTCTCATTGACCGCAGCCTCGAACAACTTCGAGTTGGCGATTGCTGTTGCGGTCGCGGTGTTTGGCATCAACTCTGGAGCTGCGTTCGCGGCGGTGATCGGCCCATTGGTGGAGGTTCCGGTGATGATCGGGCTGGTCAATGTTGCATTCTACTTCCAGCGGCGGTACTTCGGCGATGAAGTGAGAAACGAGCCGGTGGTGGCGATCTACGATCCTTATGGCGAGAGGGCGCAATGAGCGATGCAAAATCCGCGGGGCGTATACCCGGTGCAGCGACATGGAGGCAGAATGCCCGAGTACCTTCAGGCAACCGTCGATAAGTTCTCATTCCGAGTGGCGCAGGATCGGCTCTACACCCCGGATGGCGTGTGGATTCTCTCCCCGCAATCCGAAACGCCCCACCGTGTTCGGATCGGAGTCACGGACTTCTTTCAGCAGCATAACGGCGATGTGGCCTTCGCCAATGTCAAGCCCCAGAGCACCAGTCTCAAAGTTGGCGACGAGTTTGCGGAACTGGAAACTATGAAAGTCAATGTGGGGCTGCCTTCGCCTGTCGCCGGCACCATCGTCGAGGTCAACAAAGCCCTCGAGCTGACACCCGAGGTCATCAACCAGGACCCGTACGAAAAAGGCTGGCTGGCGGTGATCGCGGTCACGAACTGGGATGCCGATCGCGCCAAGCTGCTCGATGCGGCCGCCTACTTTGCCGTTATGCAATCGCAGGCGGAGGAGGAGCTGAAATCATGAATGACGATCGACAAGCGGTTGTCATTGTTCCTTGTAGCGGTATCGGCAAGTCCCTCGGAAGTGTGACCCGCGAAGCAGCCTATGAGCTGTGCGACAGCCTGCGACCCAGCGAAACGCGGTTGGTGGCGCTCTCGAAGTTGGTCCTTGGAGACGCCGAGGCGCGCGAGCGCGTGCGCACCAGCCCGGCTGTGACCATTGACGGTTGCAAGCAGATGTGCGCTTCGAAGCTAGTGAGACACAACGGCGGCACTGTGGTGCGAGAGGTCGCGGTCTTCGAAGCATTCCGCAACCACAAGAATCTTAAGCCCGAGGGGATTGCCGAACTGAACGCTGAAGGAAAGCAACTGGCGAGGTTACTGGCTGAAGAGATAGCGGACCAACTCGATGGAATCCGTCGCCCTGGTGCAGAACAAGGAGGACAACATGCCTAACCTGCCAGAACGAAAAGTCGGAGTCGTGTCCTGTTCCGGCGAAGAACTGGCCGAGGGCACGGTCGCGAGGCTTGCCGCTCTCAGAGTGCTGCACGAAGCGCGGCCGGGCAAGACCGTCACCATCTGTTTGCCCTTGTTTCTCGCAGGCGGCGAGGGGGACCGGGCCTTCGCGCGTTTCCATCCGACCATTACCATCGATGGATGTGATCTGCGCTGCGCGGCGCGCGGTACGGAGATGTACTCGGGCAAGCCAGCGGCAAGCATTGTGGTCAGCCACCTTGTCCAAGAGCATGGGATAGACAAAGTCGAAGGGCGCCGCCAGCTGAATGCAGCGGGCAAGCAAGCGGTTGATGTTGCCGCCCAACGTCTGACGGAACTTGTCGATGAGATCCTCGGCCCTCCGGCGCTCACCGTCCTCAATAACCCGGCCTCCGGGCCACGGCAACCCAAGTCAGGGGGATGTTCCTGCGGCTCTGGCATTCCAACCAAGAAGATCAATATCGACGGCAAGCTAGTAGAACTGCTTGCCCTGCCCCTGATCTTCCAGCAATTGCGTGAGCTTCGGCGCAGTCCCGAGAGCGCTGCGGACGAATTGCTCGCAATGGCCAAGATCTACAACCTGGTCCCGCCAGAGGATGAGCAGACCTATCGCGACACGATTGCCCGCGAGTACGCCGCTTTCTGTCAGGAGGTGAGCCCATGAGCCGGACCGCCACGTATCACACGACCGTGCAATGGACGGGCGAGCACTGGGGTCGGCTTACGCTTGGGAACGGCCCGGAGATGAAGTTCTCCGCGCCTCCCGACGCGCAGGGCCATTTCGGAGTACTGACGCCAGAAGATGCGTTCGTAGCGGCGGCGAATACCTGCGTGATGTTGATGTTCATCTGGGCAGCGGAGCGGTTCCAACTCAAGCTGATGTCCTACGAATGCCGCACTGAAGGGACCAAAGTAATTGAACTCGATCGCACGGAGATCTTCACAACCTTGCGGTTCCGCCCATTGATCTGCGTGGCTTGTGGGCATGAATCGAGGGAACTGGTCGAGGCCAGGACTCGGCGCGCGTTACAGGCAGCCCAGAAGTACAGTTTGGTCGCCAACTCGATAAAGTCCGAGATCATTATGGAGCCGGAGATCGCGGTCACCGAGGAAACGGTGGCCCAGCCGCGTTGACCAGATCGCGTGCTTTAGAAAGCGAGAGCCCTCGCACCAGCGGTGCGGGGGCTTCAAGGTATCTCGATCCAGCGCGGGCCGGCGCGGTCTGCAATCAATTCCAGAACGGATTATTCAGGCCGGTGGGCTGATGCTCGGCGCCTATCTGCTTCTCCGGCGGCGCCAGGGTGAATCTTTCCGGATGCGCAGCCGCCGTTTTCGGCTGACAGAAGCACGGATGCTCAGGCGTATACTCGGCGTCACAGTACGGGCAGATCATGGCAGCCACCTCCGAAGAAACCTGTCGACATTCTTATTAGACCCCCGGCACGCGGCAGGCTAACAACGCAAAATTCTGATGGCCTCCATCGGAAAAACGGGGTCTGAGGACGGGCGCGGCCAGTACCACTCCTGTCCCGTTCGCGGCACGAGGAATGCATTTTCAACGCATTTTCACACTTCTGTAATCCCCACTTAACAACCAAGGGCTAGGCTCGCTTGCTAAGGAGGACTCTATGCACGGGACACTCCTCTATCCGCTGCCCGGCCGTCACCCTCTTGCGAGGCCGAAGGGCCCGCTGCGGGGCGTTTCGCATACCCCCAAACTCTCACGCGATCTCGGCAAGCGGATCGCCATGTGGCGCGGCCTGCTGGCGAAGCTCCTCCGCCGAACCGGGATGCGAGCCCGATGAGGTCCACCATGGCAGCCGATCTTTCCCCGATCGTCGCACCCCGCAGCTCGGAACACGACGAAATCATGAGTCTTACACTGAAGGCCATCCAACTGGCCAAGTCGGCGGTGTCACACGCAATCGACGGGCTGGCGCAGAAGTCTTCTGTGCCGTTTCAGGAGGTGAACAAGTGCGAGCAGGAGCTGGACCGGCTCGACCGCGAGGTGGACGAACGGGTGACCCACGCCGTAGTCTGCGCCTCGCCCCATGAAGCGGGCGGTCTGCTCGCCTGCATGAAGTTCATGATCGACCTGGAGCGGATCGGCGACCTCGTCTCCAGCTTCGGCGGGTGCGCCCAGGCTATCGGGTCCCGGATCGATATGGATGACGTCAAAGACCTGATCCACATGGCCACGGTGCTGGAGCAGATGCTGGCGGACATTCACGAGGCTTTTTCAGGGCGCGACCTGGATCGCGTGATCAGCGTGATGCGGGGCGACGCCGTGATAGACCGCATCCGCAATCTGCTGTTCATCCGCCACGTCGAGAACAACGAAGGTACCGCCGGGCCGGAAGGAATTCACGTGCTGTTCATGGCCCAGGCCTTGGAGCGCGCCGGCGACCACACGAAGAACCTGGCCGAGGAAGTCTGTCACCTGGTCACAGGCCAGACCATGCGCCACGTGCTGCGCTCGAAGAGCAAGTCCGAAGAACAGATGTTCATCGACTGGCTGCGCGACCGGCAGTAGGGTCCTGTCACGGAATTCACCCGATTTTCACATTTTTGTAACCGGGTTGTAACACGCAAAACTTACTAATCATTCGCGATTTTCAGCGCACAGGGAGGATGCAACATTGAGGAGATTCCTCGCGCCACTCTTGCTCTGCCTGGCCGTGCTGGTGACCGGCGGCTGGGCGCAGACGCTTAACGGGGCCGGGGCAACGTTTCCCTACCCCATTTATTCGAAGTGGTTTAACGAGTACCACAAACTCCACTCCGACGTTCAGATCAACTACCAGTCGATTGGCAGCGGCGGTGGCATCCGCCAAGTGACCGCGGGAACGGTGGACTTCGGCGCCACCGACGGTCCCATGACCGAGCAGCAACTGGCGGAAGCCAAATTCAAGATCTTTCACATTCCCACCGTGCTTGGTGCGGTGGTGCCGGCCTACAACGTGCCTGGCGTACAGGCGGATCTGAAATTCAGTCCGTCCACCATTGCAGGCATTTTCCTGGGCAAGATTAACAATTGGAATGACAAGGCCATTGCTGCCGACAATCCCGGTGTCAAGCTGCCAGACCGGGCCATCATCGTAGTCCATCGCTCGGACGGGAGCGGTACCACCTACATCTGGACGGACTACTTGTCAAAAGTGAGCTCAGAGTGGAAGGACCAGGTGGGAAAAGGCACCTCGGTGAAGTGGCCGGTGGGACTAGGCGGCAAGGGCAATGAAGGCGTTGCCGGCATGGTGCGCCAGATGGAGGGCGCTTTCGGCTACGTGGAGCTGATCTACGCCATCCAGAACAAGATTCCCTATGGCACCGTGAAAAACAGTTCAGGCACGTGGGTCAAGGGCAGCCTGGAGAGCACCACGGCAGCCGGGGCCTCAGTGAAGAACATGCCGGACGACTTCCGCGTGTCGATCACCAATCCACCGGGTAACGATGCGTATCCCATTGCCAGCTTCACCTGGCTGCTGGTACCGGCGCAGTTCAAAGACGCTGCCAAAGGCAAGGTAATCGTGGATTTCCTGAACTGGATGTTGGATCAGGGCGAGTCCATGGCGTCACAGCTCGATTACGCGCCCCTGCCCGACAACGTGAAGGACAAAGTACGCGCCCGGATCAAGGAGATCCATTTCTAGGCTCCCAGCTTGCAAAGAGGTCGTTTCGAACAATGACACGTCATCCTGTGGAGAGGAAACCGATGAAGCTTAAGCATCTCATTTCTGTGGTAACCCTGCTGTCTGTCAGTCTGCTGGCGCAATCTGCTACGCCGGACCCGCAGACCAAACCCAAAACCAAAAAGAAGGCGGCGCCATCGGAGACGTCGGAACTCGCGAGCGAGGTGCGCCAGTTGCGCCAGAGGATGGAAGCTCAGGACCAGAAGATCCTGAGACTTGAGCAGGACGTACGCAGCCGCGACCAGCAGATCTCCGACCTGCAGAACGCAGCCGCCCAGGCGCGAAGCAGCGCGGAAAGCGCCGTATCCAGCAGCTCGCAAAGTGCGCAAGCCGTGAGTGCGCTGCAAAGCACCGTCAACGACATTAAGCTCAATAACACCAACCTGGCCATGACCGTGCAGGAAGAGCAGAAGAAGGTTGGCGAGATGATCGGGAGCCCGCTGGCCATTCATTACAAGGGAATCACTATCACGCCGGGTGGCTTCCTGGCGGCTGAAACCGCGTGGCGCCAGCATGCCACGGCCTCCGACGTAAACACACCGTTCACTTCCGCTCCGTTCCCTGGTAACGATGCTTACCACCTGACTGAGTTTTTCGGGTCCGGCCGTCAGTCCCGCATCACGTTGCTGGCCGAAGGCAAGATCAGCAACGCCAAGTTAAGCGGCTACTACGAGACTGACTGGCTCTCCGCCGGCGTCACCTCCAACAACAACCAGAGCAACAGCTACACGAATCGCATGCGGCAGCTCTGGGGGCAAGTGGCGCTGACTAATGGATGGACATTTACCGGTGGCCAGATGTGGAGTTTGGCCACGGAGACGAAGAAGGGGCTGGATAACCGCACGGAGGCGCTGCCGATGACCATTGATGCTCAGTACCAAGTCGGCTTCAGTTGGATGCGCCAGTGGGGCTTCCGCGTGGTGAAGAACTTCAGTAACGAGTTCTGGCTTGGCTTGTCAGTGGAAAATGCGCAGACGACAAACCTCGGAGGGGGTAATTTCCCGAATAACTTCCTGATCGGGGCGCCCGGGACGAACGGCGGGCTTTACAACGGTGGGGCAGCCATTTCGGGAACGGGGGGCTTGTCTCCGAACACCAACTACTCCTTTAACTACTTGCCGGATTTCATCGTGAAGGGGGCATTCGAGCCGCGGAACGGGTTCGGACACTACGAGCTGTTTGGGATCATCAGTAACTTCCGCAACCGCCTCTATCCAAACGCGACCCCTGCTATTTCTAGCTGCGGTGTTACAGCTCCAATACCGGCGGGTACCCCGAACTGCACCAATGTCAAAACAGCGGGCGGGATCGGCGGTAATGCTCGGTGGTCGGTCTACCAAAAGCATGTAGATATCGGCATCCACTTCCTGGGCGGCAATGGCGTGGGTCGCTACGGCACGTCCCAGTTGGCAGAGGTAACTGCGAAACCCAACGGAGCGCTGGCCCCGATCCGCAGCTACCAGGCACTCGGTACGCTGGAGTGGCATTCCAAGCACTGGGACATCTATGGCAATGCGGGTGGCGAATACGCGCAGCGCACTCAGTACCTGAACGCGGCTGGCACCCAACTTGTGGGTTACGGTCGCTCGGACGTAGGCAGCGCTACCGGGCCGGGTGGTGGTTTCGCTGGCGGCACTGGCAACTGCCTGGTGGAACCAAATCCCGCCGCAACCGCCAACGGCACCAAGCCGGGATTCACGCCAGCTTCGAACGGTTGTAACGACTTGAGGAACGTTATCGAGGGCACGTTCGGATTCTGGTACAAGGCCTATAACGGACCGAAGGGCAGGATACAGTTTGGTCCACAATATTCTTACGTGGTGCTCAATACTTGGTGGAATTCCTCGCACGTGGGCAACGTTGGAACAAATCCGCTTGCGCCCACGCCTCACACCGTAGAAAACATGTTTTTCACCTCCTTCCGGTATTACTTGCCGTAAGGACACATACGCAGTGTTAGAATCCGGCGCTGGCCAACCAGCCGGCGCCGGGGTCCCCCGGAACGCCCGGTTTTGGCGTTCTGGGGTGGGCGCCGGAGATCCTGCCTGTAACCGTGCTGTAACAATCGGCTGTTAGCCTGAGGCCCGGGTAACCAACTTGGCTGAAGCTGCTCCTCTCCCGCAAGAACCCCGGGACGAGACCACGCACATGGCTGCGACGGGAGTCGCAATACCGCTTATCCCGGCGAAGGCGAGCAAGGTCCCGGACCACGTCTTTTCCGCCGCCATGCTGGCCTGCGGTTTGTCGCTGCTGGCGGTGGTGGTGCTCATCGTGATCGAACTGGTGCTGCAGTCCAGGCTGTCGATCCACGCGTTCGGCTGGAGTTTCTTCAAGGGAACCAACTGGGACCCGGTGGCCGGCGACTTCGGCGCTTTGCCGTTCATCTACGGCACAATCGTCTCGTCGCTCGTAGCCTTGGTAATCGCAATTCCGCTTTCGGTCGGCGTGGCGGTATTCATCACCGAGATGTGCCCGAAGCCGCTGCGGGGGACGATCTCCTTCCTGACGGAGCTGCTGGCAGCCATCCCCAGCGTGGTCTATGGGCTGTGGGCAATCTTCGTGCTGGCGCCGCTCTTGCGCGCGCACGTGCAGCCGTGGCTGGCAAAGTACTTCGGCTGGACTGGCCTGTTCTCGGGCCCACCGTTCGGCGTTGGCATGCTGGCGGCGGGGATAATCCTGGCCATCATGATCGTGCCCATCATCGCCTCGATCACGCGCGAAGTGCTCACGGCCGTGCCCCAGCAGCAGCGCGAAGCGGTCCTGGCGCTGGGCGCCACCCGCTGGGAGATGATCAGGGTGGGTGTGTTGCGCAATGCGCGCACCGGCATCGTTGGGGCCATCATCCTGGGACTGGGCCGCGCACTGGGAGAGACGATGGCCGTCACTATGGTTATCGGCAACACGCCGCAGATCGCGAAATCGCTTTTTGCGCCGGGTTACACCATGGCCAGCGTGATCGCCAACGAATTCACCGAGGCTACCGGCGATCTGTACTTGAGCGCGCTGGTGGAAATCGGACTGGGGCTGTTTCTGGTGACGATTGTGGTGAACATACTGGCTGGTCTGCTGGTTTGGTCGGTCACGCGCGGCATGCCTGCGAGGGTCCGTGCCTAGCCACCCCATCACGCCAAAGGCGGGCGCGATGGGGACCCCGCCTGAACATGGCCCATCCCGACTGCGCTTTTTGAATTGGAGGCGCAAGCTCACGGACCGCCTCGCCACCGGATTCGCCGTCCTCATGGCCATGTTGGTGGTGGCTCCGCTGCTAGCCATCTTCGGCTACCTGGTAGTGCGTGGCGTGGGCTCGCTGAACCTCGCTTTTTTCACTCACCTTCCGGTGCCAGTCGGCGAGAAGGGCGGCGGCGTGGCCAACGCCATCGTGGGATCGGCGATGATCCTGGGCATCGGCAGCCTCATCGGAGTGCCCTGGGGAATCGGCGCCGGCATTTATCTCGCCGAGTATGGCCGCGGGAGTTTCGCCTCGCTGCTGCGGTTCACGGCGGACGTGTTGAACGGCGTGCCTTCGATTGTGATCGGGATCGTGGCGTACGCTCTGGTGGTGCTGAAGCAGAAGCACTTTTCGGCGCTCTCCGGCGGAGTGGCGCTCGGCATCATGATGATCCCGACCATCACCCGCGCCACCGAAGAGGTTTTGCTGCTGGTGCCGCTCGCGATACGGGAAGCGGCCTGGGGTGTCGGCGTGGCCCGCTGGAGGACCACCCTCTCCGTCACCCTGCGCACTGCCAGCGCCGGCGTGATTACGGCGGTGATGCTGGCTTTCGCCCGCATCGCCGGCGAGACCGCACCACTGTTGTTCACCGCTTTCGGCAATCAATTCTGGAACTTTAATCCCAACCAGCCCACGGCCGCGCTGCCGTTGCAGCTTTTCGTTTACGCCATTTCGCCCTTTGACGAGTGGCACCGGTTGGCCTGGGCGTGCGCGCTGGTATTGATCGCGCTGCTCGTGGGCGCAGTGACTGCGGTGCGCCTGGTGGCGCGGCGCGGCGTATTTCAAGGAGCAAGTTAAACAATGGGTGTTGGCGTCCATGTCGAAAAGCTGAATGCGTGGTTCGGCACTACGCAAGCGCTCTACGACGTCGCCATGGAGGTCCCGGCAAACCACGCCACCGCCGTGATCGGGCCTTCCGGCTGCGGCAAGTCCACCTTTGTTCGCTGCCTCAACCGCATGCATGAGACCGTCCGCGACGCCCGCCTTGAAGGCCGGGTACGCATCGGCTCCCTGGACGTTTACGGCAACACCACCTCGGCCGTTGAAGTCCGGCGGCGCGTTGGCATGGTCTTTCAAAAGCCTAATCCGTTCCCCACCATGTCCATTTACGACAATGTGGCCTCCGGGCTGAAGCTGAACGGCTTCCACAACCGGCGTGTGCTTGACGAAGTGGTAGAGCGCTCGTTGCGCATGGCCGCGTTGTGGGACGAAGTGAAGGACGCGTTGAAGAAGCAGTCGGGCGCCAGCCTTTCTGGAGGCCAGCAGCAGCGGCTGTGCATCGCTCGGGCACTGGCCGTGCAGCCGGAAGTCATGCTGATGGATGAGCCCTGCTCCGCGCTCGACCCCATCTCCACCAGCAAGATCGAGGAACTGATCTTCCAGCTCAAGGAGCAGTACACTATCGTGATTGTCACCCACAACATGCAGCAGGCGGCGCGGGTGGCGGAGTACACTGGCTTCTTCCTCCTGGGGAAACTGATCGAGTTCGACAAGACGGAAAAGATCTTCACCAATCCTTCCGACAAGCGGACGGAAGACTACATCACAGGCAGGTTCGGATAGTGCGCACGCGTTTCCATCAAGGCTTGGACCTGTTGAAGCAGAAGCTGCTCACCATGGGCGGCATGGCCGAACAGGCCGTGGAGCGCGCCGTGGAAGGCTATCGCCGCCGGGATGGCGAGCTGTGCAAGCTGGTGCTCGAGGGCGAACCCGCCATCAACACCATGGAGCGCGAGATTGACGAACTCGCCCTCGACCTGCTGGCCATGCAGCAGCCCATGGCCATCGACCTGCGCTTCATCACCGCCGTCATGAAGATCAATGCTGACCTGGAGCGCGTGGGCGACCAGGCGGTGAACATCGTGCAGCGGGTGCAGCACTCGCTCGAGCTGCCCGACGTCGATCTGCCCGCCGATATTCCCCGCATGGCGGGACTGGCCCGCGACATGGTGCGGCGCTCGCTGCAGTCGTTCATCGATGCCCGTCCCGAGGCGGCCGAGGAAGTCCTGAAGATGGACGACCTGGTGGACGACATGAACCGCGAGATCCACGCCTCCATGATCGCCCACATGCAGCGGGTCCCGGACGCGATGCAGCAGGCGCTGGACACCCTGCTCATCTCGCGCAATCTGGAGCGCGTGGCCGACCACGCCACCAACATCGCCGAAGACGTCATCTTCTGGATCAAGGGCGCCGACGTGCGCCACCATTTCGGGATGAACGCCGTCCAGCCGTAGAACAGGCCACCGCCTGCTCTATGCTTCCTCTCTTTTCTCCAGGTGGCCCGGTCCGTACCGGCTCCGGCCCCCACTCCCTACTCGCTACTCCCTGCTTCCTTAAGCAAGAGTGTCAGGAATGCTCCCGGTCTGTTCTGTCAGGGATGCGCCCGGTCTGTACCCCGACTCGCAGGTACCCCCCCTCCCCCTGCCCATTTCGCAAGTACCTGCCGCTCAACGACTTGCAAAATGCTGTTCGCCAAATACCGTCAAAATAAGGGACTTTAACTCCTGTAAATGACGGTATTTACGAATACCGTCGCGAACCCCTTATTTTCAAAGAACTTACGCGCAAAAACCGTCAAACAGAGCACTTAGCTTTTTTGACGCCCACCCGGCCCCTGGCGAACCCTTTAGCACGCAAACGGATTTGCTAAGGAGCTTTAGGCAGGCGGCGCAAAATATATATCTCATAGATAAGTTACTGATAACATGAATATCATGTCTCCAAACGTCTGTCAAGGGAAAATTCTTGGGATTCACGCAAGAACCGCGCAGGACGAGGCACTTCAGGGTGCCCCACCCCCTGAGCGGAGTCGAAGGGGCCGGTTTTGCTAGGGTGGGGTAGTTCAAAAAAAATCCCCACCCAAGCAAAAGACGCTTGGGTGGGGCACCCTCAAGAGTTTGTAACGATGCGAGGCGCTTAGCCCGGGCCACCCCCGCCCTATGGCTAATACGTGCTCGGATCGTCTCCTCTCGGGTTCTCTCAGGCACCGGACGGGGCTGGCACCGGGGCGCGTCCATCGAGCGCCGGCAGGCGCGACTGAATGTAGCCCGGCACGTAGTGCCGGGAAAGCGTTGTCATGGATGAGGCAGTCCCGCCAGGGACGGCTGAAGTAGAATCCGCGCATGCCACACACCTACACCAGATTGCTGGTTCATTGTGTGTTCTCCACTAAGGAACGCCGGGAACTAATCCCGCAACAAGTTCAAGCCGATCTGTGGGCGTATATGGGCGGAATCGCGCGCAGGAACGGATTCGTGGCGATTGCGGTGGGTGGAACCGGAAATCATGCGCACGTATTAATGGGCATTCCTGCCCATATGCCGGTTGCCAAGGCCGTGCAGTTGATCAAGGCGGGATCGTCGAAGTGGCCGCGCGAGCAGAAAGCTCTGCGCTTGTTTAGCTGGCAGGAGGCGTACGGCGCATTTACGATCGGCGCGTCGCAGGTCGCGAAGACGGTTTCGTACATCCAGAACCAGCCTGCACACCACAAGAAGCGAGCCTTCGAAGACGAATATCGGGCCCTGCTGCGCGCCTACAACGTGGCGCACGAAGAGCAACACCTCTTCGAATGATCCGATCAGCCGTCCCTGACGGGACTGACCCCGGCTCTTTTCTTCCCCGGCACTAACGTGCCGGGCTACATTCAGTCGCGCCTGCCGGCGCTTGGTAAGCTGAAGCGGCACCCTTTCAAACAAGGGGCAGGGTGTCCCATCCGTCCTGTCGCAAGTCCCGTTTCAGTCCAGCTTTTTTGATTGGTTGCATCACTTTTTTGGCAGGATCGAGACAGAAAGTGACGATAAACTAACAGTTCTTATGCTTGAGTCCGGCCAGAATTCGACCGCGTCGCGGCTGATTATGGTCACAGCCACAGGCGGTGGTCTCTCTGGCAGGGGGACTTGAGCTAGCGGAAACAACAAAAGCTCCTGAGCCCACCGCCAGAACGAGGCGAGTGGGTTTTGTTTTGCGCGGAATCTTTGGAGGACGGCTGGAGAAGTTTCGGAATTGTCGTAGTCGGGATAGCAAAAACCAAGATCCCTCGACTCGGGTTTCCCGCGCTCTGCCCCAGCAAACCAGAAGCGGGTTTGCCGGGGGGCCCCGAAAACGCGCGGGAGCCCTCCCTCGCTCGGGATGACAATCGACTACGGTAAAAAGTGAAAGGGCCCTAAGATGTGGCGGGAACGGGCGGTGCAGTCATGATCGTCATGAAATTCGGGGGCACTTCGGTGGAGGATGCGCCGGCCATCGAGCGGGTGGCCGAGATCGTGCGCAGCCGCGCTGCGGATCGCCCCGTGGTGGTGGTCAGCGCGCTGGCCCGCGTGACCGACCAGTTGCTGGCAGCGGGCCAGGCCGCTGCTGCCGGCAACCGCGATCGTGCGCTGGAACTAGCGGGTGCCCTGCGACAGCGACACTTACAGACCGCTTCTGAGCTTCTCCCCGGCACGCACTTCTTCCAGGTTCAGCCCGCTCTGGAATCCGATCTTGGGCTGCTGCAAGAGCTATTGACCGGGGTTGCCACGCTGCATGAGCTTTCACCCCGCAGCACCGACTGCCTGCTGTGCTTCGGCGAACTGCTCTCGAGCGAGATCGTGAGTGCAGCCCTGGTGGCGCGTGGCCTGAAAGCCGAGCGGGTGGACGCGCGCGAATGTCTCATCACCGACAACTCTCACACCCGGGCCGTGCCCCTGGTTGCGGAAACCCGGGAGCGCCTAGAAGCCCAGTTGCGGCCGCTGCTTGAGCGGCAGGTGATCGCGGTGATGGGAGGATTTATCGGCTCGACCGTGGATGGCACGCCGACCACGATCGGCCGCGGCGGCTCTGATTATTCTGCCTCCATCGTGGGCGCGGCCATGGACGCGGCGCGCATCGAGATCTGGACCGACGTCCCGGGGATGATGACTACGGATCCCAACCTTTGCCCGGAGGCAAGGTTGATTCCCGAAATCAGCTTCGACGAAGCTGCGGAGCTGGCTTCATTCGGGGCCAAGGTGCTGCACCCGGCCACGCTGCTGCCGGCCATGGAAAAGAATGTCCCGGTGTATGTGCTGAACTCCCGTGATCCGGCGGGCGCGGGCACTTGCATCCGGGCGCACGTTCCGGGCAATCACCACCCAGTGCGCGCGATCGCCGCCAAGCGCAACACCACCATCGTCAACGTTGCGGGAGAGCGCGCCTGGATGCCGCGCGGGTTCCTGCGCGAGGTGCTGGCGGTGTTCGACCGGCATGAATGCCAGGTGGACATCGTGGCCAGCTCACAGGTGCGCATCTCATTGGCTGTGGAAGCCGGCTCGGTCGTGCCGGAGCTGCTGGCCGATCTGGAACGCCTGGCAGAGGTGAGTTGCGAGCCGCGGCAGGCCATCGTAAGCGTGGTGGGCGAGAACCTGCGGGGCCGGCAAGGCATCGCCGCCAGCGTGTTCGGGAGCGTCGCAGCTGCGAGCGTCAACGTGCGCATGATCTCGCAGGGGGCATCAGAGATCAACATCAGCTTCGTGATCCACGAGGAAGACGTTCCGGCCGCGGTGCGCCGCCTGCACAGCGATCTCTTCGCCGACGTGAAGCCGCAGGAAGACTGGCGATGGATGGCCGCCGGGGTCGGCCTGTCACAGGCCGGGCCCGCAACCGACACCGACAAACGTAAAGAGGTGACCGCTCATGGGCCCGAAATCTGATTTCATCTGGATGAACGGCAAGCTGGTCCGCTTTCAGGACGCTACCGTCCACTTCATGACTCCCGGCCTGCATTACGGGATCGGGGCGTTCGAGGGCATCCGTTGCTATGCGGCGGCGAACGGCCCGGCCATCTTCCGCCTGCACGATCACATGCAGCGGCTGGTGGACTCGGCGCGCACGCTGGGCTTCCTGGAACTTCCCTACACGCTGCGCGAACTAACCGACGCGGTAAAGACCACGGTCGCCGCCAACGGCTTCCCCGACTGCTACATCCGGCCACTGATCTACCTGGCCGAGGGGGGCTGGAACCTTACGCTCGACTCGGGCGTCCCGCACGTGGGCATCGCGGTATGGAAGTGGGAGAAATTTCTGGGCGAAGAAGCGCTGGCAAACGGAGTACGCGCTAACACCTCGTCGTTCACCCGGCATCACGTGAACGCAAGCATGACCAAGGCCAAGATCTGCGGCAACTATGCGAACTCGGTGCTGGCGCGGACGGAATCGCTGCGCCTGGGCTTCGACGAAGCCATCATGCTCGATCCTCAGGGCTACGTTGCCGAGTGCACCGGCGAGAACCTGTTCCTGGTGCGCCGCGGCGTGGTGCACACCTCGCCCAGCGCTGCCATCCTCGAGGGCATCACGCGCGATACTGTGATGACGCTGGCGCGCGACCTCGGACTCAAGGTTGTGGAAGAGCCCATCTCGCGCGATCAGCTCTATCTCGCGGACGAAGTGTTCGTCTGCGGCACAGCGGCGGAGGTCGCCGGCCTGCGTGAAATCGATTTCCGGCGCATCGGCGACGGCAAGACCGGACCGGTCACGCGCCGGTTGCAACAGGCCTACCAGCAGGTGACGCGCGGCACGCACCCGCTCTCCGCCAACTGGCTGGAATATGTTGCCATGGTGGAGGTTGGCTATGGTCACGGAGTGTGAGGAACGGTGGGAATGAACAGGAACTCGCATATTCCCTTCGCTGCCGCGCCGGCTCCCGCCACAGACGCGGATGCGGTGGCGCGTCATGGAGCAGCACCTGTGAATGTGGCGCTGGTAGGATTCGGGACGGTCGGGCGCTCGGTGGCGCGCATCCTGTCGGGTTCTCCCGCGCGCCTGCAGCTGACGCACATCGTCAATCGTGACGTGGAGCGCAAGCGGGTGGACTGGCTGCCCGGTCACATCCGCTGGACTGACAATTTCGAAGATGCGCTCGACGATTCCGTCGACATCGTGGTGGAACTGGTGGGCGGGCTGGAGCCGGCGCGGGAGTGGGCGCGGCGGGCGCTCTCGGCGGGCAAGTCGGTGGTCACCGCCAACAAGCAGTTGATCGCGCACCATGGGCCGGAGCTGCTGGAACTGGCGCGGCGCCAGGGATGCCAGCTCGCCTTCGGCGCTTCTGTCGCGGGCGGCGTTCCGGTGGTGTCGGGGCTGCAGGAAGGGCTGGCTGGCGACCGCCTCTTCAGGGTCTGCGGTATCCTGAACGGGACATGTAACTACATTCTCAGCAAGATCGAGGAAGGCGGCGTCGGTTTCGCCGGGGCCCTGCGCGAGGCGCAGAAATTGGGTTACGCGGAGAGCGATCCCACCGACGACGTTGAGGGTTTCGATGCGCGCGCGAAGTTGGCGATACTGGCACGCGTCGGCCTGAACTGCGAGGTCGCGCCGGCTGACATTGCCTGTCGCTCCATCGCCAGCCTGGAGGCGGTAGATTTTCTGTATGCGCGAGACCTGGGCTGCACCATCCGCCAGATCTCGTGCGCGGAACTGCGGGAAGATGGCCGCTTGTTCGCGGCCGTGCAGCCGGCGCTGGTGCCGCTGGCCTCGCCGCTGGCGCGCGTGCAGGGCAGCCAGAACCTGGTGATGGCCACTGGCGAATTCGGCGGGGAAACAGTGTTCTCCGGTTACGGCGCGGGCGGCGATCCGACGGCGGTGGCCGTGGTCTCCGACCTGATCGCCATCGCCCAGGGCCGGATGAACGGCTTCCACTTAGCCCCGGTGCGGAAGGTGGCCGTGACCTCCGAATTCAACGCGGAGCATCACCTGCGCTTCACGGTGAGCGATCGCCCGGGGATCATTGCGGCCGTCTCCGGAATTTTGGCGAAGTACGGTATCAGCATTGAGGCGGTGCACCAGAAGCCCGGATATCCTAAAGAGCGGCTGCCGTTCGTAATAACGCTGGAGGGATGTCCGAACACAGTCGTGGAGCAGGCTCTGAGCGAACTCCGTCACCTGGATTTCATGGTAGAACCGATCCTGAGCCTGCCAATGCTGCCTTGAAGGAGCTGAATGTATCTGCGATGCAGTGACGAGCGCTGTGCCACCAGGCTGGAGTTGCACCAGCGCGCGCTGGCGTGTCCGCGCTGCAACAATCTGTTGGAGGTGGCTGCCGGCCCGCTGATGTTCAGTCCGCAGGTGCTGAAAGAGCTATGGTGGAACCGGCGCTGCTCGCGCGATCCCCGCGACCGCAGCGGGGTGTGGCGGTTCCGCGAGTTCCTGCCCGACTACCCGCCGCGGGACATCGTCACCATGGGCGAGGGCAACGTCCCGCTGGTGCCGGGAATCAAGAGCGCCGACTGGGCTGGGCTCTCCAACATTCGCTTCAAGCATCTGGGATGGAACCCTACCGCCTGCTTCAAGGACCTGGGGATGACCGTGGGCGTCACCGAAGCCAGGTTCCAGGGGGCGCAAACCGTGGCCTGCGCCTCGACCGGCAATACGGCCGGCTCGATGGCGGCCTATGCCGCTCGCGCCGGAATGACGGCCCGCGTTTATCTGCCTGCGGGCGCCGTCTCGCCGAACAAGGTGGCGCAGGCGCTCGATTACGGCGCGGAGATCGTCGAAGTCGAGGGCAGCTTCGACGAGGCGCTGGCAACAGTGCTGCGCGAAGCCGGGCCGGAGATCTACTTCCTCAATTCCATCAATCCATTCCGCCTCGAGGGTCAGAAGACCGTGATGTTCGAACTGCTGGAAGAACTGGGATGGCGTTCGCCCGATTACATCGTGGTCCCGGGCGGAAATCTGGGAAACACGGCAGCCTTCGGCAAGGCGCTGTACGAACTCAAGTCTGCCGGGCTGATCGATAAAGTTCCGCGGATGGTAGTCGTGCAGGCCGAAGGCGCGAATCCGCTGGTGCGCACCTGGCGCGAAGGATCGGACGAACTGCTGGCGGTCAAAGAGCCGCGCACCGCGGCCACGGCCATTCGCATCGGGGCGCCGGTTTCCTGGAAAAAGGCGCTCAAGGCGTTGCGTTTCACCAGCGGCATGGCCATCGACGTGACCGATGACGAGATCGCCGAGGCCAAGTCGGTGATCGGCCGCGACGGCATCGGCTGCGAGCCGGCCTCGGCCACCACGCTCGCGGGCGCGCGCAAACTGGCGCGCGCAGGAACCATCGCTCGCGATGCGAGTGTGGTCGCTATCCTCACCGGCCACGTGCTCAAGGACACCGACTACATCACTCGATCGCGATACACCTCCGCCGTGCGCGCTTCGGCCGAGGTCCAGGCGGACTGACCACTATGGAGTCCACATCCATGGCCATGCGAATGCGACCGAGTCTGGCCGACATCACCGTGCCGGCTTCGGTCGCGAATCTGGGGCCGGGGCTCGACGTGCTGGCCGTGGCGTTAGAACTCTACCTGCACGTACGCGCGTATAGCTTGCCTAACCCGGGAAAGAATGAGCTGCGGTTCGACTTCGTCGGGTTTGAGCTGGACGGCGAAAACTTCATTGAGCGCGCCTTTCGCTTCATGGCCGTGCGCCGCGGCGTTGACTTCCCTTCGCTCAGCGTGGAAGTACGCAGCGAGATTCCGAGCCGCTCCGGTCTGGGCAGCAGCGCAGCGGCCACGGTGGCGGGATTGCGGCTTTACGATGCTCTATTCGGTCCCGTTCGCCTGCAGGAACTGCTGAACGCGGCGTGCGAGCTGGAGGGGCATCCGGACAACGCCGCGGCGGCGCTGCTCGGCGGCTTGACCACGAGCTGCGCGCTGGAAGACGGCTCGGTGATCGCGCTCTCCATGCCCTGGCCGGATTCGGTCCGCTTCGTGGTGCTGACTCCCAACCTGGGGCTGGACACGACCGCTTCTCGCCGCGCGCTGCCCAAGCAACTCCGCCGGGAAGACGCCGTCTTTAATCTGCAACGGGTGGCGCTGCTGGTGCAGGCGCTGCACAGCCGCGAATATTCGCTGCTGCGCGAGGCCTTGCGCGACCGCTGCCATCAGCCATTCCGCCTGGTGCTGGTGCCGGGCTTGGAAGAGACCCTCGAGCTACAGCATCCCGACCTGCTGGGAGTGTGCCTGGCTGGCGCGGGGCCATCCATCCTGGCGCTGGCAGAAAGAAACGTGACGGCGGTGCAGGAGTTGCTCGCGAACGCGTACCGGCCGCTGGGAATCCCGTTCCAGGTGCGCACGCTTCGCGCTTACCAGGACGGAACGTGTCAGCGCCAGCCCTGTGTGTTGCCCGCGATCACCCCGTAGAACCTGAGAGGTCCGCCTCGATATGAACGACCTTCGCGCACGAGTATTCATAAGTTGTGGTCAGAGCAAGGGCTCTGACGAGCCGAAGATAGCTGAAGAAATTAGCAAAAGACTGACGGCCCTTGGCTTTGACCCTTACGTAGCAGTAGCACAGCAATCGCTCCGCGGTCTCAAGGAAAGTATTTTCGAGCAACTGAGCCGGTCGGAGTACTTCCTGTTCGTGGACTTCAAGCGCGAACGTTTGAACGGCACACCGGATCATCGAGGTTCACTGTTTTCTCACCAAGAACTTGCTCTTGCATCTTTCTTGGAAATTGACGTACTGGGTTTCCAAGAGAGTGGCATCAAGCAAAAAGACGGGATACTGGGATCCATACAATTGAATGAACTTCCCTTCTCGGAAAGGAACACACTGCCCGACCTTGTCATCGAAAATGTCAAACAAAGGATGAAGGAGGGGCGCTGGGACTCTCGATGGAGGAACGAGCTCTTTCTAGATCGCGGACCAGAGGATTTGAGAGATCCGGTCGTGCGGAATACGGGGAAGACTGGACGGTTCTTCTTCGTAGGAGTATGCAACCGGCATCGGAGCAAGACTGCACTCAACTGCTGTGCATACCTGGAAAAGGTGAGTGCACTCGATACCGGCTCAGATATCCCCGCCCAGATAGTTGAATTTAAATGGGAAGGCTACCTACTTCCAAACGCTCACGTACATGCGAAGACCGTTCGCCGCTTTGACGCATTCTGGGTATTACATGAGGACCCAACTCAAGTCTTGTTCAACAGCCCCTTTTGCGATGCATCGCCCTTCTTGCCCAACATAGGAGGAGCCGATAGTCAGTACAGGTTGACCTATTCGGTTTTGTCGGACAACTTTCCACCCGCCCGCAGATCGTTCGTTCTCAAGATAGCCAGGTCCCTCGACGCGATAACTTTTGAGCCTGCTGACGAGCGATCGGACATGAAAAATCTTGTCTAGCGGGAGAAATTAGGCCACCGGAGACAGGATAGTTGACGTAAACAGGGGCTGCCGCTTGTTTGAAATTTGCACGGTTGCTTGTGCAGACGGCGATACATCGGGCAGAAGCCGCCTCAGGGGAGGGCCGCTGCAAATCTACGCGGGGTTTTGTTACAGGCTCCTAGTTGCTAGTGGGCGCGTGCCGCCGCGGCGGCGGCCGCAGTGCGCTGCCGGACCAGGGCGATAAAAGCAAGGGCCGCGCGCGGCAAGCTGCGGTCCTTGCGATAGATCAATCCCAATTCACGCCACAGCTCGACTCCCTTGAGCGGAATCAACACCACCTGGCCGGCACGGGCTTCGTTTTGCGCGAAGCTGGCGCTGATCAAGGTTGCTCCCAGTCCCGCCGCTACGAAGTTCTTGATCATGCCCACGCTGGGCAGCTCCATGGTCACGCGCAATTGTTCCCGATAGGGGCGGAACAGTTTGTCGAGCAACAGGCGCGTGTATCCGGTCTTGGGGAAGATGAGCGGGTGCTGCGCGATCTCTTCCACCGTCACGGCGGGGTGCTTCGCCAATAAATGACTCGGGCTCACCATGACCATGAGGCGATCCCGGAAGATGGGATGGACTTTCAGGCTGGGAGAGCGCACCGGCAGGGTCACCACCCCGACATCGAGGGCACCGGACTCGATCCGTTCGACGATCTTGCGGCTGAAGTTGCGGTAGATGTTGATCTGCACCGCGGGATAGAGGCGCGAGTATTCCGCGAAGGCGTCGGGCAATACGTAAAGGCACGTCGCTTCGTTGACCCCGAGGGCGAGGACCCCGCGCGGGGTCACGTTCTGGTCGGCGACGGCGCGCAGCGACTCGTCGCGCAGGCCCAGCATCTGCCGGGCGTAATCAAGCAGCACCTTGCCGGCAGGCGTAAGGTTCACGCTCTTGCCGGCGCGGTCGAGCAGCTTCTCGCCGTATTCCTCCTCCAACTGGTGGATCTGCGCGCTCACCGCCGATTGCGAGCGGAAGACCTTCTGCCCCGCGCGGGAGAAATTCCCCTGCTTGGCGACCTCGAGGAACGTGGTGAGAACGTCGAAATCCATGAGCAACTAGTGTCGCCCCTGAAGGGGCTTACCTCTTTTTCCACTTTCACCCAGCGCTTACGCGCTGGGCTAACTCAAATGTCGCCCTTCGGGCTGGATTCTGGGCGAGGTTGGGCCACTCTCTCACTTTAAAGGCGGTTTCCACGCAGACTCTGAAGCCCTGCTCCACCCTGCCTATCCGGCGCATCGTGAACAACCTCAAATGTCCTCCAGCAGCGCCTCGGCCAGCGCCTCCTGCCGAGCTGCATCCAGCTTCGCTCCGTTGACAGTCAAATAGAAAACGTCGATGGCCTTCTGGCCCTCGGTGTCGATGATCGCGACCTCGATATTGCAACCGTGTTTCGCCAGCTTTGAGCTGACGTTATACAGAAGCCCGGGACGGTCCTGCGCCACCAGCTCCAGCAGCGTGCTGTGCGAGGAAGACTCGTTATCGAACCTGAGCCGGGGAGGCACACTTACCTTGGCAGGACGTGTGCCTCCCGATTTAGCCCTGCCCGCCATCAGCGCGGCCAGGCTCACCTCGCCGCCGAGGATCGCCAGCAGATTGTTCTTGAAGCGCTCAATCTCCGAGGGATTCAGGTCGAAGGTGCGAAACAGGTCGGCGAAGTAAAACACGTCGAGTACGGTCCCGGCACGGTTGCAGAACGCGTCCGCCTTCACGATGTTCATACCCCACGCCGCGAGTGTGCCGGCCATGGTGGCGAACAGCATGGGCCGGTCGGGTGTGATCAGGGTCAGCTCGTAGAACTGCGAACGCTTCTGCAACGATATCTGCACCGGATCGCCGGAGAGCGCCTTCGCCATACGCAAGTGCTCGCTTATCTCCGCCGGCGAATGCGTCAGGACGTAGCGTCTGGGGAACCCTTCGAGAAACGCGGAAAGGCCCTCCGGCGCTGTCTCCTGGAGCCGTCGCATCCGCTCCGCTTCCAGCTGCTCCGGACGCAAGCGTTCGTCGTCGAGGCTGCGGTTCATATGGTTGATGGTAGCGGCGTAGAGCTGCCACAGCATCTCCGCCTTCCACGGCGTCAGAGCTTCGGGATTGACCGACTTGATGTCGGCGTAGGTGAGCAGGCACAGCATCTTCAGCCGCTCCGGGGTACCGACCCTTTCGGCGAGGACGCGCACCGTCTCCGGATCGAAGATATCGCGGCGTGAAAGCGTCATCGACATCTCCAGGTGACTGGAAACGAGGAAGCGGACGGCATCTTCCGCCTCGGCGGCCAGCCCCAGCCGCGCCAGGATCCGGTCGAGCGCCTGCAAACTGCCGGTGACATGGTTGGCGACGGACATGCCCTTGCCGATGTCGTGTACCAGCAGCGCGAAGAACAGCAACTCCGGCCGCTCGGTTTCCTCCAGGATCTCCCGGAAGCGCTTGTCCCACGGATCTTCGGCCTGGCGCAGCCGGTGCAGGTTTTCGATGGCGATGAAGGAGTGCTCGTCCACGGTGTAGCGGTGATAGTAGTCGCGGATGACGAGCGCATCGATGGCCTGGAATTCCGGCACCAGCACCACCAGCAACCCCGTGCGGTGCAGAGCGCGCAAGGCATCGGCGGAGTAGCGCAGCGTGAGGATCGCGCGCAGACGGTCCCAGAGTCCCGGCAGGCGCGGCAGGCTTTGGCGGAGCCGCGGCAGAGCTTTTTCGATGCGATGCTCGGCGTCGCGGCTGATCTTGAGTCCGTGGCGGGCCACGAACTCGAAGAGCGAGAGTACGGTGGAGGCGTCCTCCATGGCCGTGCTCTGGCGCAGCAGGATGCGGCCGTGGCTAACCTGGAAATCGGCGTTGGAGAGCCTCGATCGCCAGTCTTCGAAGGCGCGGTAGAGAGACGAGCGCGCCCCGGCTGCGTCGTCGAGCAACTGCGTCGTTACCCGGTCGATCACGCGGGTGTGGCGGAAGTAGAGCCGCATCCATTCCGCCGCGTCCACTGCGACTGCCGCTTTTGCGCCAATGCCCTCGGCCGCCGCTTCGGCCTGGAACTCGTAGCTGAGGGCGTTGTCGTCCCGCCCCTGCCGGTAGTGCAGAAAACAACGGACCGCACACAGGAAATCGAAGGCGCGAAGGCAATCGTCGCGCAGTTCCTGGGCCAGAAGCTGCTCCGCGGGTGGCCAGGCGCGGCGCTTCTCGATGGCAGAGATGAGGGCCAGCCAACCGGCAACGTTGTAATCGCGCAATCCGCCCGGCCCTTCCTTGACGTTGGGCTCGAGGTGAAAAATGGTTTGGCCGTACTTGGCGTGGCGTGTGCCGGTCAGCTCGGCCAGGTTTTGCACCAGCGGCTGGCGCTCGCGGACCACCAACTGCGGCAGGACTTCGTCATGCAGACGGGTGAACAACCGCGCATCCCCGCCGAGGTAGCGACAGTCCAGGAGCGAAACGTTGAACTCCAGGTTGTCGCGATACAGCCGGCCGCATTCCGCCAGATTGCGCGTGGTGGGGCTCACGCGCAAGCGAAGGTCCCACATCTCACGGCAGATGTTCGCGATTGCCTGCCTGTATCGCTGCTCTGCCCGCCCGTCCTCCAGCAGGAAGAGAATATCCACGTCCGAGCCGGGAAAGAGAACTTCGCGTCCGAAACCTCCCAGCGCCGCCAGGCAGAAGCCCTCGGGGCCTTCCAGGTCGGGCCCGACGAAAGCAGCATAGAGTTGCAGCGCGATGGAATCCACCAGCGACGCACGCCCGCGCACCGCGGCCCCGCCGTCTCCGCTGTGCTTGAAGCGCTCGCGGATCGCGCCCGATTCGGAGAGGTACAAGTCCCGCAGATTGGATATGGCAGCAGCCGACATGATGTTGCCCGGGTGAAGGAAGTGCCCGTCCTAAAGGGCGGCCTGGCCGCGCTCCTCATTGCGAATGCGGATGGCGTCGTCGATGCGGGAGACGAAGATCTTGCCGTCGCCGATCTTGCCCGTCTTGGCGTAGCTCAGGATGGCGCTGATGGCCTTCTCCACCAGGTCATCCGGCACCACCATTTCGATCTTCACCTTGGGCACCAGGTCTACGGTGTATTCCCGTCCGCGGTAGACCTCGGTGTGGCCCTTCTGGCGGCCGTGGCCGCGAACATCGGTGACCGTCATTCCGTCCACGCCGATCTCCTGCAGCCCTTCTTTAACTGCCTCGAACTTGGACGGCTGAATAATCGCTTCGATCTTTGTCATGACACTCCGTCTTTGAGTACCGAGTACCGAGTTGCGAGTACCGAGTTAAGGAGTACTCGGTACTTGGTACTTGGTACTCAGAACTCGAGGTTATAGCCTTCTTCGCCGTGCTGCGAGAGATCCAGACCCTGGACCTCATGCTCCGGCGCCACGCGCAACCCGATGACGACATCAACGATCTTAAGAATGATGAGCGTGCCGACGATTGCCAGGACCCACGCGATCACTACGCCCACGACCTGGTTCAGCAACTGGTGAGCATTGCCCTCGATCAGTCCGACTGCCGTGGGGTTTCCGGCATTGTCCTTGAACACAGGATTCACGGCGCTGACGGCGAAGACTCCGGTCAGCAGCGCTCCGATGGTCCCCCCGGCGCCGTGCACGCCGAAAGCATCGAGGCTGTCATCGTAACCGAAAGCAGCCTTCACTTTGGCAACCATCAAATAGCAGAAGGCGCCGGCGAGGAAGCCGATGACCAGAGCGGACATAGGGCCCACGAATCCCGAAGCGGGGGTAATGGCAACCAATCCCGCCACAGCCCCCGAGATCGCGCCCAGGGCGCTAGGCTTGCCGTTGCGCACCCACTCGGCGAGTGCCCATCCGAAGACGGCAGCAGCGGCGGCAAAGTGTGTCGCTACGAAGGCGCTCGTGGCCAGGCCGCCGGAGGCCAGCGCGCTGCCGGCGTTGAAGCCGAACCAGCCCACCCACAGCAGGCAGGCGCCGATGAAACTAAGCACGACGCTGTGGGGCAGGATTTGCTCCTTGGGATAGCCGAGGCGCTTGCCCAGATACAACGCGCACACCAGCGCCGAAACGCCGGAGGTGATGTGCACCACCGTGCCGCCGGCGAAATCAAGCGTGGGGAAACGCCCGCCCAGGCTGGCGTTCAACAGGCCTCCCTTGCCCCACACCATGTGCGCCATTGGGTCATAGACAATGATCGACCATAGAACCATGAACAGCACCATGGCGCTGAACTTCATGCGTTCGGCGAAGGCGCCGGTGATCAGCGCCGGCGTAATGATGGCGAACATTAACTGGAAGACCATGAAGCTTTGCTGGGGAATGGTGGCGGCGTAATCGGCATCCGGCGCCGCGCCCACGCCGCGCAGGAATACGTGTCCGAGCCCGCCGATAAACCTTGTCCCCGACGCAAAGCAAAGGCTGTAGCCGACAATGGCCCAGAGCACGGTCACGATCGCCATCAGGGCGAAACTGTGCATCATGGTGCCCAGCACGTTCTTCTTGCGCACCAGGCCGCCGTAGAAGAGTGCCAGACCAGGGCCGGTCATCATCAGCACCAAGGCCGAGCTCGTGAGCATCCATGCGTTGTCGCCGGAACTCTGGGCCTGGGCCACGTCCTTCTCCAGCTTGGCGAGTCGGTCCTGTGCGGATGGTGCACCTGCCTGTGCGACCGCACTGGTGGTCAACACGACCGTCAAGATCACCAACACCAGGCAGATTTTGAGGACAACGCTAGGCATAGACATCCTTGCTTTCGTACTCCAGGCGCCCATGCAGCTGTGTCGCAGTTCGACGCATCGCACCGCATCCGGGCACCGCAGGCAGATTCGCCGCCCCGGCTGCTAATCTCTAACCGGCATCGGCTTCACGAAAAGGGTCGGAATAACAATACTTACCGTGTGCCGATGGGGTGGGGGAAATAAAAAATTCTTATTCCGCTCATCAGCACTTCCTATTCCCTATTCCGAGAGGCGCCGGTCGAGACCCGGCATGCCGCGTCTGCAGCTAGCTGCGCAGAATCGCAATTCAGGTGAGAACACAAACCCTCGCGCACAGGACGCGGGCTTCCGCCGCGTGGAACCTCGCCTACTTTGCCTTGGGTTCGAGGATGATCTCGCGGGCAAGGCGGTCGCCGATGATCTCGCGCCAGCTGGAGCGCTCCTGGTATCCCTGAATCATCTTCTGGTCGTTCAGGTCGAGCGCCTGCATGGCAACGGCTTCCATCTTGTCTTCGTTGGCTTCCATGGTGGCCAGGTCCTTGAATTCGGTCATGAGCATCAGGTCCCAGTCGTTGGGACTGTGAGACTCGGCGCCAATGACTTTGTAATCGAGGATCAAGCCTGCCTTCTTCAGCGCGTCCTGTTCTTTTTTCCACTCGGTGGCCAGGTACTCCATGTACTTGAGCCCCAGCCCCGGCTTGGTGTGCACGAAGGTGATGGTCCACACTGGCCCATCATGGAAGGAACGGGCCGGGGGGGTCGGTCCCGATGCGGCCTGGGCCAGCGCCGCGCTGGGAATCAGCAACGCAACCGAAACCGTTAGGACAGCAATCGAAAGCTTCTTCATGATGTATTCTCCTGTTCTCATTATTCCGACCTCAAAGACCCTGATGACGCAACCCATCGGGATCAGCTCAACTCTTCCGCGGCACTTGCCTGGCCCAGCGTGGGCGCGGCAAAATTCAGCTTCTTGCGAAACTCCCGTTGCAGCAGCAACAAATTCCGATCCCTCACGTAAACCCCTCACCCGCTCGGTCTGGATACTAGATGAACCGTGCAGCCGTCGTCCACCGTCCGGTTCGAACCTTGGGAGTTATTCCTGGGGCTGGCGCAGCGGACGTATCGTCGAGTCGCGGCCTGCGGTAGCAATGGCATGAAACCCGGTCTCAGTGCGGCTTTGCGGAAGCTCGCCGTGCCCAATGGCGCGTTGCTCGCAGCCGCCGCGATCCTGCTCCCCTGGAAGCTCGCAGCTGTTTTCGCGCCGCCGGCGGGAGAGTACATCGGGCTGGCCATCGCCGCGGGCGGCGTCCCCCTGGCCTGGCGCTTGCGCTCGCCGCGCCTGATGCTGACGCTGGTTCTCCTGCTGGTGACGCAATGGTCTTGGATGACGGTGTGGACTGCCAGCGGGCCTGAAATCCGGGGCGCTCTTGCCGCACTGTTCCCACTCAACGTCGCTGTCCTCTTGTTGATAGACGATGCTTACGTCGATTGGGAAGCATTCGCCTGGTGGGGCGGGCTGATCGCCGTGCAGGCTGCGGTTGCGGCAGTGATGGTGGAGACGGACACCACCTCGATTCTCCGCCACCTCAACCAGCCCCTGGTTCCCCAAGTCCTGCATGGCAGTCGCTTCCCGCAGTTCGCAGCGTTGCTCTTCCTGGCCGGCGGGATAGCCCTCCTCGCGATCTTCGCTGTCACGCGCAAGCCGCGGGAAAGCGGCCTGTTCTGGTCGTTGTGTGCCTGTTTCCTGGCGATGAACTCGGCGAATCCGCGCCTTGCGGCCGGGTACTTTGCCGCTGCCGGCGTAATCGTGTGCGCCAGCGTGATTGAGACCGCCTACCTCGTGGGCTATCACGATGAACTTACCGGCCTGCCGGCGCGACGCGCCTTCAACCAGGCTGTCGCTGCGCTCGATGGGGATTACGGCATCGCGATGCTCGACATCGATCATTTCAAGCGTTTCAACGATACCTTTGGGCACGATGCCGGCGACCAGGTGCTCCGCATGGTGGCCGAGAAGATGCTGCATGTAGGTGGCGGCGGTAAAGCCTTCCGCTACGGCGGCGAGGAGTTCGCCATCATCTTTCGCCACATTAGGGCAGAGGAAGCGCTGGAACACGCGGAGGCCCTGCGCCGCTCGATCGCGGAGACCAGCTTCGTAGTCCGCGGTCCTGATCGCAGCCAGCGCCAGCGCCAAGAGCGCCGCCAGCGTCATCGGCCACGCAAGCTGCGCCGGGTGCGGTTCGACACCAGAGTGACGGTTAGCATCGGCGTCGCTGAGCCCGCCGGTCCCGACACGCCTGCCGAGAACGTGATCCATGCCGCCGACAAAGCGCTTTATCGCGCCAAAGAGCGTGGCCGCAACCGCGTGGAGATGCACGTCGCGCGGCGCCTGCGCGCCGTGGCCGAGCGCGCGATCTAGCGGCCTTCCGCAGAGTCGGTCATGACCTGACTCCTTTCACGGCGCCCCGACTTCATCTGAAGGAAGGCAACAATACGACGTCATCCTGCGGCACCGGCTCCAGGGGATAGCTGCCCTTGGTCCAGGCGCGCAGGCCGCCGTGGATCACGTAGGCATCGAAGCCGTGTTCCCGCAGAATGTGCGCCACACGGGCGCTGGTGGCCTCGCGCACTCAGGTGCAGTAAAGATAAATCTCCTTGTCGCGGGGCCAGTCCTTCACCGTGGCCAGGAGGTTATTGGGCTCGATGCGGATCGAGCCTTTGATGCGCGTGGCGCCGGGATCGTAGTAACCGTGGCTGCGGACGTCGGCCACGATCATCTTGCCCTGCTCGCCCTCAGCCAGTTTCTGGGCAAGTTCCGCCACCTGAATCCGCGGCACCACACGATACTTCCGATGCTTCCAGTATAGGTGCACCCGATACGCAAGATATCCGAGGAACGCGAGCAGCAAGAACCATTCCACCGCGCGCCCGACGGTTCGCGCCGCCCCTGCAATAGCCTCGATGACACCGCTGAAGAGATAACCGATCCCGGCATAGGCAATCGTGTAGAGACAGGCACCGATTAAATCCAGCCGCAGAAACTGGCCGTAACTCATGCGCATGCTGCCGGCCAGCGGCGGAGCCAGACTGTTGATGCCGGGGACGAACTTGGCAAACATCAGCGTCGTCCGCCCGCGCCGATAGAAGGATTCCGCCGAGCGCAGAATGCAAGACTCAGGATTGAGGGCCAACCGGCACAGGAAACCGAGCAGGGTCCATCCCGTGGAGCGGCCGAGGATAAACAGAACAGTATCTCCCAGAAGCATCGCCGAGAGCGCGATGATCAGGACCATCTCCGCGCGGAGGTGATGCAAGGCACTGGCCGCGCCGGCCGCGATCAGGCCCAGGGCGGCAGGCACCGGCAGGCCCATGGCCTCGCAAAACACGATCAGCGCAAGCAACGCGTACCCGTGTTTCTCCAGTAGTGAAACGATCTCGCCCATGCTTCAGCTTATGATTCGTCAAACGCCGGAAAGCTGCGCCATTTTGTGGCGGGGACGCGTCCGGCATCTCTTTCTCTGCATCTATGGGATGGCGGTTTCTGTAACGGCCGTGCCATGAAAAGCTTCCTGCAAGCTGGAGTGGTGATGCTGGCGGTTGTCTCGGCATTCGGACAGCCCTCGGCCACCCGCGAAACTGCGATCGTCCTCGACCCGGAAAAAACTACCGTCAGTTTTGTCCTGGAAGCGACGCTGCACACCGTGCACGGTACGTTCCGGCTGAAGAGCGGCGTCGTCCGGTTCGATCCCGCGACCGGCGCGGCCAGCGGGGCCATCGTAGTGGACGCCACCAGCGGCCAGACCGGGAATAAAAGGCGCGACCGCAACATGCACCAGGACGTGCTCGAGAGCGAACGGTATCCCGAAATCACATTTACTCCCACGCGAGTCACGGGCAGCTTCATTGCCCGAGGCGAATCCAGCGTAGCGCTGGAGGGAGTGCTGCGCTTAAGGGGAGTGGACCACGCGATCACGCTTCCCTTCAAGGTTGAAGCTAGCGCGGGCGACCTGAAGGCAACAACACAGTTTGCAGTCCCGTATGTTGCGTGGGGACTGAAGAACCCGAGCACGTTCTTTTTGCACGTCGCCGATAAAGTGGAGGTGGGTATCGTGGCTAGCGGCAGGCTGACGAGCGCA
>DATKLD010000214.1:0-5549 GCA_035542595.1 Terriglobales bacterium
GCTGAGGCGGAAGCGCGCAACGCCGCGAGGCGCGGATCGCCTGCCGGCAGGCCCGAGGCGATGCCCTCCAGCATCCAGGCACGGCTCAGGTTAAGCCCATCGAGGTGCGCCAGCTTGGGATCGCTGGGATCGGTTACCACCGCGGGTTGCAGCCACGATCCTGAGCCGTCGGTGGGAAGCTGCGGCATGAACCCGCGCAGCCATCCGGCGAAATCCTCTTGTGTGAACACACGCCGCATCACGTCTGCTTCGGCCAGGCAAGGCGAAAGGAAATCCTCGCCGGAAGGCTCGTAAGCCAGCGGACAATTTTCGTCCTTCTGGTAATAGTCGCGAGCCTTGCGCAGGAGCAGATCGAGGAAGGCGCGGTCGTCGGAAAAGCGCGCATAGTCGATCATCAACCCCACGGCAAATGCAGTCTGACTGTGCTCGCCGGAGCGCACCGGATACGAGAGCTTGGGCAGCCAGGCCTTCAGACGCCCGGCAGCGGCCTGCTCCACGGGACGCAAGTTGGAGGCGAGCTGCGCCGGCAGCGGATCGGCGGCATTCTTGGAACCGCTGCGCGAGTTTTCCCATTCCCGCAGTTCCTCTCCGAGTTGGAGTAACCAAGCCAGCCCGTAGGGCCGCTCGAAGCTGGCGCGGCCTTCGGCATTCAGGTATGCGGCTTCCTGCGCGATATTGGCGGCGGTCAAACTCTGTTCCAGAGCAGTGCGCGCGGCTGGCGCGAACGGCGCATCGGGAAAAGTGCGCAGCAGGCGCACGAGCAGCCAGTGCCCGTGGACGGAAGAGTGCCAGTCGTAGCAGCCGTAAAAGGCTGGCGTGAGCTTGCGCGGTGGCCCCACGTCGGCGTCGCTCAGCATGGAGTGCGAGATCTTGTTGGGATACTCCTTGTGCACGCAGGCCAGCGCCAGGCCGGCGAAGCGCTGCGCTGCTGTTGCGTCAAAAGAGTGTTCAGCAACGCGGGAAGCCTGAGCCGGATTCTGCGCGGCTGCGGCACCTATAAGAAGGGTGAGAGCAAAAATGTGCCGGATCATGGAGGACAAAAATTTAGCATGATCCGGCACTCCCGTCTCACGTGTGCGCCTTTGGGCCTGCTTCACGCCGCAGCTTGTAACGGACCCTTGTATCCTTGTGCGGCAAGGGCGCTGCCGAATGCCCTGAGCAGCAGCGTGACGTTTCCGTCCGTTGCCAGCGGGCCCATGATCCCGATGCGAAAGATTTTGCCCGCCAATGGTCCGAAGCCGCCCTGGATCTCGATGCCATAGGCTTCCAGCAGAGCCTTGCGGACCTTGGCATCGTCCACGCCTGCGGGAACTCGAACGGTGTTCAGGTTCCAGACGCGCTGCCCCTGCGGGACGTGCATCTCGAGTCCCATGGCCTCGATGTCGTGCACGAACCTGCGATGGCAGCGATGGTGACGCTCCCAGCGGTTCTGGACGCCCTCTTCGGCGATCAGCACCAGGGCCTCGCGCAGCGCATAGAACAGGGAGATCGGCGCCGTGTGGTGATAGCGGTGCAAGTTGGTGTAATAGTCGCTAAGCAGCTTGAGGTCGAGATACCAACTGCGGCAGGGCGAGGTGCGCGCATGCAGCCAATCCATGGCGCGCGGTGAGATCGCCATGGGCGCCAGTCCGGGCGTGCAGCTCAGCCCTTTTTGCGAGCAACTGTAAGTGATGTCAACGCCGGTGGCGTCGAACTCAACCGGCATGGCACCCAGAGACGTGACGCAGTCACCGATCACCAGCGCCCCGACTTCGTGAGCAGCCCGGCAGATCGCAGCGCCTGGCTGCAGGGCGCCGGTAGAGGTCTCAGCGTGCACATAGGCAACGAGGTGCGGTTTCTCGCGGCGGATGAAGGCAACCGCCTCGTCGTCCGCGAAGGTTGCGCCCCAAGGCTTCTCCAGCCGCACGACCTCCGCGCCGTAACGCTTGCCCATCTCGCTGATGCGGTCGCAGAAATACCCGTTGGTAAAGACGGCGAACTTCATCCCCGGCTCAATGAAGTTGGCAACAGCGGCCTCCATGCCCGCGCTGCCGGTCCCGGAAATGGCCAGGGTGAAAGCCTCCTCCGTCCCGAACACCATTTTGAGGAGTGCCGAGACATCTTCAGTAATTTGGAAGAAATAGGGATCAAGATGACCGACGATGGGCTTGGAAAGAGCTCCCTGCACCCGGGGATGCACCATGCTCGGACCAGGCCCGAATAATAGCCGGTGCGGCGGTTGAAGAGGTGGCAAGGATTCGGTATGGGATGCGACGTGCTCCGTGGTGATCATGATCAGCTCCCAATGGCGGCCGAGCTTCGGACGCACAAGCCGAGAGAGGTTGGTCGCCTGTCAATAGCTTCGCCCCCACCCCGCGCCCGCGCTGTGACTCGGGGCACACGCCGATGTGAGAAGCCGGGCCACGTCTATCCCAGGCCCACGAGTGTGTAAGATGTGGTTGGCCCCCGGAACTCCGGGGCGCCCGCCGATCTGTAAGATGATGACAGAGCACGCCAGACAGCTCGAACCGGGTGAGCGCCGCGCCCATGGCCGTGGCTTGCGCAAGACGTGCGGCCGCGTCGAGCAGGCGCGCTGGAAGCCTCCCGCCGACCGTCAGGACCCCGTCGCCTTGGTCGTAGCGGCGAATCGTGGCCGGGTTCCGCAACTACTTCCCATCAAGTGCCAGCGAATGGTTGAGTCTGCTTTTGGGTTTTTTCGGGGAGCGGCCCCGGTGATGGCCCGGGATCTGGCATCGCAGCCGCGCTGCGGCCTCACCGTCCAGATCTGCGGTGACGCCCACGTGCTCAATCTGGGATCGTTCAGCGCGCCCGACGGCCGCCTGATCTTCGACATCAATGATTTCGACGAGACCGTGCGCGGTCCGTTCGAGTGGGACGTAAAACGGCTTGCCACCAGCCTGGTGCTGGCCGGCCGGGAAGCCAGCGAAAGCGACAAACGCTGCAAAGAGGCGGTCCGCGTCTTCGTGCGCGCCTATCGCGAAGCCATGTTCGGGTTCTCACGGATGACAGTCCTCGACCTGGCGCGCTACCGAGTACACCGCCACCCGCATTTTGCGCCGCTCCAGAGCGTCCTGCGAAAAGCCGAGCGCGCGACGCCGCGTCACAATCTTGAACGTCTGACGGTTGCTGCCGGGGGCGCACGCCGCTTCAAGTCGCAGCCACCCCTGTTGACGCGGGTTGACAAGCGGACCGCGTCGCGCGTGCTGGGAGCGCTCAAGTCCTACCGTCAGACGCTGACTCCCGACCGGCAGCACTTCTTCGACCAGTACCATGCGCTCGATGTGGCCTTCAAGGTGGTAGGAATGGGCAGCGTGGGACTGCGCGATTACGTGGTTTTGCTGCTGGGTAACGGCCGGCTCGACGCGCTGTTCCTCCAGGTGAAGGAGGAGCCGCCCTCCTGCTACGCTCGCTATCTTCCCGACCCGCGTCCGGTGGAGCATGAAGGGCGCCGCGTGGTGGAAGGGCAGCGTGCCATGCAGGCGCAATCGGACTTCTTACTGGGTTGGACCACGATCGAGGGACGCGACTACCAGGTGCGGCAGCTCTCCGACCACAAGGCGAGCATCGAGGTCGAAGAACTCGCGGGCGAAGGCTTGCTGCAGTATGCGCTGGTCTGCGGTGAGGTGCTGGCCAAGGGCCACGCCCGCTCCGGCGATCCGTGCGCGCTGGCCGGGTATCTGGGATCGAGCACGAAGTTCGATACGGCGATCGCCGCGTTTGCCCTGGCGTATGCTGATCAGGTGGCAAGTGACCACCGGGCATTTGTCGCCGCAGTCAGTTCCGGAAAGATCAAAGCGGCCGGGAAGCCCCATCCTGGCCGTCGTAGAGTGCCTCAGAGGTGACTTGAGCAAAGCGCAGGAGTCTGTTATCAGCCCAAGTGTGAGTCGACGCAACGGATCGGGCGACGAGCTGGTGACAATGGGGGCACATGCCTGCCTGGTCGCCAAAGATGCCGCTACCAACCTGCAGGAGCTGCTGGAGGGCTCCTCGCGCCTGGCGACGCTCACCCTCCGCCAGTGCGAAAGTGAACTCGACGAGCTGGAGCGGACAGCCCACCAGAAGCTGCCGCAAGCCATCACCCGGGTCAGCGAAGACAAGGCCCGTGAGCTGCTCGTTTGCAGCTCCTTCATCGGCAACCTGGAACGCATCAGCGACCTGCTGCTGTGGGTGGGGCAGCGCCTGAGCCTGCCGTCCTGCCGGCTATCGGCCGCGAACCGGAAGACCATGCAGGACATGGTCTCCACGCTGGTCACGATGCTCGAGCAGGCCCACGGCGGATTCGTGGGCCGCGACGCCGAACTGGCCCAGTCCGTGCTCCGGCTCGATGCTGACCTCGATCGCATGCGCACCGAGGCGTTTCATCGCAACCTGATGGGAAAATCCAAGGACCGTGTCGAAGGCGTGGTCGAGACGCTGATGATGGTGCAGTCCATCGAGCGCGCCGGTGACCACGTCACCAACCTGGCGGAAGAGCTGGTCTATCTGATCGAGCACCGCAGCATCCGGCACACCCGCAAGAAGATGCTGGAAAGCTGACTACTTCCCCCGGGGGCGTTATTGGACCGCGTCGAAGCGATAGCCCGCGCCCCGGACGGTGCGCAGGAAGCGGGGATTTTCCGGGTCCTGTTCGATCTTGCCGCGCAGGCGCCGGACGTACACATCCACCGAACGATCAGTCACATAACGCGATTCCTGCCAGACGGCGTCCAGCAACTGGTCGCGGGTGAAGACCTGGCCGGCGTGCCGCATCAGGTGCTCGAGCAGCCGGAACTCGGTCAGCGTGGTGGGCACGAGCACTCCGGAAACAGTCAGGCTCATGGCTTCGCTGTCCAGCTCAATCGGACCGGCAGAGAGTCGCGCGGGCGCTGTGGGCCGGTCATAGCGCCGCAGGACCGCTTTGACGCGGGCCACCATCTCGCGCGGGCTGAAGGGCTTGGTGATGTAATCGTCGGCGCCCAGCTCAAGACCGGCCACCCGGTCCGTCTCTGCCGTTCTGGCGGTCACAAAGATGATGGGGACTTTGGCGAGAGGAGGCACCTTGCGAAGGCGGCGGCAGAGGTCCAAGCCGTTGCCGCCCGGCAGCATAATGTCAATGAGGAAGAGACTCGGGCGATTCAGTTCGGCTGTCTGCACCACGTCCACAGCGCTGGCGAAGCTGGAGACGGTGAATCCCGCGGCTTCCAGATGGTGGCGGATCAGAAGCGCGATATCGAGCTCGTCTTCGACCAGAAATACGTTCTGCTTCATCACAACGAGCGCTGGCAGGCGCCCCACCGCGTGGTCACGCCACGTTAGCCCTCGATTGTTGCAGGCGTGTTACGGAGATGTGAACGCAGGGTGAAAATGCCGCCTGCCGGTGCTTTTCCTGGCTCACCGCGCGTGGCAATCCCGGCCCTGCGCGGTACACTCGCCAACGTGCAACCAGCGGCCGGCGACGGCGACCTCATTTTCCCGGATGGGTTCCTGTGGGGCATCTCCACCTCAGCCCACCAGGTCGAGGGCGAAAACCACAACAATCAATGGTCGGCATGGGAAGCGGCCGGCCGGAT
>DATKLD010000215.1:0-2989 GCA_035542595.1 Terriglobales bacterium
GTGCGCGAGTTCGAGCCCAAGGTGGCGGTCTTTGCGGGAGAAAGCGGGCTCGAGGTCTACCGCCGCCTGGTCCCACAGGCGCGGGAAGCGCTCAAGCCCGGCGGCTGGCTGGTGGTCGAGATCGGATTTTCGCTCGCGGCCGCCGTACAGGAGCTTGTGCGGGATTGGGCGGAAGTGCGGGTCTCGCCAGACTTGCAGGGGATTCCGCGAGTAGTGGCGGCGCGGAAATCGTCGGCACTCTAAGCGAAAAGCAAGTCCCTCGACTCGGACCGGGAAAGTTCGCCCGGTCCTCGCTCGGGATGACAATTTTACTTAAGCCTACTTCCTCATCGACTCGTCCGCCGACCTGATCTCCTCTACGTCCACCAGCGGGGTGGGATACTTCCCCGTATAGCAGGCAGTGCAGTAGGTGAGCGCCTCGCTCTCGCCGCAGGCTTGCTTCATGCCTTCGAGCGAGAGGTAGGCTAGCGAGTCGGCGTCGATGTATTCGCGGATCTCCTCCACCGTCTTGTTGGCGGCGATGAGCTGCTTCTTCGAGGGCGTATCCACCCCGTAGAAACAGGGAGAGACCGTAGGCGGGCAGGAGATGCGCACGTGCACCTCGGTGGCGCCGGCGTCGCGCACCATGCGGACGATCTTGCGGCTGGTGGTGCCACGCACGATGGAATCGTCAATCAGCACCACACGTTTGCCCGTCAGCACGCTGCGCACCGGGTTCAGCTTGAGCTTCACGCCGAAATCGCGCACCCGCTGCTCCGGTTCGATGAACGTCCGTCCGATGTAGTGATTACGGATGAGCCCCATGCGCAGCGGGATGCCGCTCTCCGCGGCATAACCCATGGCAGCGGCCACGCCGGAATCCGGCACCGGCACGACGAGATCGGCTGCCGCGGGAGCTTCGATCGCCAACTGCCGTCCCAGCTTCTCGCGACTTTCCGCCACCGAGCGGCCGAAAATCACGCTGTCCGGACGGGAAAAATAGACATGCTCGAAGATGCAGCTCGACTGCGCGGTCTGGCTGGAGAAAAATCGCGAGTAGATGCCCTCCGGGCCGACCACGACCATTTCTCCCGGACTGATGTCGCGCTCGTAGGTGGCGCCGATCAGGTCAAAGGCGCAGGTCTCGGAGGCGAAGACGATGGTATCTTTGCGCGCGCCATCCCCCGGGATAAGTCCCATGGAGAGCGGGCGGAAGCCGCGCGGGTCGCGCACGGCGAACACCCGGTCGCGGCTCATGATCACCAGCGAAAACGCGCCCTCGATCCGGCGCAGCGCGTCGGCGATGGCCTCGGGCAGCGTCTCCTCGCGCGACTGCGCTACCAGGTGAACGATCACCTCGGTGTCGCTGGTGGTCTGGAAGATCGAGCCCTGCGCCTCCAGGCGCGAGCGGATCTGCTGCGCGTTCACCAGGTTGCCGTTATGCGCCAGCGCGATCATGCCCTTGTTGCAGTCCACCATGATGGGCTGGGCATTGCGCAGCGCGGAATCGCCGGCCGTCGAGTAGCGAGTATGCCCGATGGCCAGCATGCCCTTCAGCTTCTCGAGCGCCTCTTCGGTGAAGATGTCCACCACCAGGCCCATGGAGCGGTGGGGGTACATGGTTACGCCGTCGGTGGAAACGATCCCAGCCGATTCCTGGCCGCGGTGCTGCAGCGCGTGCAGCCCCAGGTAGGCAAGCGTGCTCGCCTCCGGATTGGAGTAAATGGCGACCACGCCGCATTCGTCTTTGAATTTGTCGAAGGCCATCCGACGTTACCCTCTAGTTCCTCGTTGACGACAATTCCTCGACCGCCTCCACCTGCAACGCGCGTTCCAACGCGCTCACCCAGGCTTCCTTCAACCCAGACACTGCGGCCGCGACCACCTGCCGGCCATCAACCACAATTTCTATTTTCTCGGGGACTGTCTCGCCCAGCACATCCGCCGCGACGCCGCATTCTACCGCTAATTCTTGGATTCTCCCGATGTGCTCTCTGGCGCAGGAAATCAGGATGCGGCTGGCGTCTTCTCCGAACAGCAGAAACTCGGCCGCGAGGCCGCCCGAAGCCAGTTCGATGCGTGCGCCGATGCCGTTCGGAAAGGCGGATTCGGCCAGCGCCACGGCCAGCCCGCCGTCGGAACAATCGTGTGCCGACTCGATCAGCCCCTCGCTGATCAATCTGACGACGCACTTCTGCAGCGCCGCTTCTTTCTGCAGCTCCAGCCCCGGCGGAAACCCCCAAACCATGCCCAGAATCTCTTTGGCGTATTCGGAGGAACCGAACTCGGCCTCGGCGTCAGTAGCGTCACCCGGCTCTGTGCCGCGCAACAGCACCACTGCCCTCCCCGGCTCGCGGAACTCGAAGCTGGCGGTCTTCTCGACCTCGTCGATCACGCCCACCACGCCCACCACCGGCGTGGGATAGATTCCCTCGCCCAGGGTCTCGTTATAGAAGCTGACGTTGCCTCCGGTGATGGGGATTTCCAGTTCCTCGCAGGCACGGGTCATGCCGTCGATCACCTGGGCAAACTGCCACATGATCTGCGGCTTCTCGGGATTGCCAAAGTTCAAGCAATTCGTCGCCGCGACCGGAGTTGCGCCCGTGCACGCCACCTTGCGCGCCGATTCTGCCACTGCATGCATCGCGCCCAGCCGGGGATCGAGCCAGCACCAGCGACCGTTGCCGTCCAGCGACATGGCCAGCCCGCGCTTTGTCTCCTTCACACGGATCACGCCGGCCTCGCGCCCCGGCCCCTGGACGGTGTTGGTGCGCACCATGGAGTCGTACTGCTCATACACCCAGCGTGTGGAGCAGATGTTGGACGAAGCCAGCAGGCGCTTGAGATTCGCAGTCAGGTTGGCGGTTTCGCCCAACCGGATCGACGGCGGCATCTCGCGCTCGACCGGCGGCTCCCATCGCTCCATGGAACGGCGGTAAAGCGGAGCATCGTCGGTGAGCGCGGCGTTGGGGATCTCAGCCACCACACGCCCGTGCTCCAGCACCCGCAT
>DATKLD010000216.1:0-16186 GCA_035542595.1 Terriglobales bacterium
TCCAAGGTGGGCAGCCGCAGCGATGCCGGTCGTGACCTATTCCGTCGCTACTGGGACGCGGCGATTCTCTGTCCCGGGCCGGAGACCGAGCAGATCGCCGCCTGGTCCGACGAGCTGAATCTGCACATTGTCATCGGCGCAATCGAGCGTGGGCAGGGAACTCTGTACTGTTGCACGCTCATTTTTGTGCCGGGCAGCGGCCTGGTCGCCAAACATCGCAAGCTGATGCCCACCGCCAGCGAGCGCCTGATCTGGGGCTTCGGCGACGGTTCCACTCTGCCGCTGGTGGACGCCGAGATCGGCCGCCTCGCCTCAGCCATCTGCTGGGAGCACTACATGCCGATGCTCCGCCAGTATCTCTACGCCGGCGGGGTGCAGATCTGGTGCGCCTCGACCGTGGACGAGCGCGAGATGTGGCGGGTCAGCATGCGCCACATCGCCTACGAAGGCCGTTGCTTCGTGGTCAGCGCCTGCCAGTACTTCACCCGCGCCGACTGCCCGCCGGATTTCGAACCGATCCAGGGCAATGTGCCCGAAACCGTGCTGATCCACGGCGGCAGCATGATCGTCTCGCCCTTCGGGGAAGTGCTGGCCGGGCCGCTCGAAGGCGGCGAGGGCCTGGTCACCGCCGAGATTGATCTTGGCGACATCGCGCGCGGCAAATTCGATTTGGACGTTGCCGGCCACTACGCCCGCCCGGATGTCTTCCGGCTGACCGTGGATACGGCGGTTAAACTTGCCGTTGTGACTGAGCACGGAGAGCCGTCGTCGGTGCGAGCCGCGCTCACCAAGGGGATCACGACCGAGGTCTAATCAGGCGACCAGTACGTGTCCGGCGGATTAGTCACGTTCCTCTGGATCTTAGGTCCCTCATGCTTGTTTCCAAGGCCCATGACCGTGCGACCAAATGCCGAATTCATCATCAATGCGGTTGCCGCGTACCAGGCGATGATCGCGGAGATGATGAACAACCAGCCGGCTAGAATGCGAAGCGGTTCATTGCCGACTAATTCAGCGATGGCCGCTACGGTCGAGCCGGCCGCCAGGAAGCCGAGCACCGACGTGACCACCGAGGAGTCGGCCGAAGCCGCCGCCGTTCCCGCCCAGGTGATCGCCGCCAGCACGATGAACCAGAATCCCAGGGCCGGGAAAGCGGCGCCATTGGCCGGTATCGTCACTTTGCCGGCCGCCACCAGGAGCCAAAGGATGCCGAAGGCCATCCAGAATGTGCCCCACATCCCGTGCATGGCTGTGGCGACGCCGTCCCGTGTCTTATAGGCCCACATGCCGGCAAGAAACTGCGCCAGACCGCCAAAGAGTGCGGCGAAGGGCCAAAGCACCATATTGGTCTGTGCCCCTCCGAACCAGTGCGCCATGTGGGCGGCGACCATAAACGTGGCGCCTGCGAACCCGTACAGGCCCAGAATGGAGGGTGCCGCTAATGGCTGCAGCCGAATGTCTGTCCTCGGCTGTTCTTCCATTTTTCGCGGCATTTGCACGACTGGACTTACTGGATTGCTACTCATGACCAGACTCCTTTCTCATCCGGGTTCGACAGAACCGGACGCGAATGGTCCAACTAACGGTGCCGACTTTCCGACGTGTTCGGACCTGACGTAGGTTGTAGTTCTGGGAACCCCACACTAAATACGGAAGCTGCCGTTCGGGAGAAAGTTGCCTGCTTGCGAATATATATCGCGTTACGATATTATCATTAGCGAGAATTAGCCGAGGGACAGCAACGTGAGGTCGCCGACCTGAGCGCCCTGAGCCTGTGAAGGGACATTCGTGCGGCCACGCTCCTCGAGAGCCATTTCTACGGGAAATAGATATTCTTTTCGGTCGAGTCCAGCCGTAGGATTCAGCGATGGTTCCCTTCGATGCGGCACATCAGGCGGTGCACCACCCAGACGACCGCCACTTCCGCATCTGGGTTCACCCCTCCATTCTGATCGGCATCGCTGCGGCAGTTTTATGTGTGGTCCTCGCGGCTTGGATTGAGTTTGCGCTGGCCGGCCTGCCCCATGTTCCACCTGTCCCTCAGGTCTATCCCAACAACTTTGCAGGGCCGCACGGGTTTCCGCTCTGGGTCCGTTACTGCCATTTCTTCAATTTCTTTTTTGTGATGATGCTGATTCGCAGCGGGCTCTCAATCCTGATGGACCATCCGCGTTTGTATTTCAACGATGACTGTACGCCGGGGAGCGAATGGATCCGGTTTACGCCACTCAAGGTCCCTCGCGATCGTATCTGGACGGCAAAAGAAGACGCCCGTTATCTTTCGCCGATCATTGGCACGCCCGGTTACAGGCACACCATTGGAATTGCGCGAGTGTGGCACTTCATCAACGTTCACGGGTTCATCGTCACCGGCATTTTCTTCATCTTCATGCTGCTCGATACCGAGCAGTGGCGGCGGATTGTGCCCACTTCACCGCTCGTCCTGTTGCAGGCATGGAACACGTTTGTACACTACGCAACCTTTCATCTGCCTGCCGAGCCCAACGGCTTCTACGGCTACAACGCCCTGCAGCAGATTGCCTATTTCACCGTTGTCTTTGTGTTCGGACCATTGGCCATTCTCACCGGCATCGCCATGTCGCCGGCCGTGGTGAACCATGTCCCCTGGTACGCGCGTATCTTTGGCGGCAGGCAATCGGCCAGGTCCATCCACTTCCTGACCATGCTTAGCTTCTTTGCCTTCCTTGTGGTGCACGTCACGCTGGTCGTGATGACTGGGTTTGCGCGCAATATGAACCACATCGTGCTCGGTACGGACGATCAGGGGCATATGGGGATGTGGCTGGGGTTCGTCGGCATAGCAGTGGTCGTCCTCTCCTGGTTTCTGGCGCACTACATCTCATGGAACCACCCCCGGAAACTGCAGCACGCTCTCAAGTCCGTGGCCTACCCAATGCAGCTCCTTACCTTGAACCGACTGGTTCCGCACCAGAACTATTCCGAGCAGGACATCTCGCCTTACTTCTGGCCGAATGGAAAGATGCCGCGGAGAGAGGACTGGAAGCGTTTGGCCGAGCGCGGCTTCCAAGACTTCAGATTAAAGGTGGGAGGAATGGTGGAGAATCCAATCGAGCTTTCGCTTGCCGAGATCGAGAAACTTGGCTTCGTCGAGCACATCACCATGCATCATTGCATCCAAGGCTGGAGTGGGATTGCGAAGTGGGGTGGCATTCCGATGAGGACACTGATCGGAATAGTGCGCCCCAAACCGGAAGCCAGGGTGGTGGCCTTCTTCTCCTTTGGAGAAGCACTTTACGGTGGCGCATATTACGACACGCAGAGGCTGGAGAATTTGTTGAAGGCGGAATGCCTGCTCGCCTCGTACATGAACGGGCGGCCGCTCCCGGACGTATATGGCGCTCCCTTGCGGCTGCGGGTAGAGAATCAACTTGGCTACAAGATGGTCAAGTGGATCGAGCGCATAGAATTCATACAGTCAGAGAAGCAGTTGGGCCAGGGAGAAGGTGGAAAGAATGAGGATGACGAATACTTCGATCTCTTGCCTAACATCTGAGGGCGGATGGCCAGGCTAGTATTCCGGTTGCTGTCAAACGTGAGGGTGCACGCCCGAGGCACCTTTGCTAGGGTGGGTACGGCAACTACCCCACCCTAGCAAAACCAGCTAGGGCAGGGCACGCTCAAGCGCTTTTTCTGCGCTATCGGCCTCGCGCCTCCAACAAAATTTTGCACACAAGCTCGCCCCCAAAGGCATCTCTCTGATGGAACACCCAACCTTATGAGAATCGCATTCATCGGAATCGGCGCCTTGGGCGGCTACTTCGGTGGCCGCCTGGCGAAGGCTGGAAACGATGTCATCTTCGTTGCCCGTGGAGCAATGCTCGAGGCGCTGCGCACCAAGGGTCTGCGCGTAGAGGGGCCGGATGGCGACTTTGTGCTGCCGCAGGTGCACGCGACCAGCGATCCCGCGAGTGTGGGGCATGTGGATGCCATTTTCGTGACCACGAAAGCCTGGCAGGTTCCCGACGCAGCACAGCAGATTCGCAGCATGGTCGGGCGCGAGACCGTGGTCGTCCCTCTGCAGAACGGCGTGGAGGCCTACGACCAACTGGCGGCGGTGCTGGGTGCCAAGCACGTGCTGGGCGGGATGTGTCACGTGATTGTCATGGTGGCCGCGCCGGGCGTGGTCCGGCACATGGGACTCACGCCGCTGATCACCATCGGGGAGTGGAACAACGGGCGCACCCCGCGTCTGGACAGGCTGGCGGAGTGCCTCACGGCCGCCGGGCTGGAGGTTCGTGTCCCGGAAAATGTCCAAGTGGCTTTGTGGGAGAAGTTCGAGTTCATCGCCTCGTTTGGCGGCGTGGGCGGAGTCACGCGGGCGCCCATCGGCGTGATGCGCAGTGTGCCCGAGACCAGATCGCTCCTGGAACGCGCGATGCGGGAGATTGTCGGCTTGGCGCACGCCTGCGGTGTGCCGGTGCCGGATGACTCAGTGGCGAACACGATGAAATTCGTGGACTCGCTGCCGCCCGCGGGGACGGCTTCCATGCAGCGCGACCTGATCGCCGGCCGGCCATCCGAGCTTGAAGCGCAGAGCGGGGCGGTGGTGAGGCTGGGGCGCGCCAGGAACTTTCCCACCTCGGTGCACGAGTTCATCTACAACGCGCTGCTGCCCGGCGAACTGCGCGCCCGCGGCGAGTTGAGCTTCTGA
The DNA here is from genome assembly GCA_035542595.1 of Terriglobales bacterium. Taxonomy (GTDB): domain Bacteria; phylum Acidobacteriota; class Terriglobia; order Terriglobales; family Acidobacteriaceae; genus JAHFUA01. The sequence continues at coordinate 4,694 of DATKLD010000216.1, forward strand.
GGGATTTGTGATTTCTGATTTGTGATTGGTAATGTGATGAAGGTTGGGGTTGGGATCCCGAGGGCGAAACCGGCCTTCAAAATCACATATCGCAAATCATCCATCACAGGTTATCAGGTAGCGGGCTCGGACTGGCGGGATCCCTCACGAACAGCTTCCGCTTCTGGATCGCCGGTGTGCGTCACGATTACACGATCGCGACCGCTGGTCTTGGCTTTGTAGAGTGCTCTATCCGCACGGTTAATGAGTTCTTGCGCCGAGCTGCCGTGGTCAGGAAAGGCGGCTACCCCGATGGAGATGGTGACCTTGCGCAGCGTTTCTCCGTGGTGGTGGATTTGCAGGTTCCTTGCCTGCTCCCTCAGGGTTTCGGCGCGCTCGGCGGCGCAGCGGAGACTGGCGTCCATCATGATCACCAGGAACTCTTCTCCGCCATAGCGGCAGGCGATGTCGCCGCCTCGGATTTGAGAACTTAGCAGGGAGCCCAGCTCCCGCAACAGAATGTCGCCGGCTTCGTGTCCGAAGCTATCGTTGAATCGCTTGAAGTGATCGATATCGATCATCAGGACAGCCACGGGCTTGCCGTTGCGGGCCGAACGCAGCAGCTCCCGCTCCAGGGATTCCTCCATATGGCGGCGATTGAACAGGCCGGTCAGGGAATCGCGCACCGACTGATACTTCAGGGTTTCGCGCAGCATCAGATTGGCGAAGGCAAGAGACACCTGCTCGGCCAGGGTGACGGCAAATTTTTGTTTGCGCTGCAACAACTCCGGATCGGCGGACGGATCGGGATCCTGGATGTAAAGCACCCCCAGGGACTCTCCCTGCGCTATCAAGGGAATGCACAGAGTGGCGGCGCCGGCCTGCTCGGCGTGCCCGCAGCGCAGGCCGGAGTTACCTGCGTGTACGAGGTGGGCGCGGCCCCGGCGGAGGCCCCAGCAGCTATCGGGAGAAAAGGGCCCCTGCCTAGCGGGGGCCGACCCCCAGGCTGCCACGCTGTCGAGCAGATTGCGGGAGGCATTCAGCATCAACAGCGCGCCCGCGGGGAAGAAACGGGGAAGAACTTTGGCCACCTGGCTGTGAGCTTCCTCCAGCGTCTGGCAAGACTGCAGCAACTCAACCAGTTCGTTCACACCCTCGATCTCGGCGGTGTATTCCTGCAGCCCGGCGAGCGAGCTTCGCAATTGGTCTTCTGCAATGGCCAGCTCTTGCGTGCGTTCAGCTACGCGCTGTTCCAGCGCTGCGTTCAGTTCCTTGATCTCGTGCTCGGCGCGGACGCGCGTCTTGATTTCCCGCGTGGTCTTTCTAGTCGCGAACACAGCGATTGCGCAGGCGACGATCACGGCCACGAAGAGCAGGGCCAGAGTTAAAGATCGGATCCTGGCGTAACGCACTCTGCTTTCCTTGGCCGCCTTGTCCATCTGGTCCATCTGGAACTGCACGAAGCTGTTCCAGGCGTCGTGATACCTGAACAGGGCCGGCGTGGTTTCCTGCACCATGACTGCCCGGGCGGCCCCCGGTCGCTTTTCATCGACCAGCAAGTGCAGGGCGCGCATGTAGCTGGTGACATAGGGTGCGCGGGCATCCTTGACGGCTGCGAGCGCCTGTTTCTCTTCCGGGGAGTCGCACTGCTCCTCGAGCTTCGCCACCAGCTCAGAGATCTTCTGCGTGTTCTCGGCCCGCTGGCTGAGCAGGGGCTGGATCTCCTGCTTATCGTTGAGCAGGAACACTTCCATGGTGATACGGCTATTTCGGCTGGAGTAGGCCAAAGCCTCGCGGGCGAGATGCAGTTTGCCCCACCGCCGGCCCAGTACACCGTCAAGGCCGGCGTTGATCTGGTCCATGCGGCTCAGGCCCAGAGACCCGATGCCGATCAGGATGGCCACCAGGATGCCGAATGCCGACCCCAACTTCGCCGCGATGTGGTTGCGAGTCACGCTGTGCCACCACCTTGTCTTGCATTGCGTGATCACATAAACGGATTACCTATATGACTGCTGGTAACCTTTGATGACTGCCTCTCCTTAGATCTCCAATGGCGAGGCAAGCGCCTCCCTCGGTTTGGAATGCGAGTTGGGCGTACGGAGGTCCGCCGATTGCCTTATTAGCAGCTTGCCATCCTGTGGCAGCCCGGGGGCCAAGGGCAAGGTGCACCGCACCTTTTCAGCAAAATCGGAAGCGGCCAGGGGATGGCTGAAATAGTACCCTTGAACTTCGTCACAATTGTGTGCCCGCAGGAAAAACATCTGCTCTTCGTTCTCGACACCTTCAGCAAGGACCTTGAGATTGAGGCTCCTTGCCAAGTTGATGATCGCGGCCGTGACCGCGGCGTTGTCCGTGCTTACGGTTATGTTTTGCATGAACGAACGATCGATTTTTAGCTTGTAGACCGGGAAGTGCCGCAAGTAGCTGAGGCTGGAATATCCGGTCCCAAAGTCATCGATGGACAACCGCAGGCCCATCCCGTGCAGCTGCCGCAGCAGGGAAAGGGTCACGTCGGCACTGGAGAGAAGGAGGCTTTCCGTAAGTTCCAGCTCGAGGTATTGCGGAGCGAGACCGCTCTCCTCCAAGACCTCGCGGACGACCTCGAGGAAGCGCTCATGACGGAACTGCACGGCCGACACGTTTACCGCAATCGGCAGCGGAGGCAGGCCTTGGTCCTGCCACTGCCGCGCTTGTGCGCAGGCGGTCTTGAGCACCCATTCTCCGAAAGGCAACATCAGGCCGCTGTTCTCCGCTATCGCTATGAACTTGCTGGGCGGAACCAAACCCATCTGCGGATGGCGCCAGCGAAGAAGCGCTTCCGCCCCGACGATCGCTCCGGTGGGGAGATCAACCTGGGGCTGATAGACGAGAAAGAGTTCCTCTCTCTCCAGGGCCAGCCGCAGGCTGTTCTCCAGAGTCAGACGTTCCATCGCGCGAGCGTTCATGTCCTGGGTGAAGAACTGGAAGTTGTTCCCGCCCTTGTCTATGGCGTAGTACATGGCGGCATCGGCGCTCTTGAGGAGAGCTTCGGCGTCGGGACCGTGGTCCGGAAACACGCTAATGCCGAGGCTGCAGGTGACCCTGAGTAATTGGCCTTGAATGGCGAACTCGGTGGCCATCATATTGAGGATGCGGTTGGCGGCGACCGCGATGTCGGCGACCTCCTTTATCCCCGTCAAGACGACAACGAACTCGTCCCCGCCCAGCCGAGCCACGGTGTCTTGTTCGCGTGCCCATCCCTTAAGCCGCTCTGCCACCTCCTTCAAAAGGAGGTCGCCAACCGAGTGCCCAAGCGAGTCGTTGATGGTCTTGAAACGGTCCAAATCAAAGAACAAGAGGGCGACCTTCTCTTTGCGGCGACGGGCGCTGGCCAGTGCCTTGGTCAAGCGGTCACGGAAAAGAGTTCGATTGGGCAAGCCCGTGAGCGCATCGTAGTAGGCCAGATATTGCACCTGTTTCTCAGCAGCCTTGCGTTCGGTGATGTCCTGGACGGTGCCTTCGTGGCGCACGATCCTGCCGTCCCGGCCACGGACAGCGCGCAGGTTGCCGAGCAGCCACGCCCTGGTCCCGTCTCTGCGATTGACTTCCACCTCCACGTCGTGCGCGACCTCGTTTTTTTCCAGCAGGCGGGAGATCTCTTGCAATTGGTTTGGATTCACAAAAAGCTGGGTTGCGGCGTCGGAAACCTCGGACATGAGCTGCTGGGGCGAGTCGTAGCCGTGCATCCGGGCCATGGCCGCATTGGCAGTGATGATGCGCCCGTCCGGCGTGGCCTGGAAGATCCCGACGACTGCGTCTTCGACGAGGCCACGGTACTTTTCCTGGGCATGCAACAGCGCTTCTGCAATCGCCTTGCGCGTGGTGACGTCCTGCTTGATCGCCACAAAGTGGGTGATCTCACCACTCTCGGCGCGCACCGGCGTGATGGTCATCTCTTCTTCATAAAGGCTTCCGTCTTTGCGCCGGTTGGTGACCTCGCCGTGCCAAACCTCACCGGAGGTAATGGTCTTCCAGAGGTTCTTATAGAACGAGGGGTCATGTTTGCCGGAGCGCAGAAAACGCGGGTTCTGTCCGACGGCCTCCTCGCCGCTGTAGCCCGTCAGCCGAGTGAAAGCAGAGTTTACCCACAAGATCTTTCCGGTAACGTCGGTGATCACGATGGAATTGGCCGCAGCCTGGAGGGCCGCGACCTGCAGGCGCATCCGGCCTTCCGCAGACGTGCGTTCCTCTATCTCAGCGCTCAACTGCTGGTTGGATTGGACGAGCTCCTGGGTGCGTTTCTGCACCTTCAGCTCCAGATCCGCGTTGAGCTGGCGCGCTTCCTGCTCGGCCAGAATGCGCGTCCTTACCTCTTCGGTCATCTTGAGGGTCACGGGGAAAGCGATCGCCATGGCGACAATCACCGCCAACACAATCAATACGAGAACGATGGTCCGCGCTTGCCCGTAACGGGCCCGGCTCTTGCTGGCGGCCTTGTCCATCTCTGCCATCTGGAACTGCATGAACGTGGACCATGCGGCCTGGTACTTGTACAAGGCCGGAGCCGTCTCCTGAATCATGATGGCGCGAGCTGCCTCCGACTGTGCTTCATCAACAAGCGCGTGCAGCGCCCGCTGGTAGCTGGCTTCATAGGAGGCCCTGGCGTTCTCCACGGCAGTCAGGAGCTGGCATTCATCCGGGGAGTCGCACTGTGCTTTGATTTTTTCCAGCAACTCTGAAATCTTTTGTCTGGTCTCGGCTCTGCGGGTCAGGAGCGAGTCAATCAGGCGTTTGTCGTTCACCAGAAATACTTCCATGGTGATGCGACTATTTTCACTCGAGTCCATGCGGGCTTCGTGCGCTAGTTGCAGTTTCCTCCACCTTCGACCTAAGACCTCCTCCAAATCGACATTGATTCGATCCATTCGCCTGAGATCCAAGACCCCTATCCCGATCAAGATGCCAACCAGGAGGGCGAACGCCACCCCGAGCCTGATGCCGAACAACCGGGCGTTCATTTCCGGAAAGGGAAGCGGCCGGTCGGCCGCGTCATTGCGTGGCATTCCTGCCCAGGTGTAACTCACAATTCCCTCCCCAACCCACTGCCACAATCATGAAGCGCGCAGCCCGCAGGATCGCGGGAGGGCCGATCGCTTCCCGCAGGTTGTCTGCCGGCCTGCAAGCGTTCCGCAGCCAGTTCCAGGACACTGTTGGCATCCGCTCCGCGGGAATAGGCGGCTATGCCGACTCGCAAATCCAGTTCGAACGGAGCGCTGGATTCAAGATTCCAGGAGTCAAGACGGTCGAGCAGGCGCCTCTGCGCGCAGGCGGCCTGCTGCTCTGCGGTCTCGGGCATGATGACGAGGAAACGGCTGACATCGTAGCGAAGCACAATGTCCGAACCGCGGAAGGTGTTCTTCAAAAGCTGTGCCGCCTCCACTAACATCTGGTCGCCAACCAGCTCACCGCTCTTTTCTACGACCTTCGCCCAGCCGGCAGGCTCAATCAGCATGAAAGTGATCGTGCACCCGTGGCGGTTGGCGCGGTTGATTTCCCGTGGCAAAACCTCATCCAGGTAGCGGATGTTGAAGGTTTGTGTGAGAGGGTCGATGAGGGAAAGACTCTGCAGCTTCTCGCTGTAAATGATCTCGCGAATCAACTCCTGGCGTGTCCCGGCATAGCTGTGCCTCTTATAAAGGATGTATCCGGCGAAGATGATAACCACCAGCACTAAACCGCAGGCCAGTTCGAGGGCGGAGCGCGACGCTCCTGCCCATAGCAAATTGGAGAAACTGACGAGCAGGATCCCCATCGCTAACACGAGGACGACGACAAACGTGAAAAGCCACAGCTTGAGGTCTCGGCCGGCAATGGCTGCGACCTGGCCGTGAAGTTGCCGAGTGCGTGCCTGCCAGTCCTGATGATCCATGTAACGCTCCGTCCCCCGTCCACAGAAGATCTGCTGTCCAATGACAGCATTCTCGCGTTTCCAGTTGGCTGGATGGCCAGGTGCAGGTACACGCACCAGCATGAGCAGTTGGCCGATCTGCAACTGTATTTAGCGCCCATTTTGGGGTGTGGGCACGGCCGCAACTGTGATCCAGGTCACATTCTGGATAACGTTGGTAACCTGGCCGGATTGGGGGATCCCGCTGATTCCCTTCGTCTTCCTGGATCCCGGCAGGCGGAGGTAACACCTCGGCTGCCCGGCGGCGCTAAGGTGCAGTCATCAGGTGCGTAGCCATCGACCACGCGACAGGGTGGCGAGGTTCTTGCTCGATCAGCAACGCACGATTTTGGGAGAGTCGATTCCTTTGGTAGCGTTGCGCGTGTCCACTACCAGTTGCGCTTCCCGCACGATACGGGGGTAGTCGTAGGTGGAGTGGTCGGTGACGATCAGCACGCAGTCGTACTCGCCCAGGTTTTCCATTGGGGTGCACTTCATCTGCAGGTCGTAGTGGCGCCCCTTGCCCACGACGGGGAAGTAGGGATCGTTATAGCTGACCTCGACACCCTCTTTGTGCAGCAGCTCGATAATGGTTAGCGCGGGCGACTCCCGCAGGTCATCGACATCCTTCTTGTAGGCCACGCCCAGCACCAGCACCTTTGACCCGTTCAGGGCCTTGCGCTCGCGGTTCAGCGCCTTGCCCACCGCCTGCACCACGTGGTAGGGCATGGCGGTGTTGATCTCGCCCGCCAGCTCGATGAAGCGCGTGTGGAAATCGTATTCCTTCGCCTTCCACGAGAGATAAAAGGGATCGACCGGAATGCAATGTCCGCCCAGGCCCGGCCCGGGATAAAAGGGATGGAAGCCGAAGGGCTTGGTAGAGGCTGCGGCGATTACTTCCCAGATGTCGATGCCCATGCGCAGGCAGAGCATCTTGAGCTCGTTCACCAGGGCGATATTGACGCAGCGATAGATGTTCTCCAGCAGCTTGCACATCTCCGCCGCCGCGGGTCCGGAGACCTTCACTGTCTTCTTGAAGATCGAATTGTAAAGCGCAGATGCCGCATCGCTTGCTGCAGCGCTGCACCCGCCCACTACCTTGGGGATATCGCGCCGTGCCACGGTCTCGTTGCCCGGGTCTTCGCGTTCCGGCGAGAACGCCACGTAAAACTCCTGGAGCGAGGCCGGCATGCCGTCGCGGGCCAGGCGCAGGTCAGCGCGGTTGTTCTTTTCGAGGACAGGAACCAGCACCTCCTCGGTGGTGCCGGGATAGGTGGTGCTCTCCAGAATGACGAGTTGGCCGGCGCGCAGGTGGGGAGCGATGGCCTGGGCGGTCGAGGTGATGAAGCTCAGGTCCGGCTCCATGTACTCGTTCAGCGGCGTGGGGACGCAGATGATGACTACGTCCATCTCCGCGATACGGGCGTACTCCGAGGTTGCCCGGAACCCCTGCCGCAAGGCCCCCTGGATCTGCTCCGCTGGAATGCGAAAGATGTACGATCCGCCCTCTCCCAGCGTCCTTACCTTGCGGGTGTCGATGTCGAACCCGGTCACTGGAAAAGTCTCTTCCGTAAACAGCAAGGCCAGAGGCAGGCCTACGTACCCTAAGCCGATCACCCCAATCCTGGCGCTGCGGGTGGCGATCTTGCTCTTCAGGTCTTCAGAGAGGGAAACCACGGTATTTGGCTGCATAAGGATTTTCCGAAGTCTAACATCTTTTCCTCGGCGGGCATTGGTTACTGTGGTTATGCAGGGGGTGACGAGGGAAAGACTCGGTTTCGAAAACAGAGGGCTACGTACTTCGGGGTATCGGCGAAAAATGGAAACTCCAGCTATTATATTTAGGAACCGTGGGGTGTTTCGTTGCGTCTTTTTCCTTCGTTAGTATGGATACTCCTTTTGGCGGTGTCCTGCGCATCCGCGCGACAGGTTGAAGATACAGAAAGCCTGCGGGCGGACTTGCAACCGGCCGAGCCTGGTGTGGCTGGTCCTGCCGGCAATCCGAGCCAACCCAGCGTGAAGCCGGCGGAGCCGGTGACGCCGTCTTCGAAAGAGCAGCCCAAGCGGATCCTGGGCGTCATGCCCAATTTCCGCGCCGTGAGCGCGGGGGCGATTCCGCCGCCGCCCACGCCAAAGCAGGCGTTCGTGATCGCCACCAGGAACAGCTTCGACTACTCGTCGTTTGTCTTCGTGGGCTTCACTTCGGCCTTCGCCGAGTGGTCGAACGCGCACCCGCAACTGGGAGAAGGCATGACTGGATACGGCAGGTATTACTGGCGCGGCTTCGTCGATAAGACAGACGGCAACTATCTGGTCATCTTCGCCTTGCCCACCGTCTTTCATCAGGACGAGCGTTACTTCGCCAAGGGCGAAGGCGGTTTCGGCAAGCGCGCCGTTTATGCGGCATCGCGCATTGTGATTACTCCCAACTACGAAGGGCACGACAGCTTTAACGTTTCAGAGCTTCTAGGCCGTGGGATGGCGCAGGGGATCTCGCTGGCTTACTATCCCAGCAAGACCCGGACGGCGGGGGCCATTCTCTCCAAGTATGGATACGCCTTGCTGCGCGACGCCGCCACCAATACCTTCCGCGAGTTCTGGCCGGATATCGCCGTACACGTGTTGCACCGCCATCCCTGATCGAGGGCGACGTTCGGTGCAATCCAGGGCCGTCAAATCGACAGAGCCCGAACCTGTACTCCTGCGGCCTCGAGCCTTTCGTTTATCTTGCGCGCGATTCCGGCTGCACCTGGTGTGTCGGAATGGACGCAGATAGTCTGGGCTATTACCGGTACCTCTGAGCCGTCGGCGGCGACGACTTTGTGACGCAAGGCAATATCCAGCGCCTGCTGAGCGGCGTGGTCGGGAGTCTCGAGCAGGGCGCCAGGCAGGGTTCGCTTGCGCAGCGTGCCGTCGTTTTCGTAAGTGCGGTCGGCGAAGGCTTCGGCGGCGCAGCGCAGCCCCATGCCGCGCCAGACCTCAAGCGCGGGCGCTCCCGCCTGGCCGACCATGATCAGTTGCGGATCGATTTCTCTTACGGCGCAGCCGACGGCCAGCGCGATTTCCCGGTCCTTATTGGTTGCGTGATAAAGCGCGCCGTGCGGCTTTACATGAACGAGGCGCATGCCGAAACGTCCGGCGATTGCGACGAGCGACGCGATTTGCTGCCGTACTGAGCTTTCCAGGGCTGCGGGGGGCATGGGCGATTCCAGCCGTCCGAAATTCTCGCGGTCGGGATAACTGGGGTGCGCGCCAACGGCGACATTCAGCTTCTTCGCCGCCTCGACCGTTTGCCGCATCGTGCTCTCGTCGCCGGCGTGGCCGCCGCATGCCACGTTGGCCGAGGTGATGTAGCGCATCAACTCGAAGTCGGCGCCGCCGGCCAGCGCCTCAGGAGATTCGCCCAGGTCAGCATTGAGGTCGATGAGAGTTGCCATTGCTGCATTGTAGCGCCGCCGTCCCGGCGGCTGTCGCGGGGGCGTCTCGCCCACGCCCTGAGGGCGGGACGCCCTCAGGACAGCCGGCAAGATGCCGGCGTTACGAATCAAAGAACAAACGCGTCCTCCAGCCAGCGTTCCTGCTCCTTCAGGAGCATAATCGCCTGCGGAATCGACACCTCCTGGAAGCGAACCTGTTCATGCGGCCGGAACTGGCCGACGCGATGCATGTCCGCCATGATGACGTTCGCGATCTTGGGATAACCGCCCGTCGTCTGCTGATCGACAAAGAGGATGATGGGTTGCCCGTCCTGCGGCACCTGCATGGCGCCCAGCGGGATGCCGTCGGTCAGCAGTTGCGATTGCTCGCGCGGCCGGAGCGGCTGCCCTTTCAACCGCAGCCCGGTGCGGTCAGACTGGTCACTGATCGCGTACGGGCAGGAAAACAGGGCCTCGAATGTTTCCGGGCCAAACCACTCCTGCTGCGCGCCCCTGGTCACGCGCACGATGTCGTGGCGAGAGACCGCATCCAGGACGCCTGGTTTCAATCTGCGAATGCGGCCACTGCGGCCGTCACGCACCGGCAGCAGGTCGCCGGCCTTCAGCCTGCGACCTTGGAGTCCGCCGAATTGTCCGCGAACGTCGGTCGCCGTACTGCCCATCACCAAGGGCACATCGAAGCCGCCCTGGACCGCGAGATAGGAGCGAGCCCCCGTCTTCATGCCGCCGCACTTCAGCACTCCACCGGCGGGCACTTCCACTGCTTCTCCCGGCCGAACCGGGCTCGTTCCGACTTTGGCATCGCAATCTGCGCCCGCCAGCGCCACGGTATGCCGCTCCTCGAATTCAAGCGTCGCACCAAGCAGGGTCATCTCCAGCGCAGGAGCGTTCTCTTCGTTCCCAACCAGGAGATTGGCGATACGCAATGACAGTCGATCAGCCGCACCAACGATTGAGATCCCGAGATGGGAGTATCCGTAGCGGCCCAGGTCCTGGATGGTCGAGAACATACCCGGATTCTTGACGCGTATCGGCATGTCTTACGGTTGCGCCATCACGCTGAAAGTCGCGCGGTCGATGGCGGAGAACCTCACCGTGTCGCCGGGCTGCAATCGCGTGGGCGGGTCGGCGTTGGGGTTGAACATGCGCCAGGGCGTACGCCCGATCAGCCGCCAGCCCCCGGCGGAATCCACCGGGTAGATACCGGTCTGGCTGCCCGCGATCCCAACGGTGCCGGCAGCAACGTGACCTCGTGGCGTTGCCAGCCGCGGCATGTGCAGCTTCTCGGGAAGCCCGCCCATGTAGGCGAACCCGGGTGAGAAGCCCAGAAAATAGACGAGATATTCTGCGGATGTGTGCAGCCGCACCGCTTCTTCAGGAGAAATCCCGGCGTGGCTTGCCAGGTCCATAAGATCGGGACCAAACTCGGTGTCGTAACAGACGGGAACGCTGACCACGCGGGATTCTGGTTCGGCTTTTGTGCCCGCCGGGCCCGCCGACTGTTCAACGATGGCGGCCAGTTCGTGGTGAGTCATCCGCAGCGGATCGAAGTCAACCAGCACGGAAGTGTATCCGGGATGCAGGTTGCGGATCCTGGGATCCTGCTTTGCAAGCAAAGCCTGGAACAGGCCAATGACGCGGTGGTGGAGCTCCGGTGAGATCGCATTGCCGAGAACGATCAGCAGGGACGAATCACTGGCGGGAATAAGGTTCATGACTCAGCGGCGAAATTTCAGCCGGACATGATAAAGGATACGACCGTTGGAGCCTACTCCCGTTGGAGAGAGGATTGGAGGATCAGTTTGGACTCCCGCAACTTTAACGAGGATCTCGACACGAAGCGGTACCTTGGACAAGGCTGTAGCTGCATGACCACCTGAAGCCATTCGCATCGCGTCTGCCGTGACCCCACACCTGAAGGGCCAAGGTATCGCCATTTAGCTGCCAAGCCGCGACATAAACGTGATCATTCTCGACAAGATGGACGCCTTGACTTTCCGGCAGCAGAGCGTAGAGAGTCCCCCTATCAATCTTAATCGGAGCAATCCCTTGGTCGGCGGCAAAGACAAGGACGCGGGCGTCTCTGCCGGTGAAATAGTCTGTGACCAGAATGAAATGGTTAGCAGCCCAAGCAACGGTGACACGGCG
>DATKLD010000217.1:0-4645 GCA_035542595.1 Terriglobales bacterium
CAGGATTATAGCCCCGGCCCTCCGCCCGGAGGCGCGCGCCCTGGCTGCTATAATCGCGCGCTGCGCTTTGAGATCAGCCGTGTTTCCGACCCTCATGGCATTCGCTGTGCTGCAGTTTTCCCGCCTGCGCCTGGTGTGGGAGGACTGGAAGACCGACTGGGAGACCTTCGTCCGCAAGGACATTCCCAAGATCCTGGTCGTCCTGGTGGTCGCGATCATTCTGGTGCGGCTGCTCAAGCTGGGCACCGCGAGGCTGGCGCAGCTCAGCCGCAGGGAGACGCTGCCCACCGCCCTGCGCGCGCAGCAGTTGCGCACGCTCGCCGGCGTGCTCAACAGCGTGGGCATAGCCGTCATCGTCTTCCTTGCCGCCATGCAGATTCTGCCGCTGCTGGGCGTCAATATGGGCCCGCTGCTGGCCAGCGCGGGCGTGGCGGGATTGGCCATCGGCTTTGGCGCCCAGACTCTGGTGCACGACGTCATCAACGGCTTCTTCATCCTGATGGAGAACCAGTACGACGTCGGCGACGTGGTGCGCATCGGCGGAGTTTCGGGCAAGGTGGAATCCATGACCCTGCGCCGCACCACGTTGCGGGACGATACTGGCGCCGTCCACACCGTCCCGAATAGCCAGATCACGATTGTCAGCAACCTGACCCGCGACTGGGCGCAAATGGCGCTGCACATTTCGGTGGATTATCGCGAGAACAGCGACCGCATCCTGGAGTTGCTCAAGCAGGTGGGCGCCGACTTGCGCAACGATCCGCAGTTCGCCGCAGTGCTGGTCGCCGACCCGCAGGTGCCGGGCATCGAACGCGTCGCCGGCGGCGAAGTGGACTACCTGATGCTGGTCAAGACCCGTCCCGGCCAGCAATACGCGGTCAGCCGTGAACTGCGCCGCCGCATCAAGGAGTGTTTCCAGAAGAGCAACGTGCAGCCCGGCAATCCCGCCCGCGCGTACGTGCTGGAGCAGCCGCCGGGACCGCCAGCGAGCTGATCGCAAGATGTTGAGCACCTGGCTTCCAACTTGTGGCATCCTATCGAATGCTATGTGGGGAAAGGTGGCCATCTGTATCGTGGCCGGGACCGCTGCGGTGGTCGCCTGGTATCTGCTGTTCCTGCGCTCCAACCGGCGCCAGGCTGGTCGCGTGCTGGAATGGATCCAGGCCGCGCTTGCCGGCAAGGGACAAGTCGTCGCTGTCCGCTGGCTGGGGCCCTCGATCTTCCACGTAGCCCTGCGGCTCGGGACCAGTCTGTTCCAGCGTCCGGCGCTGACCGTGCGCCTCGTCCCGCGCCAGAACCCCTACAAATGGCTGCGGCAGCGCTGGCGCGGCGAGCCTCCTACCGTTACCTTCGAGGCCGACCTCGACAGCCAGCCCGGCTTCAATCTTCAGGTGCAGCAGCACCGCTGGTCCGCGAAGACCAGCAGGCGCCTTTCGCTCGGCCGCGAGGGCTGGGAGTTCGAGCAGGTGACGCCGCTCATCCTGACCTCGCGCCAGACCTGGCAGCGGGAGGTCGCCGGCATGATGAATGCCCTGTTGAGCTGCCGCGAGCGCGAAGTCCTGAGCCTCGAATTCCGACGCAGCTCGCCCCACTTCTCGGCCACTATCGTGCTGGAGTGCATCTCTCCCGATGGCCGCGCGGGATCGAACGTCTTCGACACGCTGAGGGAGCTGGCGGCGGGAGCGTCGGCGTCAAGGCTCTAGTTTCGAGAGGGAAATTTCACGCCAGGCATCTGGCCTCAGCTTGAAACTCGAAACTGGAAACTCGAAACTAGGCCGCGCCCTTCACCTCGACCCCTGCCCACTTCTCGAGCAGGGTAAGCGTAGCCGCGTAGTCGAGGTCATCATGGCCTTCCTCGGCGGCGATATCGTAAATCTCCGCCACTGTTTCCAAGCCCGGCAGTTTCACTCTCTGCTCCTTGGCGGCATCGAGCATGAGTTGGATGTCCTTGTGCATGAGACGCAGCGGAAAATTGGGCGAGAAGTCGCGGCGCAGCACGAAGGGCGCTTTGTAGTCGATGACACCGGAGCGCACCATCGAGGCCTGGATGAGTGGCATCAGCGCGTCCGGCTTGACGCCGAGTTTTCCGGTCAGCGCCAGGGCTTCGGCGAAGCCTTCATAGATGAGCGCGATCATCAGGTTCATGCCCAGCTTGCTGGCCTGTCCCATGCTGACGTCGCCCATGCGGAACAGGTTCTTGCCCATGGCGCTCCACAGCGGCTTGAGCCTCTCGAGCGCTTCCTCACTGCCGCCGGCCATGAAGATCAATTGCCCGGACTCCGCGCCGGCTTTCGAGCCGGTCACGGGCGCGTCCACGTACTCCGCCCCGCGCTTGCTTATCCGGCGCGCAAAGTCGCGCGTAGCCATGGGCGAGATAGTGCTCGAATCCGCGACGATCATTCCCGGCTTGAGTGCGCCTTCCACTCCGTCGTCGCCGAACAGCACCTGCTCCACAGCGGCTGTATCGGAAACGCAGATCCACACTACCTCGGCGCCTTCCGCCGCTTCGCGCGGAGTCGCTGCCGCGCGCACCCCCGCTACTTCCTTGCCGGACGAGCGGTTCCAGGTGATGATCTCGTGACCGGCCTTGACCAGATTGGCGGCCATCGGCCGTCCCATGATGCCCAGACCCAGAAACGCAACGCGCATGGTTTTTTCCTCCGCTCGCACGAACAAGACCCATTAGAAAGCCAGCGACGCCTGCGGTCAAGAAAGCCGATGGAAAATCTTGTGGTGCAGTTTGTGTCCGGGCCGCGAGATTCAGTTCATCGGCGGCCCCAGACGGCGTATCATGTTCAGGCCGGGGGAAGGGGGACGCGAGGTCCTGCAACGCGGGGCTCCGTTCCCGCGTCTAATATTGAAGATATTTCTCCCATGGTTGTCTTAAACAGGATCCTCAGGAAACGAGCCCATAGTTTCACGCGCCTGATTCGGCATTCCGCCGTCACCGCGCGCACGGGGGAGACCCGCACACCGGTCCTCACCCGCAACGGCGAGCTGGCCCTGACCTTTATCGGACACTCCAGCTTCTTCCTCCAGACCGGCGGCAAGGCCATCCTCATTGATCCGAATTTTGCCAGCTGGCTGTTTGTGCTGAAACGGCTGCGCCGCCCCGGGTTGCGCATCGCCGACTTGCCGCCCATCGACCTGGTGCTGGTGACGCACGCGCACTTCGACCACCTGCACCGGCCGTCTTTGCGCGCCGTCGCGCGGCACACCGAGCGGTTGCGCGGGCGGGCTCCCAGCATCATCCTGCCGTGCAACGTTACCGACCTGGTGGAGGACCTCGGCTTCCGCGAGATCATCGAGTTGCGCTGGTGGGAAACCTGTGACTTCGACGGTCTGAGGATCACGCACGTACCGGCGCGGCACTGGGGCGCGCGCATCATCAAGGACGCCCACCGCGCCTATGGCGGCTACGTCGTCCGCTCGTCGCACGATTCTCTCTATCACGCGGGCGATACCGCCTACTTCGATGGCTTCGGCGAAATCGGACGGCGGCTGCATCCCAAGCTCGCGCTTCTGCCCATCGGCGCCTACAATCCCCCGGCTTTCCGCGCCAACCACACCAGCCCTGCAGACGCCGTGCGCGCCTTCGTCGAACTCGGCTCCCGCTGGATGGTGCCCATGCACTATGGCAGCTTCCGCCTGTCGCACGAGCCGATCGACGAACCGCTCAAGCTGCTGGCGAAAGAAGCCCGGCGGGCAGGAATCCAGGACCGTGTGCGGGTGCTCCCGGAAGGCGTGACTGCGTTTTTCTGATCACCACGCCATCAGCAGCCGTACGTCCCGCACATTCGTACCTGTGGGCCCTGTCTCAATCGCATCGCCCAGCGCTTTGAAAAGAGGATAGGCGTCGAAGCCATTGAGCGCTGCTGCAGGATCGAGCCCCCGGGCGCGCGCCCGCTCCATGGTGCTGCCATCCGCCACGGCGCCCGCGGCTGGGCTGTGGCCGTCGATGCCGTCGGTGCCAGCGCTGAGCACGCAGATGTTCTCGCCCGCGATCTTAGGAGCGAGGAAGAGCGCGAATTGTTGGTTGCGTCCGCCCTGGCCGCTCTTGCCCTCCACGCGGACGGTGATCTCGCCACCCGACACCAGACACACGCGCTGTGCCCTCTGCTGCAATCCCCGCAAGCGATCGAGCAGATAGTCGGCCGCGCGTCGGTAGTCCCAATCATCACAGCGGTTGTCCACTTCGACCGTGAACCCTGCGGCCTGCGCCTCCGCTGCCGCAGCTTTCACCGCTGTTTCGTTCGAGAGAATTGTCCACCAGCGCGATCGCGCGAAGGCAGAATCGTCGCCCTTTGGCGTTTCTTCCAGCGCGTGTTGCTGGATCAGTTCGCGTACCGTGGGCGGAAACCTTTCCATCAAACCGTGCTTCTGAATGATGGCGTAGCAGTCCTCGACGGTGGTCGAGTCGGCCATGGTCGGACCGGAGGCCAGCGAGTCGGGCGCGTTGTCGGGCACGTCCGAAATGAGGATCGAAACCTGCTGCGCCGGCGCTGCCGCCCGCGCCAGCCGTCCACCCTTGGTTGCCGAGAGGTGTTTGCGCACGGCATTGATCTCGGCGATAGGCGCGCCCGAGTGCACCAGCTCGTGGTAGGTGGCGATGAGGTCGTCGAGCGAAATGGTGTCGCTGATCGGC
>DATKLD010000218.1:0-29846 GCA_035542595.1 Terriglobales bacterium
TGCGCGTTAAGCGGGCGGGAACGCAAGCAGTGCCACAAATCGTGACCGTCGCAACGCCCGTGCCGATTGCGGCTGCGCCCGTTGTCGCCGCAGCTGCGCTGGCACCGCAGGCCCCACCGAGCGTTCCAGCTCCTACGCCAGCTGCTCCACCGCCTCCGGCCGCGCCTGCCGAAGACGAGTCCGGCTGGCAGATCGTGAAATCGCCGATCGTGGGCACTTTCTACGAGTCTCCGTCGCCCGGCGCACCGCCTTTCGTGAAGTCCGGAGATAGCGTCAGCGTCGGGCAGGTACTGTGCATTGTCGAAGCCATGAAGTTGATGAACGAGATTGAATCCGACCATGCCGGCACGATCGTCAAGCGCTTCGTCGAAAACGGCCAGCCGGTGGAATACGGCCAGAAATTATTCGCCGTGAAACCGTAGCAGCTAGGAGCTAGGGGATAGCGGCTAGTACAAATCCTATCCCCCATCCCCTAGCCGCTAACCACTTTTAAGAATGTTCAATAAGATTCTGATAGCCAATCGCGGCGAGATTGCCCTGCGCGTCATTTGTGCCTGCAAGGAGCTGGGCATCAAGACGGTCGCCATCTACAGCGAAGCCGACCGTAACTCGCTGCACGTGCGCTTCGCCGACGAAGCCGTTTGCATCGGCCCGCCCAAGGTGCAGGAGAGCTATCTCAACATTCCGGCCGTTATCAGTGCCGCCGAGATCGCCAACGTGGACGCCATCCATCCCGGCTACGGCCTGCTCAGCGAGAATGCCAACTTCGCTGAGGTCTGCGAGACCTCGCACATCACCTTCATCGGTCCGCCGCCGGAGGTTACGCGCCTGATGGGGGAAAAGGAGAAAGCGCGGGAGGCCATGAAGGCGGCCGGCATTCCCATCCTGCCCGGCTCGGAAGGGTTGCTGGCATCGGAAGGCGCGGCCCTGGAGTGGGCGCAACAGGTGGGATTTCCCGTCATTGTCAAGGCTTCGGCGGGCGGTGGCGGACGCGGCATGCGCGTGATCCGCAGCGCCGAGGAACTGCCCGCGTCCTATCACGCCGCCCGTTCCGAAGCCGCCGCCGCCTTTGGCAATGGGGACCTCTATATGGAAAAGTTCATCGAGCGTCCCCGCCACATTGAATTCCAGGTGCTCGCCGACAAGTATGGGCAGGTCGCCAGCCTGGGTGAGCGCGAGTGCAGCATCCAGCGGCGGCATCAGAAGCTGCTGGAGGAGTCACCCTCGGTGAAGGTCACGCCCGAATTGCGTTGCCAGATCGGTGACCGTCTGGTCATAGCTCTCAGCCGTATCGGCTACGTGAATGCCGGCACGGTGGAATTTCTGATGGATGAAGACGGCGCCCTGACCTTCATGGAGATGAACACGCGTATCCAGGTCGAGCATCCGGTCACGGAAATGGTGACCGGCATCGATCTGGTCAAGGGCCAGATTCTGCTTGCCGCCGGCGAACGCCTGGATGCGGTCCTGAACAGCGCCCCCATCGAGCAGCGCGGACACGCCATCGAATGTCGCATCAATGCTGAACATCCGGAGACCTTCATTCCCTCCGCCGGACAAATCAAGGTGTTCAACACGCCGGGCGGCACCGGCGTACGAGTGGATACGGCGGCTTACTCAGAGGCGGTCATCCCGCCGTATTACGATTCGCTGATCGCCAAGCTGATCACCCACGGCAAGGACCGCAACGAGGCCATCTCGCGCATGGCGCGCGCGCTCGAGATGTTCATCGTCGAGGGGATCTATACGTCGATTCCCCTGCACCTGAAGATCATGGCCGACCCTGATTTCCGCGCCGGCAACTTCGACACCAAATTCATGGAGCGGTTTCTGGCGAAGCAGAAGGCCGGGAAGTGAGCGCGATGTGACTAGGTCGTGCGGTGGCATTTTCCTGATTGGATCGGGGTAGTATGTCCACAGTCGATAATCACAGCCCCGCAGGGGCGGATGAATATAGCCCGGCACGAAGTGCCGGGTAGGCAAGGATGCTGATGCGTAGTCCCGTAAGGGACGGCTGAATGACCAATCTTTGTGTCAATCGTCCCTGCCGGGACTCTGATACGCAAATGATGCTAGCCCGGCACTTCGTGCCGGGCTACATTCGGTCGCGCCTGGCGGCGCTTTGAAACACTGGCGGCCATACAGTCCCATGCTCCCTCGTCTCTACCCCATCATCGACCCCGCGCTGCTCCCCGGTTCCGGCGACCAGGCAGCCCGTGTTGCCGGCTTCGCTCGTGAACTCGTGAAGGGCGGCGCCACGCTCATCCAGTACCGCAACAAGACCGGCAGCGGCCGCCAGATGCTCGCCGATGCCCGCGAGCTTCGCCGCGCCCTCGGCCCTGAAATCCGTCTCATCATGAACGACCGCGCCGACCTCTGCCTGGCTGCCGGTTTCGACGGCGTGCACGTCGGGCAGGAGGACCTTTCACCGGAAAGCGCGCGGATGGTCGTCGGAGACCAGCTCTGGGTGGGCGTCTCCACGCATTCGGTGGAGCAGATAAGGCAGGCTGACCAGACCTCGGCGGACTACATCGCCATCGGCCCGGTGTTCGCGACCACTTCCAAGGAAAAGCCTGATCCTGTTGTCGGACTCGAAGGGGTTCGCGTCGCGCGCGCTGCGACTGGCAAACCCTTGGTTGCGATAGGAGGAATTACCCGGCTTAACGCCGCCTCGGTCATCAGGGCGGGGGCGGACTCAGTGGCGGTGATTTCCGACTTGGTACATGACCCCGCTAAATCTATTGCAGCATTCCTGCGCGTTTTAGGGTAAAACATGCAAGCAATGAGCACCCAGGCGCACGCCCAAACTCTTGCCCAACCGGAACAGGAGCTGGTCAAAGGATTGGGCCTGACCAGCGCGACGACGCTGGTCATGGGCTCCATGATCGGTTCCGGCATCTTCATCGTCTCCGCCGATATTGCCCGTCTCGTCGATTCCCCCGGCCTGCTGATTCTGGCCTGGGTGGTGACCGGGTTTATGACCATCAGCTGCGCGCTGGCCTATGGCGAGCTCGCAGCCATGATGCCCAAGGCCGGCGGCCAGTACGTTTACCTGCGCGAGTCGCTGGGGCCGCTGTGGGGATTTCTGTATGGCTGGACCATGTTCCTGGTGATCCAAACCGGGACCATCGCGGCTGTGGGCGTGGCCTTCGGCAAATTCCTGGGCGTGTTCTTCCCCTCGATTTCCTCCACGCACTGGATCGTTCACCTGTGGAAGGCGCCGCCCATCCCCATCGGGCCGATGGTGCTCGGCAACATGGACGTGGGCCTGAACACGCAGAACCTGGTGGCCATCATCACCATCGTGGTGCTTACCGTGGTGAATGTATTCGG
Organism: Terriglobales bacterium; assembly: GCA_035542595.1. Lineage (GTDB taxonomy): Bacteria > Acidobacteriota > Terriglobia > Terriglobales > Acidobacteriaceae > JAHFUA01. The sequence continues at coordinate 3,334 of DATKLD010000218.1, forward strand.
CATCAAGACCGGGGCGTTCATTCAAAACATCTTCACCTTTGCCAAGACCGCGGCCCTGCTCGGGCTGGTGATTGCCGGAGTGCTGCTGTTCCGCAATCCCGCTGTCGTCGCCGCCAACTTCAGCGATTTCTGGCGCATGGGCGCCAAGCACGCCGACCTGGGCATCGCTTCGCCCGTCCTGCTGGTGATCACCTTAATCGGCGTGGCGCAGGTCGGCTCGCTGTTCGCCGCCGATGCCTGGAACAACGTCACTTTTACCGCCGCGGAGGTGCGGAATCCCAGGCGCAATCTGCCGCTCTCGCTGGCTGTGGGAACGGGTACGGTGATCCTGTTGTACATCCTGGCCAATTTCGCCTACCTGAATGTGCTGCCCATGCGCGGCGACCCGCACGGCACAACGATCATCGCTCGGGGAATCCAGTACGCCGCAGAAGACCGAGTAGCCACCGCCGCCATGATCTCCATTCTGGGCTCGGTCGGTGGCGGGCTGATGGCGGCGGCCATCCTGGTTTCCACCTTCGGCTGCAACAACGGCCTGATTCTTGCGGGCGCACGTGTCTACTATGCGATGGCGAAGGACGACTTGTTCTTTCACCAAGCGGCGCGCGTGCATCCCAAGTACCACACGCCGGTCAATGCGCTGTTGGTGCAGGCGGTGTGGACCGCCATCCTGTGCCTGTCTGGGAGTTATGGCCAGTTGTTGGACTACACCATCTTCGCCGTGCTGGTCTTCTACATTCTGACCATCCTGGGTCTGTTCGTGCTGCGGCGGACGCAGCCTCACGCCGAGCGACCGTATCGGGCCTTTGGCTATCCCGTGCTGCCGGCCATCTATGTCGTGATGGCGATATTTATCGAGGTGGTGTTGTTGAGATATAAACCCCAGTACACCTGGCCGGGCCTCATTATCGTGCTCCTGGGAGTCCCGGTATATTTTGTCTGGCACGGCTCGAAGAATGGAAGTTCCGCGGAAAAACGTGAGGTGTGGGAGGAACGTTGATGGCGAGCAGACTGTTCTCCACCAAACCGCTCAGCTTGCTGCTCGAGGAGATGGCCGGCGAAAACCGTCTGCGCCGGGTGCTTGGTCCTATACAACTGAGCGCTCTGGGCGTGGGCGCGATTATCGGTACCGGCATTTTCATTCTTACCGGCGTTGCCGCCCATGACCGGACTGGCCCGGCGCTGATGCTTTCCTTTGTGTCGGCGGGAATTGCCTGCGTTTTTGCCGCCCTTTGTTATGCCGAGTTCGCTTCCATGGTCCCGGTAGCCGGGTCGGCGTACACCTACGCTTATGCCACCCTGGGCGAACTCTTTGCCTGGATCATCGGCTGGGACCTGGTTCTCGAGTACGCGGTCGGCTCCTCCACCGTCGCACATGGCTGGTCCGCACACTTCCGGGAATTCATACCACTGCTCGGGATACATGTGCCCAAGCCCGTCTCCACTGCCCCCTTTGACTACATTGTCGAGACCGGGAAGTTCGTGCTGACGGGGTCCTATCTCGATTTGCCGGCAATAATGATCACGTTCATCATCACCGTGGTTCTTGTCAAAGGCATCCGGGAAAGCGCCGGGTTCAATGCGGTGATGGTCGCCATCAAGTTGTGCATTGTGCTGCTGGTGATCGGCATTGGGGTGTTCTACATCAATCCTGCCAACTGGCATCCGTTTGCGCCCTTCGGCTACACCGGCGTTAATTTCTTCGGCCACACATTGCTGGGGAAGGAGAGCCCGGGTGGCGAGCCTCTGGGAATGTTTGCCGGCGCGGCGATCATCTTCTTCGCGTACATCGGGTTTGACTCGGTGTCCGTACACTCGGAGGAAGCGCGCAAGCCGGCGCGGGATGTTCCCATCGGCATCATCGCTTCGCTGTTGATCTGCACGGTTCTCTACATTGCTGTATCTGGCGTGCTCACCGGAATGGTGCCCACCCACCTGATCGATCGCGACGCCCCGGTCGTGGATGCATTTCGCCGCGCGGGCCTGGTCTGGATGCAATATCTGGTCGCGGCCGGAGCGATGACCGGCATCACCTCCGTGCTCTTGGTGATGATGCTGAGCCAGCCTCGCGTGCTGCTGGCCATGGGGCGCGATGGACTTGTGCCACCAAGCTTCTTTGGGGCGATTCACCCGCGCTTTCGCACGCCGTGGAAATCCACGATTCTGACCGGTATCTTTGTCGCCTCGATGGCGGGGTTCCTGCCCCTTAGCATCCTGGCCGAAATGACAAACATCGGCACGCTGTTCGCCTTCGTCATCGTCTGCGCTGCCGTGATGGTCATGCGGAAAACGAATCCGGACGCCAAACGCCCCTTCCGGGCCCCTTGGGTTCCCGTGGTGCCCATTCTGGGCATTCTGACCTGTCTGCTGCTGATGTTCTCCCTGCCGTCCGGCAACTGGTATCGATTAATAATCTGGCTGATTATCGGATTTGCGATCTACTTCTCCTATGGGCGCCACCACAGCGTTATGGCCAAACAGCACCACCTCGAACATGAAATTGCCATTCATGGCACGGGCGCACCTGCGATCGGGGACCCCGATGCGGGACCAAGCAGCCAGGCGGCTCCGATTGATACGACGATAAGGAAACCCTGAAGGACTTGAGTCATTGGGCCATTGTGCCATTGGGTCATTGAACAAGCGCGAAGGGTTCTTGGGGAAACAAGGCAGGTGAAGGGGCACGACTTCAGTCGTGCCATAACGTCCTAAATAGAAATCGGCCTTTAGGCCCTGCGATTCTCCAAGGGCTGAAGCCCGAGGCTTATTTGACGACAGTCGTCCCGGCTGTTGCCCGAAGAGGGAGCATCATGGAAACGGACCCAGTGCCATCTCCCATAGCGTGTGCTTATGCCGCCGTGATAGCGGTCATGGTCCCGGTGTCTATTCTGGCGATTTGGCTGGGCGGTTCCGTCAAAAACGGCACGATGGATGTCGTTGCTCTGAAATCTGAAGTAAGGAGCTTACTGGCGTTTATCGGCGTGGTCTTCCGTGGCACTCTGGGTTGGCGCCCACCTCCGCTTGGATACAAGAAGCCTTGTCCATGCGTTTGTTCGGTTTGGGATTCCGCTGTTCGCACTCACAACCAGTTATTTCTGGGTATACCCGAGTTCCCTCTCCTTCGTGGAGCACCTCGGGTCGAATCTGCTGTTTGCGATCTTGGTTTCATGGGCGGTGAAGCAACCGAGATAGTTGTTGAAAATCCCCTTCTTAGAAGTGAGCCATAGCTGGTGCAATGGCCCCAGTCGGACGCCGCGGGGTTCGAGTTCCGCGAGACTTCGTGGTGCACCGGCCTTCAGCAGTGGGCTTGCGTGGGAGGGTCTTGTTACACGCTCTTGGTGCTTCGCGTACATTCCGGCCAGACAGATCAAGCCTCGCCGCCTTTTTTCCTTGAAACTTGAAACCTGAAACTTGAAACTTCCTCCGTGAAAGCTCTGCGCAACCTGAAGATCATCGTGGCCGCACTGGCTGTGCTGGTGGCTGCCGGCACGGCGGGCTTTCACTTCATCGAAGGCTGGCCCTGGTTCGACGGCTTCTACATGGTGGTGACCACGTTTAGCACCATCGGTTACCAGGAAGTGCACCCGCTTTCCCACGCCGGGCGGATCTTCAACGTCACGCTCATTATCCTGGGCGTGGGCATGCTTTTTCTGGCCATCGGGACCGCCACCCAGGCTTTGTTAGAATTCGAGCTCGGACAGTTTGTCGGAAGGCGGCGCATGGAGCGCGAGATCGAACGCCTGTCGGGACACTACATCCTCTGCGGCGCCGGGCGCGTGGGGCGCAGCGCGGCGCGTGAGCTGGCGCGTGAGCGTGTGCCGTTCGTGGTCGTCGAAAACGACAGAGAAAAGCTCACCAAGTACAGCGATGCGGGCTGGCTGACGCTCGTCGGCGACGCCACGCAGGAGAAGATTTTGCGCGATGCCCATATCGAGCGCGCTCGCGGGCTGGTGGCCGCCACCACCACCGACGCGACCAACATGTACATCGTGCTCACCGCGCGCAGCCTGAATCCGAAGCTGCGCATTATTGCCCGCGCCAGCGAAGAAGAGGCGGAGAAACACCTGACCTCGGCGGGCGCTGACTCCGTGATTTCGCCCTACACCTTCGCGGGCCGTCTGGTCGCGCAATCGTTTTTGCGGCCCCACGTGCTCAACTTCCTCAACATCGCAGTCTCGCGCGAAGGCAAGCTTGACTTGGAGATCGAAGAGATCCACGTGGAGAACGGCTCCAGCTTTGCCGGCAAAACGATCGAGGGCTCGCGCATCCGGCAGGAGCTGGGCGTGATCGTGCTGGCTATCAAGCGCGAAGCTGCCGGCATGAGCTTCAATCCTGCGCCGGAGGACCGCATCGAAGCCGGCGATTATCTGATCGCCATGGGCGAGCCCGCGAGCCTGCGCCGGCTGGAAGAAACCGCTACGGCGCGTGCCCGATGAAGATCGTCACATCCGCCGAAATGCGCGAGATCGACCGCGCCACCAGCGAGCGTTTCGGCGTCTCCTCGCTCACGCTGATGGAGAACGCCGGGACGGCGGTTGCCGATTTCGTTATGCGCCGTTATTTTGGCGCCGAAAGCGTCGGCATCATCTGCGGCAAGGGGAACAACGGCGGCGATGGATTTGTGGCTGCGCGCAAACTGCACGAGGCCGGGATGCAGGTTTCCATCCTGCTGCTGGCCGATCCCAACGAACTGAAGGGCGATGCGCTGGCGATGTTCCGGCGACTCCCCTTGTTGCCGGTGCTGGCCCGCAACGAAGCCGAGCTGCGAAGCGCGGCTGCTCAGCAGGTTTACCAGGCTGATGTTCTCATCGACGGCATCCTGGGCACGGGCTTTCGGCCGCCGGTAAAGGGCTTCTACGCGGACGCGATCGAAAAGTCTGCCGAAGTCAGCGAGCCGATTGTCGCCATCGACATTCCTTCCGGTCTCGATTCCGACGATATGCGGCCGCACCCGGATGCGGGCAGTCCCATTGTCCCCGCCAGCGCCACGGTAACCTTTACCGCCCCCAAGCCGGCGCACCTGTTCAGCAATGCGGTTCGCGGACCGGTTATGGTGGCGCCCATCGGTTCTCCCGATGAGGCGATCGTCTCCAACCTGGGGTTGGAAGTGCCCACATGGCGCGAAATGGCGAGCCTGCTCGCTCCCCGTGATCCGGAAGCGCATAAGGGCAGCTTCGGTCACGTGCTGGTCGTTGGCGGTTCAGTGGGAAAAGCTGGCGCGGCAGCGATGGCCGGCATGGCAGCGCTGCGCTCGGGCGCGGGATTGGTTACGGTAGCGTGCCCGCGCTCGGTGCTTCCCACGGTCGCCGGTTTCATGCCGGAGCTGATGACCGAACCGCTGGAAGAGACCGAAGCCGGGACGATCTCCCTGCGCGCTCTCGAGTACGGCCGGATGGATGCACTTGTCCAAGGCAAGACGGTGATCGCTCTTGGCCCTGGCATCGGGCGTCACACCGAGACCACGCAGTTCGTCCGCACGCTGGTAGAGAAATTCCACGTGCCGATGGTGATTGACGCGGATGGCCTGAACGCATTCCAGAGCGCCACCGAGAAGCTGGAGGGTTCGTCGCACCCGCTGGTGCTGACGCCGCATCCCGGCGAGATGGCGCGGCTGATTGCCGGCACCGTCGCCGACGTGGAAAAGGACCGCATCGCGGTCGCCCGAAGCTTCGCCCAGGATCACAAATCAGTATTGGCCCTAAAAGGGCATCGCACGCTCAGCGCGTTTCCAGACGGGCGCATCTGGGTGAACCATAGCGGCAATCCCGGCATGGCCAGCGGCGGCATGGGAGATATTCTCACCGGAATGGTCGCAGGTTTCTGGGCGCAGGGTCTGCACGGAAAGTCGCCGGGTGCAGATGCTTGGCCATCACCGGCTCACGATGCGATCGTCACGGCTGTCTATCTCCACGGGCTGGCCGGCGATGTGGCTCGCGAGCGGCAAGGCGAGCTGTCATTGACAGCCACCGACCTGCTGGCCGCGCTACCCGAGGCCGTTCGCCGCGTCGAGGCGACTGCGCGCGAAAAGTACACATGGCTCAACCAACTGCCCTCGCCCGCCGGGTCATGAAGGAGTTTTTCACTCACTCCGCCGAAGAAACCACGGAGCTCGGCCGCCGTCTAGCCACAGAACTGCGCCCACCCAAACTGGTGCTGCTACGCGGCGAACTCGGAGCAGGGAAGACCACTCTGATCAAGGGAATCGCCGAGGGCTTCCACGCGGCGTCGCAGGAGAATGTCACGAGCCCCACGTTTACTCTGATACACGAGTACCGCGGGCCGGGCGTGAATGTGTATCACGTCGATCTCTACCGGGTGGACACGCAGCGCGAGCTGGACACGCTCGGCCTCGACGACCTCTTCGACGAAAACAGCGTGGTGCTGATCGAGTGGGGCGAGAAATTCGCGCGCTTTCTTCGTGAACGCGATGTAGAGGTCACGATCGAGCGTCTGGGCGAGAATGACAGAAGGATAAGAATCGCCACGGATTAACACGGATTGGTACGGATCCAATTCACAATCTCTGAAATGTTGGGTTCGCCGAGGTTTTTATCGGTTCGACAGCTTGTGTGGCCTGTTTTGAAGGGGCACGCCTTCAGGCGTGCCGCAGAGGCGCCAACAAGAGACATCCGGCTTTAGCCGCTGAGGGAGTCACCTCAGGGCCTAAAGGCCGATTCATTTGCCCGGTCTGTTGGCAACGGCTGAAGCCGTGCCCCTTCAAGGCCGGATACGCCGAGATCGGAGCGGCGCTAATCTTTCCCCACCACCGGGCTGCGGCGCTCCAGCAGGATCGTGTCGCGCCAGCGTCCGTCGAGCCGCCCAATCCGTTCACGACGGCCGACCTCGCGAAAGCCAGTTTTCTTCAGCAGCGCAAGGCTGGCAGCGTTCTCCGCGAAGACCACGCCCTGCAGGGTCCAGATGCCGTGAGCTTCGGACTGGCGGGTGAGTTCCTCTTGCAAGGCTTTGCCGATGCCCCTACCTTGCGCCGCTTCGGAGACGTAAATGCTCGCCTCCGCAACCCCGGCGTAGGCCTTACGCGGCGAGACTGGGCTCAAAGCCGCCCATCCCACCACGACGCCCTGACTTCGAGCCACCAGCCGGCAGAACGGCAGATGCGCCTTGTCCCACTGTTCCCAGCTTGGAGCGGAGGTCTCGAAGGTGGCGTTCCCGGAGCGGATGCCTTCTTCGTAGATGGCGCGCACCTGCTCCCAATCTCCAGCCGTCATGGGTTCGATGACGAAATCCATCGCGCTCAAAATCCCATGATGTTGTAGCCGCAATCCACGTAGATCACTTCGCCGGTGATGCCGGCGCCGGCGTCGGAGGCCAGAAAGACCACGGTCTCCGCTACTTCGTTGACATCCACATTGCGCTTGAGCGGCGCCCGTTCGGCGTGCGACTTGAGCATGTCGCCGAAGCCGGAGATGCCGCGCGCCGCCAGCGTCTTCACCGGTCCGGCGGAGATGGCGTTGACGCGGATGCGCCGCGGACCCAGATCGTACGCGAGGTAGCGCACCGAGGCCTCCAGCGCCGCTTTGGCGACGCCCATCACGTTGTAGTGCGGCACCACCTTGGTCGAGCCGTAATAGGTGAGGGTGAGGATCGAGCCGCCATCCTCCATGAGCGGGGCAGCGGCGCGCGCCAGCGCGATCAGCGAATAGACGCTCACGTCGTGCGCGATGCGGAAGCCTTCGCGCGTGGTCGCCAGAAATTCTCCCTTGAGCTCATCGGCGGGGGCAAAGGCAATGCTGTGCACCAGGGTGTGCAGTCTCCCGTAATGCGACCGGAGCTGGGTAAACAGCTTGTCAATCTGCTCGTCAGAGGAGACATCGCACATGAACGCTTCGGCGCCGGGCAGCGCCGCGATCAGGTCCTTGGCTTCCTGCTCCAGGCGCTGGTTCTGGTAGGTGATGGCCAGGCGCGCACCCGCCCGCTGCAACTGCTGCGCAATGGCCCAGGCGATGCTGCGCTTGTTGGCCACACCGAAGACCACGGCCGTGCGTCCTTCCATACGGTTCGACATCCCTACGCTCCTTATAGCCACAGAGACACTGAGACCCGGAGAAAGATAGATCAAGAGTTCTGTACCCGCTGTATCTCTGTGGCAGTTTCGCTGTCAGAAATTGCAAAGGATATCAGAAAGGCTCAATCAACAGTCTCAGCCAGGGGCTTCAAGGGGGTCCCAGTGCGCACCGGCCAAAGCGCGCTGATGACAGAGAGCAGATACACGCTGCCGATCATGACGAAGCCCCATGAGAGCCCTATGCGATGGGCGACCAGGCCCACCATGAATCCCAGCACCAGTTGCAGGCCAGTGCCAAACAGCATGAACGTGTTCTGTATGCGGCCCATGAAGTGGGGCGGGACCAACTCCATGATGTTGGTGTTGAGGGCCACTCCCCCGACGCCGCGTCCCGAGCCCATCAGGGCATAGAGCATGACGGCTATCGCCAGCCAGCGCGAGAACGGCAGCAACACCAGGCTGAGCGCCAGAAGCGAGAACGCAACGCCGACCGACTGACGCTTTCCCAGCGCCTGGATTGCTACCGGCGCGTAAAACGCGCTGGTGAACGCGCCCACCGCCCATCCCGCATTCAGCCAGCCATATCCGACCGCTCCCGCCTTCAGGATGCGGTCGCTCAGCGGCGCGGTCACTACGCCTTGCGCCAGCATCGCACCCAGGAAACAGGCGTAGCTCATGCCCAGCATCACCAGGTGCGGCCTTCCACGCAGGTACGCAATGCCTTCATGCAGTTCGTGAGTGAAACGCGCCACCGCGCCCTCGGGGAGCACTGCCGCATCCGCCGGACGCACCACCACGCGGCCTTTTCTCACCGCCAGATAACAGAGAAACGAGACCGCGTAGGAGCTGACGTCGATCAGCAAGACACCGCCCAGGCCGATGTGGTTGTACACGAATCCCACCAGCGCGCCCGCCATCAGCCAGCCGCCCTGCACCGCGGCCAGAAGAAAGGTGTTGGAAGCCACGAAGTGTGCCTCGGGCGTCAGCTCCTGGATGAGGGCGTTGATGGTGGGCCAGAACATCCAGAAGCCGCTGGCCACCAGCATGGCCATGAGGTAAACCTCCCAGAGCTGCGCCCGGTGGCGGAGGGCGAGGACGGCGACAACGAGGATCACCAGCGCACGCGCCGCATCCAGCACCATCAGCAGCCGGCGCCGGTCTTCGCGGTCGATGATGACGCCGCTTAATGGCATGATCAGCATCGCCGGAATGGTCTGCAGCACGAGCAAGGTACCCAGAGCGACCTCCGAATGCGTGGCCTGGAGGATGTACCAGATCACCGCCGCCATGTTCATGCCGCTGCCCACCATGGAGACCATGTTGGCGATGAAAACCAGCCGCAGCGGTCTATGTTGCAGGATGGCGCGCATCACTCCTCACGCCATCCACTGTAATTGAAGATCACCACGCCGCCAATGCGGATATCGCATGCACCGGGCAATCACGGGTCAGCAGATTTGCTTGTGCCATAATGGCGCGTCCGTTCAGGCGTTCACTCACGGCTGCGCAGCGTTGCTATGGCGAGACGAATTCGCAACTGGCTGAAGGACTTCGTGCGCCACCGCCCGGAGCTTTATTTCCTCTACCACTTCGGACGGGTGTTGAAGCGGCAACAACTCCTGTTCATCGACTATCGCGTGACGCCCTCGCCACGCTACGGCTACGGCAATCCGCCGCACCCCAGGCTCTACGACCTGATCGCGAAGGACCGTGCCGGCTACAGGGCTACGCTGGAAAAATTCCTGGAGTTCAAGGAACCGCTGCTACGAATTCCCACGCAGGCGACGTCACCCCTCGAGCCCGGATGGGTTAACGGGTGGCTCTCGCCGTTCGACCTGGCCAGTCTCTATTGCCTGGTAGCGCTGAATCACCCGCAGCTGTACCTGGAGGTGGGCTCCGGAGTGTCCACCTGCGTGGCCCGGCGCGCGCTCCGCGACCACCAACTCCGCACCCGCATCATCTCCATCGACCCTCAACCGCGGGCGGAGATCGACACGCTCTGCGATCAAGTCATCCGCCAACCGCTGGAAAGCGCCGATCTGGCCATCTTCGACCAGTTGGCGCCCGGCGACATCCTGTTTATTGACAGCTCGCACCGCGTGTTCACCAACTCCGACGTGAGCGTGGTCTTTCTCGAAGTACTGCCGCGTCTGCAACCGGGCGTGCTGGTGCACCTGCACGATATTTTCCTGCCCAACGACTATCCGCCGGAGTGGCGCGATCGCTACTATTCCGAACAATACATGCTGGCGGCGATACTGCTGGGCCAGACCGCGCGGTTTCGCATCGCACTGCCCAACGCCTTTGTCAGCCATGATCCGGAGCTCAGTACGGTGCTGGGGCCGTTGTGGCGCGATCCGCGGTTCGCTCCCGACTCTGCCGCGAAAGGGCAGCGCGCGGCGGTGGCCGACCGGAGCGGTCTGGGCTCGTCCTTCTGGATGCGTACCGCCTAGCAATTTGCTTCCTGCCAGATGCCCGGGTCAGACATAATGATGCCCCCCACCGGGAGGACCGATTGCGCCTGCCGCCCTTCAACTGGAAGTACATGGCCTGCGGGCTGCTGCTGGCGGCCATCGTGTACGCCGCCGGGCCGGTCGATAGCGGCCGTATCCAGATCGACTCCGCCTATTACGACGGCGGGGCGGTCCCGTTCAACGTAGTGGAACCGGGTGGCAGGAAGAATCAACTGCGGGTCGGTCCCTGGCTGCTGGGAGTGCGCGCCGCGGATTCAAGACCGCGCGATCAGCGGCGCAACCTGTACGTCGTCTTCCCGGGCACGCAGCACCGGGCGCCGGGATGGCCTGAGTACGACCACAACTGCGTTTTGAGCGATCTGCCTGGGACGGAAGAGCCCGTCGAATGGGATGTTTACTGGGCTGTCGTGCTCGATCCCACACTACAGGAAGACTTCCGCAGTGAGCGGGAATTGGTGCTGGCTGCGCAATCCGGCTTTTTCCCTCCCGACCTGCTGGAGTTCAACGATGTTCCCGCCGATGGCTTCCTGCGTGCGCAGATGAAGGTGCGCACCCTCGGTGATCTGGTGCGCTTCCGGCGCAAGGACGGAACCTTGCCGCGCCTGCTGATCACTCCCGCCGGATATGCGGTCCGCGGCAGCATCGAGCCACGCTGAATTTGTGATTTTGTGATCTCTGGTTTGTGATTGGAGAGCGCGCCTTAATCACTAGTCAGAAATCGCAAATCACAAATCCCCTTCAGTCTTTATACTCAGTGATGGAGCGTGTGTGATCCCTTTCATCCAAGTCGGTCCACTGCGGCTGGGCACTTACGGGCTCATGCTCTGGCTGGCTTGCGTCGCCAGTTATTTTGTCCTAAGCGCTGATCTGCGCCGCCGAAGAATGCCTGGCGACCCGCTCAATGTCATTCTGCTGCTGGCGGTCGCCGGTCTGGCAGGGTCGAAGCTATACTACCTGCTGGAGAGCCCGTCTGAGTTTCTCTCCGATCCCTTTGGCCTTTTCTTCTCCAGGAACGGCTTCACGTGGTTTGGCGGGCTCCTTGGTGGGGTGATAGTCCTTCTCTGGCTGGCGCGTCACTATCGTGTTCCCACCCTCGCCTTCCTGGATGCGTGCAGTCCTGCCGGCGCCCTGGGCTACGCCATCGGGCGTATTGGATGTCTGGTATCGGGTGATGGGGATTACGGCATCGCCACCAGCTTGCCCTGGGGAATGAAGTTTTATCCGGAAACAGGATGCCAGATGAGGCACTTCATCTGCGTCGTCCACGGCGCCCTTGTGCCCAGCTATGGGGCGAACGTTGGCGGCTTTCCGCCCGACGCCATCGTGCCCGTGCACCCGACGCCGATCTATGAATTCCTGGTGGGGGCGCTGATCGCCTGGTTTCTCTGGCGGCAGGGCGCCCGGCGTCTGTCCGACAAAGCCCCGCCTGGAGGGATCATCGGCGCGTACCTCATACTGACCGGTGTGGCGCGGTTCCTGGTGGAGTTCATCCGCATCAATCCGCGCTCGGCTTTCGGCGTGCTGACCAACGCTCAGGTCGTAAGCCTGCTTTCGATCCTTGCCGGTGCGCTGCTGATGTTCCGTGCGCGATCGCCAGCCCCGTCCCCCAACGGCTAAGGCCGTCGTCTCGGAGGCCTGTCACTGCTCAGCTCGCTTTTGTAAAAACCGCTCCAGGGGACACCCTGAACACTTGGCTTCTGCTTTCAGGCAATGGTGCTTGGCGGTTTGCACCAGCAAGGCGTGAAGTTCGTCGAAGGCCCGGGCTGTGGCAGGTGCATGCCGCAGGACAAACTTGTGCCGGCGTCGTCCGGCGAGCGGCGAGTTCGGCGGCTGATCCGGCACTGCCGGAATCTCCTGAGCGAACGCCTTCTCCACCAGCCGGCGCACGTCTTCGTAGCGCGCCTTGGCCGTGATCAACCCATGGCGCTCGAAAATGCGCCGCGTGTACGCATCCACCACGAAAACCGGATGTCCGCCGGCATACAGCAGAATGGAGTCGGCGGTTTCCGGCCCTACGCCGTTGAGCGCCAGCAATTCTTCCCGCAGCTTCGCGGTCGGTTGCGCGAACATCCGCTCCAACGACCCGCCATAATGCGCGTCGAGATAGCTCACGAATGTCTTCAGCCGCTTTGCCTTTTGGCGAAAGTACCCGGAGGACCTCACCATCCGCGCGAGTCTGGGCAAGGGCGTGTGGCGAACTCCGTTCAGGTTGAGCACGCCTTCGGCGCGTAACCCGCGCAGAGCCTGCTCTACGTTGGTCCAGGCGGTGTTCTGGGTCAGGAATGCGCCAACAATGACTTCGAAGCGGGAGTGGGCCGGCCACCAGTCCTGCGGCCCCCACATAGCCATTAGTTCCCGGTAGAACGCCCGGACGCTAGCCTCGCGATCCAGATCGACACCCTCCCAATCCAGTTTAGCGGAGAGAATCGAACCCCTGGCCAAACCGGTTGACAACTTTTGTCAATGGCGGATAGGGTCCCGGAAGAGGTGCCAGAAGTACATGCCCGAACGGTGCTAACTAGTTAATATTCAATGACCTAAACTTAAATGACAATTTCTGTCAGCAGCCCCCTCGACAGGCTTCGGAACGGGCGAAGCCGGGGGCCTGGTTGCTGAGGTTGCCGTGTGGCTGCGGCGACCGCAAGGAAAGTGGGAATGTCTCAACGGCTCGGCGATCTTCTCGTGAAAGAGAAGGTCATCTCACAGGAACAGCTGGACAAGGCGCTGACGGAGCAGAAGCGGAATGGCTCGCGGCTGGGCTCCGTGCTGGTGAAGCTGGGCTTCGTTTCCGACGAAGACGTCACCAACTTCCTCTCCCGGCAATACGGTGTTCCCGCCATCAATCTTTCGTATTTCGACATTGACCCTTCAGTGGTCAAGCTGATCCCGCCGGAAACCGCGCGCCGCTACCAGATCCTGCCCCTCAGCCGGGTCGGGGCCTCGCTCACCATCGCCATGGTGGATCCCACCAACGTGTTCGCCATGGACGACATCAAGTTCATGACCGGCTTCAATATCGAGCCGGTGGTGGCCTCCGAGACGGCGATCCTGCAGGGCATCGACAAGGCCTACGGCGACACCCACGAGGAAGACCTGGAAAAGGTGATGGCCGACATCGGCGAGACGGATGCCGACGTCGAGCTGCAGGCGGGCGACGAAGACGAATTTTCCGCCAGCGAGCTGGAGAAGGCGGCCGAGGAAGCGCCCATCGTCAAGCTGGTGAACCTGATCCTCACCGACGCGGTGAAGCGCAGCGCCAGTGACATCCACATTGAGCCCTACGAGAAGGAATACCGGGTGCGCTTCCGCGTGGACGGCATCCTGCAGACCATCATGACGCCGCCGCTGAAGCTGAAGGACGCCATCATCTCGCGCGTCAAGATCATGTCCAAGCTTGATATCAGCGAGAAGCGGTTGCCGCAGGACGGGCGCATCATGCTCAAGGTAAAGCTGGCGGGCAAGCGCAAGACGCTCGACTACCGCGTCAGCACCCTGCCCACTATCTGGGGAGAGAAGATCGTTCTGCGGCTGCTGGACAAAGACAATCTGCGGCTGGACATGACCCAGCTCGGCTTCGAGTCCGAGTCGCTGGTCAAGTTCGAGAAGGCCATCCTGAAGCCCTACGGCATGGTGCTGGTCACCGGTCCCACAGGATCGGGCAAAACCAACACGCTCTATTCCGCCATCGCGCGCTTGAACACGCCGGAAACCAACATCATGACCGCGGAAGACCCGGTGGAATTTCAAATCGCCGGCGTCAACCAGGTGCAGATGAAGGAACAGATCGGACTGAACTTTGCCGCCGCCCTGCGCTCCTTCCTGCGGCAGGACCCCAACATCATCCTGGTGGGCGAGATCCGCGATTTTGAGACCGCCGAGATCGCCATCAAGGCGGCGCTGACCGGGCACCTGGTGCTCTCCACCCTGCACACCAACGGAGCGCCGGAGACCATCAGCCGCCTGATGAATATGGGCATCGAGCCCTTTCTGGTCGCGACTTCGGTGCACATGATCGTCGCCCAGCGGCTGGTGCGGCGGATCTGCAAGGAGTGCAGTGAAGTAGTCGAGGTCCCGTACCAGACACTGCTGGAATCCGGGTTTTCGCAGCAAGAAGCCAAGACCGTGAAGATCCGCAAAGGCAAGGGATGCACCGTCTGCAACAGCACTGGCTACAAAGGACGCACCGCACTTTACGAAGTGATGGAGATTGACGATGACATTCGCGAGCTGATCCTGGTGGGTGCGTCGGCGGTGGAGCTGAAGAAGAAAGCCATCGAGCACGGCATGATTACGCTGCGCCGCAGCGGTCTGATCAAGGTGGCGGACGGTGTCACTACCATGGAAGAAGTGGCGCGCGAGACCGTCCACGGATAAGGGAGGTTTTAGGACATCATGGCAGTCACTCTCAGTGAACTATTGAAAAAGATGCTGGAGATGTCGGGCAGCGACCTGCACCTCACCACCAACTCGCCCCCCCAAATCCGCGTCCATGGTCATCTCACTCCGCTGGACTTGCCGCCGCTGACGGCGGCGGAGACCAAGCAGCTTGCCTACAGCGTCCTGACCGATGCGCAGAAGCAGCGCTTCGAGGAGACACTGGAACTGGACTTCTCCTTCGGTCTCAAGGGACTGGCCCGCTTCCGCGGCAACTGCTTCAACCAGCGCGGCGCGGTCGGCGCCGTCTTCCGCGTGATCCCGTTCGAGATCAAGGGATTCAGAGAGCTGGGCCTGCCTTCCATCGTAGCCAAGCTGTGCGAGAAACCGCGCGGTCTTGTCCTGGTCACCGGGCCTACCGGTTCGGGCAAGTCCACCACGCTGGCAGCGATGCTCGACAAGGTCAACGTCGAGCGCCATGAGCACATCATCACCATCGAAGACCCCATCGAGTTCGTGCATAACCACAAGAGCTGCCTGGTGAACCAGCGCGAGGTCAACGCCGACACCAAATCCTTTGCTGCCGCCCTGCGCGCCGCGCTCCGCGAGGATCCAGACGTGGTCCTGATCGGCGAAATGCGCGATTTGGAGACCATCGAATCGGCCTTGCGCATCGCCGAGACCGGACACCTCACCTTCGGTACCTTGCACACCAATACCGCCGCCTCCACCATCAACCGCGTCATTGATGTGTTTCCGGCCCACCAGCAACCTCAGATCCGGGCCCAGCTTTCCATGGTTCTGGAAGGCATCCTCTGCCAGACCCTGCTGCCCAAGATTGGGGGCAACGGCCGGGTGATGGCGATGGAGATTTTGGTGCCGAATGCGGCGGTGCGGAACCTGATCCGCGAGGACAAGATCCACCAGATCTATTCCGCCATGCAGTCCGGCCAGGACAAGTTCGGGATGCAGACCTTCAACCAGTCGCTGGCGTCGCTGTACTTCCAGAGACAGATCACGCTCGAGACCGCCATGCAGCGTTCCTCCATGCCGGACGAGCTGCAGGACATCATCAACCGCGGAGCCGTGAGCGCAGCTCGGGGCTCCGCCGTAGCACGCAAGTAAGTAAGCCCTGGGCCCGCGGGCGCATCGGCGCCGCCGCGGGCGAACTGAGTAAGTGGAGGACCCAATGCCGGTTTTCACCTACAGTGGCACCAACACCGCTGGCACCAAGGTCAGCGGAGAACGCATCGCCGAGAGCAAGCAGGCCTTGACCATGGCGCTGCGCCGTGAACGCATCAACCCAACTACCATCAAGGAGAAGGGCAAGGAGTTTGCGGTTCCCACCCTGGGCCGCGGCAAGGTGCCTACCAAGGACCTGGCTATCTTTTTCCGGCAGTTCTCGGTCATGATCGATGCCGGCCTGCCGCTGGTGCAATGCCTGGAGATCCTTGCTGCCAACCAGGAAAACATGACGTTTCAGAAGGCCCTGACCGGCGTGCGCACCACGATCGAAGGCGGCGCCACTCTGGCCAACGCCATGCGCCAGTATCCGAAGGTGTTTGACGACCTCACCACCAACATGATTGAGGCGGGGGAGACCGGCGGAATCCTCGACACCATTCTGCAGCGCCTGGCCACCTACGTGGAAAAGGCGGTGAAGCTGCGCTCGGCGGTGAAATCGGCGCTGATCTATCCCTGTTCGGTGGTCGGCATCGCCGTGCTCATCGTGGCGGGGTTGCTGAAGTTCGTGGTGCCGATCTTTGCCAACCTGTTCGTCGGCCTGGGCGTTGCCCTGCCGCTCCCCACCCGCATGGTCATGAAGCTGAGCGAGATCGTCGGTGCTTTCTGGTGGATCGGACTGGGAGGGATCGTGGGCCTCTTCTTCGGCATACGCCAGCTTCGCAAGGATCCGCGCGGCCGGCTGTGGTTGGACAAGCTCCTGCTCAAGATGCCCGTCGTCGGTATGCTGCTGCGCAAAATTGCGGTGGCGCGGTTCACCCGCACCATGGGCACGCTGATCACCTCCGGTGTGCCCATCCTGGAAGGTCTGGGAATCACGGCCCGCACCTCCGGCAACGCCGTGCTCGAGCAGGCCCTGTTGAAGGTGCGCAAGTCGATCGAGGAGGGCCGCACCATCGTCGATCCTCTCAGAGAGAGCGGCGTGTTCCCCAACATGGTCACCCAGATGATCGGCGTGGGTGAAGCCACCGGCGCCATGGATGCCATGCTGCAGAAGATCGCCGACTTCTACGAAGACGAAGTAGATGCTGCCACCAAGGACCTGCTCACGCTGTTGGAACCGATGATGATCGCGTTCCTGGGCGTGGCCGTCGGCGGCATCGTTATTTCACTGTACATGCCGCTGTTCAGCATGATCAGCAAACTGTCGGGTGGCGGTTAACAGAGGCAGCTGAGAAATTGGCTTCTGGCAACATCACGTGTCAGGGCACGACTTCAGTCGTGCCGAAGATGGCAGCTCTCGGCGTCATCCCGAGCGAAGCGCGAGGTGAGGTTGCAAGCCGAGCGCGAGTCGAGGGATCTTGCGGTTGTGGCGATGTCTTGGGCCTTCTTGAATCATGCTGGACAATACCGAGATTCCTCGCTTCGCCCTTACTCGCAACGACTCGCTCGGGCCGGCTCGGAATGACCATAGAACAAAAGTTCCTAACGGCACGACTGAAGTCGTGCCCTGACACGTGTTCCTCCCGCCACTCACAGATTGAGGAGGAAACGGCAGGGCGGCAGGGCTGCCCCGGGTGCAAGCGATGAGAAGCGAATTCAACGAGCGCACCTGGCTGGCGTGGCTCTCCAAGGTGCGCATCATCGTCATCACCTTCCTGCTGGCCATCGAACTGCTGATCCTGCGGCTCACGGCCACCGCGGTGCCCGAGGGCGCCTTCCTCAGCGTCATTGCCCTCTGGTATGCCATCGCGCTGTTTTATGTGCTGCTGCTTCCGCTGTGGCGGGAAGCGGGGACCCAGGCCCGCTTGCAGGTGGTGAGCGACCTGGTCTTCGCCAACGCGCTCATCTACCTGACCGGTGGCATTGACACTTTTTTCAATTTTCTTAACCCGCTCATCATCATCATGGCCTCGATCCTGTTGTCGCGGACCTGGGCCTACCTGAGCGCGTTGTTGTCATTTATTTTGTTCGGCAGCATTCTGGAGCTTTCCTATTTCGACCTGATCCATTCCTACTCCAACACCCGTCCCGACGCCAGATCGCTGCAGCTTGTCATCTTTATCAACCTCATCGCCTACCTGGCGGTCGCCTACCTGGCCAGCAAAATGACCGCCCGGCTGCGCCAGGTTCACTTCGAACTGGAAGACAAGAGCGGAGCGCTGCAGAACCTGCAGGCGCTCCACAAGAACGTCATCGACTCGATGAGCGGCGGCTTAATCACCACCAACCTGGAAGGGCGGGTGACGCTGCTCAACCCCGCCGGCGAGAAGCTGCTGGAGACCTCCGCCGGGGCGGCGTTGGGCAAGCCCGTCGCTCAGTATTTTCTCGATCCGCTGCCCGCCATCGGGCCACACCTCGTGCGCACCGAGGTACGCTGCCTGGTTCCCAGCGGGGTGGAGAAGACCTTCGGGATCACCGCCTCGGAGTTGCACGTTCCGGGGCGCGGCTTGACCGGATACGTCTACGCCTTTGCCGACCTGACCGAGGTCCGCCGCCTGGAGCGCGAGGTGCGCATGCGGGATCGTCTGGCCGCCATCGGCCGCATGGCTGGGGGTATCGCACACGAGATCCGCAACCCGCTCACCTCGATCGCGGGCTCCGTCCAGGTGCTCTCCGGAATCTCAGAGCTGAACTCGGACCAGAAAGCGCTGGTGGAGATCGTGCTGCGCGAATCCGACCGCTTGAACGCGATCATCACCGACTTCCTCATGTACGCGCGCGAGAAGACCTACAAGATGGCGGTGGTTGACCTGGTTCCGCTGCTCGACGATACGCTGAAGGCTCTGGAGAGAACTCAGAGCGCCCCGAGGATTGAGATCGTGCGGCGCTTCGAGACGGAATCCGCCTGGGTTCTCGCCGATCGTGATCGTATCCGCCAGGTGTTCACCATTCTCGCCAACCATGCCCGGCGCTCGATGCCCGAGGGTGGACGGCTGACCGTTACCCTGGAGCCCGCGCAGGATCGCTGGCACATCCGCTTCGCCGACAGCGGTCGCGGGCTGACCTCGCAGCAAGTCGAGAAAGTCTTTGAACCGTTCCAGTCGGAGTTCGGCGGCGGTACCGGCCTGGGCCTGGCGATCGCGTATGAGATTCTGCAGGCCCACGATGCCCGGGTTTCGGTCCACTCCTCGTTGGGCGAGGGAATCGAATTTGACCTTGAACTGAAACGGGCGACGCTGCCGCGCGGCCCCGAACCGAAGCCGGCTGCTGCTGCCCACGCCAGTCTGCGGTCCCTCGAGGCCGGCGGCGTGCTCGAGACCCCGAGCGGGGTGAAGCATGGCTAGTATCCTGGTGTGCGACGACATGCGCGCCATCTGCGGCGTGCTCGAGATTGCTCTGCGCAAGGAGAGCCACCGGGTCGAGACCGTGACCTCCGGCTCGGAAGCCAAGCGCAAACTGGATTCCAACATCTACGACGTGGTGGTCAGCGACATCAAGATGCCGCAGACCGACGGCATCGAAGTGCTGCGCCATGCCCGCCGGATTTCGCCTGAGACGGCCGTCATCCTGATCACAGCCATTGAGGATTACGAGGCTGCCGTCCAGGCCGTGAAGGCGGGCGCGTTCGATTACATCCACAAAGGTCCGCACCTGATCGACGAGGTGGTGGTCTCCATCAAGCGGGCGCTGGAATCCGTGACCTTGCGCCGGGAGAACTTTGCTTTCAGACGCGATGCTGGCATCCGCAATTCGCTGGAAAACATTGTAGGCGCCAGCCCGCTGATGGAGAAGCTGAAGCAGACCATTCGCACCGTGGCGTCCAGCGCCAGCACCGTGGTAATCCACGGCGAAAGCGGCACCGGCAAGGAGCTGGTGGCGCGCGCCATCCACGACTGCTCGCCGAGGACGGCCCAGCCCTTCGTTTCCATCAACTGCGGCGCGTTCCCCGAGACCCTGCTGGAAAGCGAGCTGTTCGGTTACGTCAAGGGCGCGTTCACCGGCGCCACGCAGAACAAGGCGGGGCTGTTCGAGGTGGCCAGCGGGGGGACCGTCTTTCTGGACGAGATCAGCGAGATGAGCCTGGCCATGCAGGTGAAGCTGCTGCGAGTGCTGCAGGAGCGCGTCCTACGTCCAGTCGGCGGCACCACCGAGATCGCCATTGACGTCCGCGTGATCGCTGCCACCAACAACGACCTCGACCGCATGGTCGCCGACGGCGCTTTCCGCGAGGATCTCTATTACCGCATCAGCGTGATTCCCATCGAAGTGCCGCCCCTGCGCGAACGCCGCGAAGATATCCCCCTGCTGGCCAACCACTTCCTCAAGAAGTTCGTCGCTGCTTCAGGGAAAAGCCTCGTGCGCATTGCCCCGCAGTCGCTGGGCGAACTACAGGGATACGACTGGCCCGGCAATGTGCGCCAACTCGAGAACACCATCGAGCGCGCCGTGGCGCTGGAAGCCAGCGACGAACTGAACGTCGAACTGCCGCTGGAACGCTCGAAGATTCGCGTGGCGGCAGGGTCCGGTAACGGATCCATTTCCATTCCTACCGAAGGCCTCGACATGGAGCGCTATGTGGCCGACCTTGAGCGTTCCATGCTGCAAACCGCGCTGCGCCAGTCCGGAGGTGTGCAGACCAGGGCCGCGGAATTGCTGCGCCTCTCCTATCGCTCCTTCCGGCATCTCGCCAAAAAATACGACATCTAGAGCCAAAAGCTAAGAGCTAAGAGCTAAAACCAAAAGCCAAAAGCGTTTTTCCGACGCTATACTCACCCTGTCATGTGGCAGATCCTGCGCCTGTTCTGGAAGGCGACTCGCGGTCATCGGCTCGCGCCCTGGCGCAGCCCTTACCTGCGCTGGCGCATTGAGACCTATTGCGGTGTCAAGATGAGCCAGATCGGCTTCCTTGAGTTCTGGGGATTCATGTGGAGAGAACGTTCGGAGGTGCTGCGCTACCTGAAGTGGACGGCCCAGATGGAACGCTACGCGCAGATCAAGCCGAAGAATCCGTAGGAAGTGGAAAGTGAAGACGTGGCAAGTGGAAAGTTGTGCGCTTACCACTTGCCACTTACCACTATTTCCGCCCCCTTGCCCACTTCGAGCGCGCGTGTCGCTGAACCCTGGTTCATCGCAATCTCGAGAAAACCCATGCTTCCCAGTATCCCGAAGATCTCACCCGGGTTGCCCTCGGCGTAGGCGATCCTCATGCTTATGACCTCGTGCGTTCCAATCACGATCTTGAACTGCGGAGGGTGGGGAGCGAACAGTTGCGGAATGTCGCGCGGGGTTATGTTCGTGACCACATTCCCGAATCTGTCCACTTTCAACACAACGCCCTGAATCCCATCCTTGGAGGCTTTCGGAACCGGGACGCTGAAGCGCACGAAGTCACTGATCTCCTTGCCGAAGTCCGAGGACTCCAGGCCACTGCTCAGCCAACCGGCAACAGCAGCGAAGATGTCCCGCCCATGGAATGTCTGGCTCACGGGGCGCAAGAAGTAATTCTCCGCAGTGATGTGGCGCACAGATACCTGTTTCTCGCGTTCCAGCGCGAGCGACAGTACGCCGTTATCGGGCGCCACGAAGAGGTATTTTTCGGTGCGGGCGAGGATGGGTCGTCGCGCCGATCCCACGCCCGGATCCACTACCACCACGTGGATGGTGTCTGGGGGAAAATAGCTGTACGCCTGCGCGATGGTAAGCGCGCCGTCCAGCAGGTCGTAGGATTGGACCTCGTGCGAAATGTCCACGACTCGCGCCGAAGGGTTGATGTTGTACACGACCCCCTTCATCGTGCCCACATAATGGTCGCTCGCGCCGAAATCGGTGGTGAATGTGACGAACCGCTGCTCGGCCATGCGTCGTTTCCCCGCGCTGAACTTAGCGCGCCGGAATCGCGGCTGTCAATTTTCCGCAGGCCCGGCTGCGGGTAACATCCGCTCGAAGGACAGGAGATGGTGCGCATGAAAAAACTGCTGGCGATCGTGGCGCTGCTCGCCCTGGTGCCGCCGGTCGCTCAGGCACAGAAGACCAAGTCGCGGACGCGCGCTCACCGGGAAAATCCCGCCGATGCGGCCACGGCGGCACTGCTACAGGTGGACCGGGAGTTTGCCAAGAGCGGCGTGGCCAAGAGCATCGAAGACTTCATGGGGTTCATCGCCGAGGACGTCCGCTTCTATTCCGCCGGCGTCATGCGCACCGGCAAGCTGCCCTTCCGCGAGAGCTGGGCCAAGGGCTTCGCCGATCCCAACTGGAGCATCACCTGGGCGCCTCTCTACGCCGAGGCCGCGCAGTCGGCTGACTTGGGTTACACCACCGGCAGCTTCGAGATCCGCGACAAGTCACCCGACGGCACGCCTTTGGTGCGCAAGGGGAGCTACGTCACCGTCTGGCGCAAACAGCCTGACGGCACCTGGAAGGTCGCGCTCGACATCGGCAGCTTTGTCCCGCCCAAACCAGCGGCCCCGCCGGGCGAAGGCCACTGACTCGCGGACCTTATCCTTTTTCCTGCAACTCAGGGACGTGCGTCGTGAGGTCAATGAAGACCCGCCTGAATTGCTCGAAGAGCCGCTCGAATTGGCCGACTTCGTCGTCCGAAGTGACCTGGATTTCCGATTCGTAGTCCCCGCCAACTACGCGAGTCGCGACCACGGTGATGTGCTCCAGGCGTCGAAATACCAGACGTGTCAGCAGCGTCAGCACCAGGAGGATGCCGAGCGCCAGAGCCGTGACCGTCAAAATCACGAGGACGTTCGCCGTGCGCCTCATCGCCAGGTAAAAGCTCGAAATGTCCCGCACGACGAACATTGCGCCCACGGTATTCCCCGCCGCGTCGTGGATGGGAAAGATGCCGCGGACAAAGACTGAATTCCCCTCCTGGAAACGCTCCAGCACCTTGCCTTGGCCGGGCACCGCGGCCAGGTCTCCGTCGAATCGAATGATTCTGTCGGAAGCTGTCGTTTTGTCCGCTACTACGAAGCCCGGGTTGTCATCCCAGTTGTCGCGGCGTTTCCAGACCGCGCTCGAATCGGCCCAAAACTGCCGGTCCATGTATTTCTTGCTGAGCAGAAGCCCGTAATCGTTTCCGGTCTGGTTTTTCATGGCGTGAATGAACTGACCGAGTTCTTCACCGAACTCGACGTAGCCGGTTACCTTGCCTTGCAAATCACGGAAAGGCCTGAGGATTCTCACCGCAAATCCGGCCTTGGCCAGCTCGTTTCCGGACACCATGGCATGGGTACGTACGACTTCTTTGTCCATGAACCGATTCAGATGGTCTCCGAACTTCGGAGGATTGTGGAGACGAAGGAAGACGGTCATGTCCGGTTCAGGACTGTGAAACATCCAGTTCGTTATGCCTTCCTTCCTGAAGCTCAAATACAGCGGCGCCGTTAGCTCCAGCAGGCGGGTGCGATCTCCGGCTGCGAAAGCATCGCGGACCTGCGGGTTCGTGATCAGGGCCTCGCTGACGGCTGTCATTTTGCTGATCTCCCTGGCCTCCAGGATGGTGAACAGCTTTTGGGAACCAGTGACGGACTCCGCCGCCAGGACTTGTGAGTTGCGTTCGAAGCTGTAGCGCATCAGCGCTAGGATGCAGCCTGCGCCCACAACCAGACAGGCGACCAATGCGGCCAGGACTTTGGTGCGAATCGAGTTCCATTTCATACGAATACTCCTCACAAGCTGAGGTTGAGCACTTCCTTGGCGGCCTGCTTGAGTTTGGCAATAGCTTCCGGATCATCCGGGGTGCTCGCCGTAATAAAGGCAAGGACTTTGCCTGAGCGCAGTCCGATCTTACCTTTCACTTCCTTCGCATCCAGGCCATCGGCCTTGATCTTTTCTTCTATCCGCAACTTGATATCGTTGAGTGCACTCACAAGGCAGACTCCTTCCGTAGGGGCATTGATCCACCGAGGCGCTTGCCGACAACCGTTTGGTCCGGTTGTATTTGTCGTCACTCTTGTGGCTGGACTTTAGTTGGGCGCGGTGATGTCAATACCTGAGGGGAGGGGCGGGCCGCTCGGCAGGCAGCCACGAGGCCCGCCGCCGAGCTGCTGCGGACACAGGGAATCGCAAGTGCTACGGCTTGACTCCCAACTGCCAGAACAGGAACGACCACACGTCGGTTTCTTCTTCGACCTGCTTGGTGAGCGGCTTGCCCTGACCGTGGCCGGCCTTGGGCTCGATGCGCAGCAGAATCGGACGGTTGCGGTCGGCGCCGTTCTTGGCCTCGGCTTGCATCAGGGCGGCCATCTTCTTGGCGTGCATTGGGTCGACTCGCGTGTCGGTGTCGGCGGTCATGAACAGGATGGCCGGATACAGCGTCTCCGGCTTGACGTGGTGATAGGGCGAATACGCGTACAAATAGTCGAACTGCCTGGCATCGTCCGCCGAACCGTACTCCGGGACCCACAGCTTGGCGATGAGGAAATTCTGGTAGCGCAGCATGTCTAGCAGGGGAACGCGGCAGACCGCGGCGCGAAACAGATCGGGATGCTGAGTGATGGCCGCCCCCACCAGCAACCCGCCATTGCTGCCTCCCATGATCGCGAGGTGATCTCGGTCGGTGTATTTTTGCGCGATCAGGTTTTCGGCGGCGGCGGCAAAGTCGTCGAAGACGTTTTGCTTCTTATCCAGCATTCCCGCCCGGTGCCAGGCTTCGCCAAATTCGCTTCCGCCGCGCAGGTTGGCGAGCGCGTAAACGCCCCCATTTTCCAGCCACAGGAACACGCTGCGGCTGAACGCCGGCGTCTCGCTCACCTGGAAGCCGCCGTACCCGTAAAGCAGCGTAGGATTCTTCCCATTCAGCGCCAGTCCTTTTTTGCTGACGATGAACATGGGCACGCGGGTCCCGTCCTTGGACGCGTACCAGACCTGCTTGACCTCATAGCCGCTGGAATCGATTGGCGCCTCGATCCTGGTGAATACCGATGTCTCGCCATTCCGCAGATCGTAATGCAGGATGGTTGGCGGCACGGTGAACGACTGGAATCCGAAGAAAGCTTCCTGGCTGTCCCACTGGCCGCCGACGCCGGATACGCTGCCGATTCCCGGCAATGGCACGTCCGCCAGCGGTTTGCCCTCCACCGACAAAACCTTCACCAGTGAGCTGACGTTCTTCTCGTACTCGGCCACCAGCCTGCCGCCGATGATGTCCAGCCCGCGCAGCACGGCATCCTGCGACTCGGGGATTACCAGTTTCCAGTGGCTCTGGTCGGGTGTTTCCGCCGGCGCAGCGAACACCCTGTAGTGCGGCGCGTCCTCGTTGGTCACGATGTACATGGTGCCGTTGAACACCTCGCCGCTGTAAAGGAAGTTCTTGCCCGCGATTACTGTGACGGGCGCGCTGTTGGCTTTGAGATCTTTCAGGTAGATCTCGCTCCTGGTCCAGCCCTGCCCGGAGACGATGGTGAGCCAGCGGCCATCGTTGGAAAGCGAGATGTTGGGCCAGTCTTGCGCATTCTTAGGTTCGAAGATCAGCGGATCCTTGGCTGGATCGCTGCCCAGGGCGTGGTAATACACGCGACGATGGTAGTTCTCTTCCTCGGCCGGGACGTCTCCCTTTTTGGGATAGCGGGTATAGAAAAAGCCGGAATCGTCCAGCTTCCAGGCCACGCTCGCGCCGCGTGTCTGCTCGATGGCGTCCGGCAGCAGCTTCCCGGTGGCGGTCTCGATCACGTGCAGCGTGCTCTTCTCCGATCCACTGGGAGAGGTTCCGTAGGCGACGTACTTGCCGTCGTGCGAGATGTGCCACCAGTCCAGGGCGACAGTGCCGTCCGCGGCGAGGGCGTTCACGTCCACCAGCACGCGGTCGGTGCCCTGCAATCCCTTGCGCACGTAGAGGACCGGCTGGTTCTGCATGCCCTCGCGCCGGGTGTAGAAGTACCACTCTCCCCCGACCTGGGGCGTGCCCACGTTGCCGATGCTCAACAGTTGCGTCAGCCGGGCATGGATCTTCTGGTGTCCGGGCAGCGGGTCCAGGAGGCTGCGCGTGTACGCCAGTTGCGCCCGCACGTACGCTTGCGTCTCGGGGCTGTCCGCATTCTCCATCCAACGGTAGGGATCGGAGATTTTGTGCCCGTGCAACTCGTCGGTCACCGCATCCACCTTGGCTTTGGGCAGTTTTTCGGGTGTCGCCGTGGCATCGGGACTGGCGTTGTCCGCCAGGGCGAAGGCGGAGACGAGCAGCAGAAATAGAACGACGTGCGACAAACGAATTCCTCCCATCCGGCACCTCTCAAACGGTAAAGACGAAAGCGGCGGGGAAACGTCACTCCGGACGCTGCCTGTTAGTGTAACGGAAAGCGTTTCCTGGTTGGGAATCGGGATGTTGGCGTTAAAATCGGGACAGCACCGAACTTGGTTGGCTTTTGACGCCCTGCTTCACCTGCTATAAACTTCGTAATGAGCGCCCGCCGCGGGGTGCCGCACGGTCAAGCCACTCCTCAGTAGCTCAATGGCAGAGCATCCGGCTGTTAACCGGAGGGTTGTAGGTTCGAGTCCTACCTGAGGAGCCA
>DATKLD010000219.1:0-3437 GCA_035542595.1 Terriglobales bacterium
TTGAGATCAACGTCGGTGGCGAGGCGGCGAAGAGCGGAGTTGCGCCGGATTCGCCGGAACTCGAATCGATCCTGACGGCCGCGCCGCGTCTCGAGCATCTTGAATTCCGCGGCCTGATGAGCATCCCGCCCTTCACGGAAAATCCCGAAGGTGGGCGGCCCTTTTTCCGCATGCTGCGAGAATTGCGCGATAAGATCGCCGCCCGCAACCTGCCCGCCATCGGCGTGGACACGCTGTCCATCGGCATGTCACACGATTTCGAGGTCGCCATTGAGGAAGGCTCGACCTGCGTGCGCATCGGCACCGCCATCTTTGGCCCGAGAGCGCCGAAGTGATCTCAATCCGCGACACGCCTCAGGGTGCCACCTTCGCTGTTCGCGTGCAGCCGCGCGCCCGCCGGAACGCAATCTTGGGCGAGATCGGCGACGCCCTCAAGCTGGCCCTGACGGCGCCTCCCATCGAGGGCCG
Organism: Terriglobales bacterium; assembly: GCA_035542595.1. Taxonomy (GTDB): domain Bacteria; phylum Acidobacteriota; class Terriglobia; order Terriglobales; family Acidobacteriaceae; genus JAHFUA01. The sequence goes on from DATKLD010000219.1 coordinate 469, forward strand.
CACCAATGAGGCCTGCGTCGAGTTTCTGGCAGATTTTTTGAAACTCCCGCGCTCCTCCGTTACCATAGCCGCGGGTGAGACCAGCCGCAACAAAGTGATCCGGATCGCACGAATATCCGCTGGCGAGCTGCGGCGAAGGCTTCAAGGTTAGCAGCCCGCCACTGGGTACTCGGTACTCGCAACTCGGTACTCACGCATGAATCTTTACATCGTCGTTCTCGCCATCATCGTGGCGGCGCTGCTGGCGGTCAGCCTGAGCCGCGTCCGGACGGTCAAGACTAAAGCCGACTTCCTGGTCGCAGGACGCTCACTGCCCGCCGTCGTCCTGATCTTTACGCTGCTGTCCTCGTGGATCGGGGCGGGCTCGCTCTTCGCCGGCGCGGAGAACGCCTTTAAGAACGGCTTCGCCGCGTTGTGGCAGCCGGCGGGCGGATGGGCCGGCCTGCTGATCATCTATTTCGTCGCGCCGCGCGCCCGCAAGTTCGCGCAGTTCACCATCCCCGACCTGCTCGAAACCCGCTACCACACGGCCGCGCGCGTGCTCGGCACCATCGCCATCCTGTTCGCCTACACCGCCATCACTTCCTACCAGTTCAAGGGCGGCGGCGACATCCTCCACCTCATCTTTCCCGATCTCGATGAGGTTGCGGTGCACACCTTCGGCTTTGCGCCGCAGAATTCGCATGCGCTGGGGATGATCATCATCGCGACTTTCGTAATCGCCTTCACCGCGCTGGCCGGGATGGCTTCGGTCGCATACATGGACCTGATGATCGGGCTGCTGATCACGGTCACATCGTGCATCGCAGTTCCCGTGCTGCTCCACCGCGTCGGCGGGGTGTCGGGACTGCACGCCGCGCTACCACGGGAATACTTCCAGTGGTTCGGACGCTTTGGCTTCGTCAACGGCGTGAACCAGGGCAGCGGCGTCGCGTTCATGAAGGCCTGGGACTACTTCGTGCCGACCTTTCTTCTCATGCTCGGGAATCAGAGCATGTATCAGAAATTTTTCTCCGCCAAGACGCCTAAAGACGCGCGCACCGCGGTGGTCGGCTGGATCATCGGCACCTTCCTGCTCGAGACCCTGATCGTTGCCATCGCCGTCTTCGGCGCGGCGCTGTTCCTGCACAACCCGGAATTGGCCAGCCGCCCGCGCGAGACCATCCCCTTCACCGCGCGCCATGGCTTGCCGCCATTTGTCGGCGCGCTGCTGATGGGCGCGGTCTTCGCAAAGGTGATCTCCACCGGCAACAACTATCTGTTCTCGCCGGCGACCAACTTGGTCAACGACGTCTACACTCGCTTCATCAACAAGGACGCCTCGCACCGCAGCGTGCTGCTGGTCTCACGCATCATCATCGTGCTGCTCGGCATCTTCGCGCTCCTGCAAGGCGCGGTGTGGACCTCGATCCTCGCCATGGCCCTATACGCCTATACGATTTACTCGGCGGCGATTACACCCGTGGTCATGGGAGCGTTCTTCTCGAAGCGCGTGACCGCGGCCGCGGCCGTCACATCCATCATTCTGGGCACTGCCGTCACCATCTTCTGGAACGTGCAGCAACTGATCGCGCAGCGCGGCGGCACGCCCCTGTTGCCTGCGAATTGGCTGACGCACGACGCCATCTTCCCGGCAGTCATCATTTCACTCGTGGCGCTGGTGCTGGTCAGCCTGGTCACGCCTGCGCCTCGCCGCGAGCAGTGGGCGCCGTTCTTCGCGGAGGAGGAGCAAACGCAAGAGGCTGTCCATCCACGCTAGAGAAAAAATAGAACTGTCATCCCGAGCGAGGGCCAGCCCAGAAACGCATCAAGCCTGCCTTTGGCTTGATGCGCTGGCTGGCCCGAGTCGAGGGACCTGCTTTTCACAATGAGCACTGATGCTACTCAAGACTGAGTCATGGCTCCGCCGCCTCCGCGACGCCCTCCGCCGCGGAGGCTCGCCCGAGCACGCCACGGGCGTGCAGTCGTTCTTCAAGGAAGAAGTCCGCTCGCACGGATGGTACACGGTCGACCTGCGCCGCTTCGCGCGCAAGACCAGCCGCGAGATCCAGACGACGGACGGGCTCGAAGCCCTTGTGCAGGTGGCCGACCGGCTATTCACCAGCAAGGTGCTCGAAAGAAAAAGTTTTCGCCGTGCTCCTGCTGGAGAATTCGGTCGCCAGGTTCGGCGAACGCGAGTTCAAGCTGTTCGACGGCTGGCTCGACCGCGTCCGCAGTTGGCGTGATCACGATGGGTTGGTCCACTACCTGATTGGGCCCATGATCGTCGCCGAGCCCAAGTGGGCCGCTCATGCGCTGCGCTGGGCCAAGTCGAAGAACCGCTGGCGACGGCGCGCGGCTGCGGTCTCGCTCGTCCGCGCCGTACGGCAGTGGATGCTGTTTCCTCAGATCGTCCGCCTCTCCGAGGCCCTGCTCGCTGACCAGGACGACATGGTCCAGAAAGGCCTGGGATGGCTGCTGCGCGAAGCCGCCAAAGCCGATCCTAAGACGACCGTTGCTTATCTTCTTCGCATCCGCGACCGCGCGCCGCGCCTGGTGTTGCGCACTGCCTGCGAGACGCTGCCTGCCGCAACCCGCGCCCGCGTGCTGGCGGCACCACGGAATCAGAAACCCAACGTCTCATCCGCGGACGGACCATAAATCGACGGCACCGGCTGGCCATTCAGACGCAGATATACGCCGAGCTGAGCGCGGTGATGCACCAGGTGGTTAATGAACATCTGCCGGTAGGCGAGAAAACGGTTGCCTTCGAAGATGGTCTTGGCGCCAATACTGAGCTTCCAGTTCTGCTTCCAGGCTTCGTCCGGCAGGCTGGCAAGGGCGCTGCGGACCTTGGCTGCGCCTTCATCAAAGGCCTTGACGAGCTGCGCCGCCGACTCCATCGGCAACGGCTTGTAGCTGCCCGTGGCAAAGTCCAGCGCAGGAGTAGTCAAAATCGTCAATCCGAAGCCGGCGAGTTGGGCCACGTG
>DATKLD010000220.1:0-7397 GCA_035542595.1 Terriglobales bacterium
TACGCCGCATGGACGCTGCTGCTCGTCCTGCTGCTCGCCGTACCAAGCACTGCGCCGCCCCTGGCTGCCGCTCCGGCTCCCGCCCGCGGCACCAGCGAACTGGAGCAACTGCTCATCAAGCTGCACACTACGGGGCGGCTGATGCACACAGTCGCTCATCCCGACGACGAAGACGGCGGCATGCTGGTGATGGAGGCGCGCGGCGAGGGCGTCACCGCCGTGCAGTTGACGCTGACCCGCGGTGAAGGCGGACAGAACCGCACCGGCAGCAACCTGTTCGACGAGCTGGGCGTGTTGCGCACGCTGGAGCTGCTGGCCGCCGACCAATATTACGGCGTGGAGCAGCGCTTCACCCGCGTCGCCGACTTCGGCTACTCCAAGAGCCCCGACGAGACCTTCGACAAGTGGCACGGCCACGAGGTCGCGCTCGCCGACATGGTGCGCGTGATCCGCACCTTCCGGCCGGATGTGATCGTCACCCGCTTCCAGGGCACGCCGCGCGACGGCCACGGCCATCATCAGGCCGCCGGCATCCTCACCCGGCAAGCCTTCCGCGCCGCCGCCGACCCTTCGCGCTTCTCCGAACAACTGAGTGAAGGCCTCCAGCCCTGGCAGGCAAAGAAGCTCTACATCCGCGGCACGAGCGACGACTACTCGCTGGCGCTCGACAGCGGCGCGCAATCGCCTGTGCTGGGGATGAGCTTCGCACAGTTCGCCATGCAGGGGCTGCGGCACCAGCTCTCGCAGGGCGCCGGCGAATGGCAGCTTTCCAACCGGCCGCACGTGAGCTACTACAAGCTGGTGGATTCGGTACTGCCCCTGCCGCCTGAACGAAAGCACGAGCGTGATTTCTTCGACGGCATCGACACCACGTTGCCCGGCCTCGCCGACCGCATCGGCGACGAGGAGTCCAAGGCCGATTTTCTGCGCCCGGCGCTGGTGGCAATCAAGCAGCGGGTGGACGAAGCTACGCACCTCATCCCAGGACCGTCGTCCCGGCTGGCGGCGCCGCTGCTCGCCGGCGAGCAGCAGGTGGCGGAGCTGATCGGCGAGGTCGAGCAATCGCAGCTCTCGCCGGCAGCTAAGTCCGAGCTGTTGGTGAACCTGCGCGCCAAGCGGCAGCAGTTCCAGCGCGCCGCCGAACTGGCCCTGAACCTGGATCTGCGGATCGCCATCACTCCTCCGGGCAATCCCATGGTGGTCCCGGGACAGCCGGTGCGCCTCGTGGCTGAGCTGCGCAACTCCGGCGACGAAGCGGTGCAAGTGCAGGAGATCGTGCTCGACCTGCCGCAAGGGTGGAGCGCGCCTCCGGTGTGGATCCGTCCGGCGCAGCTCCGACCTGGCGACAGCACCACCGTGAGTTTCAACCTGACGGTCGCGCCCAACGCGGAACTCACGCGTCCCTACTGGCATCGCAACGATCCGGAAGCCGACGCCGTGTACGAGATCGACGATCCACACTACCTGACGCTTCCCTTCCCGCCGCCGCCGGTCAAGGCGCACGCGGTGTTCGGTTTCGGCGGATACCGCGGCACGGTGCGCGCCGTCGCCCGCGCGTCCCTGGCGGAGAACAGTCCGCCCCTGGCGGTGGTGCCGCCGTTCTCGCTCTTGATCGCGCCGCGGACCCAGGTGGTGCCCGCCGATTCCACCTCGCCCACCACGGTCGAGGTCAGTGTCCGCAGCTACGCTTCCGGCGAGGCCAGCGTGTACCTGCGCGCGCCCCAGGGATGGACGGTCAATCCCGACTCCGTTCCGGTCCGCTTTGAGCGCGGCGGCCAGGAGAAGAAAGTCAGTTTCAAGCTGACGCCACCGGGCGGAGCATATCGGACGGGAAAATCGCGCGTGCGCGCCGTGCTCGAAGCCGGGGGTCGGCAATATTCCGAGGGTTTCACCGTGGTGACGGGCGAAGACCTCGGCACCTTTTATTACTACCAGCCAGCGATCCAGCAGTTGGCCGCGGTGCAGGTGAAAGTGCCAGAGGGCCTGAAGATCGGCTACGTCATGGGTGCGGGCGATGACATCCCCGCCGTCCTGCGCGGGCTCGGCTTAAGCGTGGAGATGATTTCCCCCGAGCAGGTGACGCACGGCGACCTGCAGCGCTTTGACACCATCATCCTCGGCATCCGCGCCTATGACACGCGCCCGGACGTCCGCCAGAACAACCGCCGCCTGCTCGATTACGTGGACCGCGGCGGCACGCTCCTGGTGCAGTACAACACCAATCCTGAGCAGTTCAACGCTGGACACTACACGCCCTATCCGACCGAGCTGAGCCACGATCGGGTAAGCGTGGAGGAAGCGCCGGTCATGCTGCTCGAGCCCTACGACCGACTCTTCCGCTTCCCTAATACCATCACCGAAAAGGATTTCGATGGCTGGGTGCAGGAGCGCGGGCTCTACTTCATGGACCGCTGGGACAACCACTACCGTGCGCTGCTCTCCTCGGCCGACCCGGGCGAGCCCGGGCGCGAAGGCGGCCTGCTGCGCGCCCGCTACGGCCGCGGCACTTACATCTACACCGGCTACGCATTCTTCCGCCAGCTTCCCAGTGGAGTCCCCGGGGCCATCCGCCTGTACGTGAATCTACTGAGCGCTGGCCATGGCAAGCCCTAGCCCCGCGGATCGTGGCCCTACGCTGGTCCGCGGAGTAGGACTCGGCTCAGCCACCGCGCTGAACATGATTGACATGATTGGCGTGGGGCCGTTCATCACCATCCCTCTCATCATCAGCGCCGCCGGAGGCCCGCAGGCCATGCTGGGATGGATCCTGGGCGCGGCCCTGGCGCTGTGCGACGGCATGGTGTGGGCCGAGCTGGGCGCGGCCATGCCGGGCTCGGGCGGATCGTATCGTTATTTGAAAGAAATCTACGGCCCCGAGCATCTGGGACGGCTGCTGTCGTTTCTTTTCGTCTGGCAGCTCTCCTTCAGTGCGCCGCTCTCGATCGCCTCGGGCTGCCTCGGACTGGCGCAGTACGCCAGCTACCTGCTGCCGTCGCTCGAAAAGACCTACGCCGCAACAACACTCGGCATGTCTCTGCCCGGCCTCGGACCGCTCGAAGCACGCGTGCTGGTGAATCGCGCGACGTTCGTGGCCATCGCCGCGTGCGCCGTCGCCGTCCTGCTGCTTTACCGGCGCATTGGAGTCATCGGGCGGGTCTCCAAGCTGCTCTGGCTGGGGGTACTGGCCACGCTGGCGTGGGTGATCGTAGCGGGCCTGGCGCACTTCGACCGTGCCCGCGCCTTCGACTTCCCCGCCGGCGCGTTCCGCTTCGACCACGCCTTCTTCGCTGGCATGGGATCGGCGCTGCTCATCGCCACCTACGACTACTGGGGCTATTACAACGTCTGCTTTCTGGGAGACGAGGTCAAAGAGCCGGCGCGCACCATCCCGCGCGCCCTGGTGTACTCGATTCTGGCCGTCGCCGCGATCTACGTCGTGATGAACGCCAGCATTCTCGGCGTCGTGCCCTGGCGCGAGTTGGCTGCCGCGGGCCAGAGCGAGACGCGCTACTACGTCGTGTCCCTGATGATGCAGCGCGTGTACGGAAGCTGGGCAGGATTCGTTGTCAGCCTGCTGGTGATCTGGACCGCGTTCGCCTCCGTGTTTTCGCTGCTGCTGGGATATTCGCGCGTGCCCTACGCCGCGGCGCTCGACGGCAATTACTTCCACGCCTTCGGCCGCGTGCATCCCACCGGCCGCTTTCCGCACGTATCGCTGGTGGCGCTGGGCGTGGTGGCCGCCTGTTTCTGCCTGCTACGACTGGCCGACGTGATTGCGGCGCTGGTGGTGATCCGCATCGTGATCCAGTTCCTGGTGCAGGCGATCGGCCTCCTGATCCTGCGCGCCCGCCGCCCGGAAGCGCCTCGTCCCTTCCGCATGTGGCTTTACCCGCTGCCGGCGCTGGTGGCCATCGCGGGATTCATCTTCGTGCTGGTGTCACGGCAGAACTTCTTAAAAGAAGTGCGCTATGCAGTGGCGATCCTGGTGGCGGGACTACTTATCTTCTTTCTGCGCGCCTGGGGGCGGCGCGAGTGGCCATTCCTATCGGCGCCGTAAAGGGTTGCCTATCCGGCTAAGAAAAAATCCCGCAGGCCACGACCCGGCATGCCCCCCATCACAGAACTGACCTCCCACATTCGTGTTTAATACAGCAGATAGCACCTCTGGCCCGCAGGGAGACGCTTATGAAAGCACAAGTATGCAGATTGTTGACAGGGGCCCTTGCGATCTCGCTTTTCGCCTTGCTGTTGCAGGCTCCGCCGCTGGCCACGGCGCAGGACGAAGATCCACCCAGCCGCGTGGCGCGGCTTAACTTCTCCCAGGGCGCGGTCTCTTTCCAGCCGGCCGGCGATGAGGACTGGCTGACCGCCGTCCCCAACCGCCCGCTAGTGACCGGCGACACGCTGTGGGCCGATAGCGGCTCGCGTGCCGAGCTGCACGTCGGCTCTACCGCCATCCGCCTGGGTTCCGGCACCGAGATCACGCTGCTTGAGCTCAGCGACCGCGTTCTGCAGGTCCGCCTGGCGCAAGGCTCGATGATCCTCCGCATCCGACACCTGGATGACGACGACGCCTATGAGATCGACACGCCCAACCTGGCCTTCTCGCCGGTGACGCCTGGCGATTACCGCGTCGACGTCGATCCTCAGGGTATGGAAACCGTCACTACGGTGTGGCAGGGCCGCGCCGAAGCCACCGGCGGCGGACAGGACTATCAGGTGTTCGCCGGACAGCAGGTCCGCTTCCGTGGCGAGGGCCCGCTCGACTTCGATATCGAGCAGATCGCCCGCGCCGATAGTTTCGCCGCCTGGGCCTTCCAGCGCGACCAGCGCGAAGACCGCGCCGACACCGCCAACTACGTCTCGCGTGAGATGACCGGCTACGAGGACCTGGACGACTACGGCCAGTGGGGTTACGTAGCCAACTATGGCACGGTCTGGTTTCCGACCGTCGTTCCCGTCGGATGGGCGCCGTATCGCTTCGGGCACTGGGTCTGGATCCGCCCCTGGGGCTGGACCTGGGTCGAGGATGAACCCTGGGGATTCGCCCCCTTTCACTACGGACGCTGGGCGTTCGCCAACAGCAGGTGGTGCTGGGTTCCCGGACCTGTGGTGGTGCGGCCTGTCTATGCGCCGGCGCTGGTGGCCTTCGTCGGTGGAGGGGGCTTCCGCGGCGCCGCCGGGCCGGGCGTGGCCTGGTTTCCGCTGGCGCCTGGCGAAGTCTACGTTCCCACGTATCGCGTTAGCCGCATCTACGTGACCAACATCAATACCAGCAACACGGTAGTCAACGTCACCCACATCACCAGCATGTACAACTACTACAACACCAACAACCTCAGCCGCATCTCCTACGTGAACCAGCATGTCACCAACGCGGTCACCGTAGTCTCGCACGATACCTTCGTGAACGCGCGTCCGGTGGCGCGCAACATGATGCAGGTCTCGCAGCGTGAGATCGAGCAGGCGCCCCTGGCTCGCGAAGCGCCGGTCACGCCCGTCCGCAGCAGCGTGTGGGGAGCGGGCCAGCGCGCGCGCAACGCTCCGCCGCCCGCGGTGGTGAACCGCCAGGTGGTCGCGCGGCGGGCTTCGCCTCCGCCTCCGCCGGCGCCCTTCTCGCCCAAGCAGGCGGATTCGCACCGCGCCTGGGGACCGCAGCAGCCTGCGCAGCAATCGGTACAGCAGCCTGTGCAGCCTCGGGAGGGAATCCGCCAGGAACCGGGGTTGCCCGCGCAGCAGCCTGCCCAGCCTCCGGCTCGCGGAGATATCCGCCAGCAGCCTGCGCCGCCTCAGCAGCCGGGAGTGACGGAACGGCCGCCCTCCGCCGGAGAATCGCGCTGGGAGCGTGGTCAGAAACCCCAAGCGTTGCCGGCGACCCCGCCTGCGCGGCAGGCAGAGGTCCAGACTCCGCCGCATCCGCTGGTGAAGCCGGCCCCGCCCGTGCAGGAGAAGAGCCCGCAACAGTGGAAGCAGGAGGAGAACAAGCAGCGCACCTGGCAGGAGCAGCGAGCGAAACCGACGCCCCCGCGCGTTGAACAGCAGCAGGGCAAGGAGGAGCACCCGCACTAAGCGGCATTACTTGGGATGTCGGACCGTCTTCGATCGAGCCGGGGCCTAGTTGCGCAGCATCCCAAGGGATAACGCCGCGGCAAACAGCAGGACGACAATTGACCAGAGGAGCAGCGGCATAGTTGATCCGGCCACTACAGTATCGGCAGAACCGCACGGACGTTCTGTGGCCGCCCCGTTTGGTAACGGTACTCGCGTAACTTGGTGACGCGACCGCCCTGAGTGCAAGATGGTTGCGACCTCCTGATGCCGTGCTCCTGGCGAGGAGCACAAAAGCCCCGAGCAGTCGGGGCTTCTTTCTTGCAACGGGGCCTTTCGGCCTACTACCCGAGGCTCCCGCATTTGCAAGACTGCTCCGTCCGACGCCGCGGTGATGCCTACGGTCATGATCTCCAAAGTACTGATCCATCGATACCCTTGATGGTCGGCCGTCCGAGCAGCCCCATGGCCATCTCAAGTTCGTTGCGCAGGATCTCAACTACGCGCTGCACGCCTCGCTCCCCTGCCACCGCCAATCCGTACAGATAAGGTCGCGCGATGAGAACGGCACTGGCGCCAAGCGCGAGCGCTTTGACTACGTCTGTCCCGCGACGTATTCCCCCATCCACCAGCACCGGAATGCGTCCTGCGACTTTTTCCGTGACGCACGGCAATGCGTCTGCTGTGGCCGGAACCGTATCCAGGTTGCGAGCGCCGTGGTTCGATACGATGATCCCTGCCACGCCTTCCTGCACTGCGCGCTCAGCGTCATCGGGGTTCAACACTCCTTTGAGCAGGACCGGTATCTTGACGATAGATCTCAGCCAGCCGATATCCCGCCACGTCAAAGCTGGCTCCGTCCAATCGGGAAACACCTGCGATCCAGCCGCGCTGCTCCTGTTGCCGGGTCGCGGCAGGTGAGGACGGGTGAGGCCAGGCGCCAACTCGTATTTGGCCCGTGCCTGCCGGTTGCGCGCCCCAAAAGTTGGGGTGTCCACAGTTACACAGAGCGCCCTGCAGCCGGCCGCCGCCGCCCGCTGGACAATATCACGCGTGAACTCACGATCGCGCTGCACGTAAAGCTGAAACCATAACGGCGCGCTGGCGTCCCGGGCAACATCCTCCACGCAAGTGTTGGTGAAGGAGCTGAGCACAAAGATAGTGTTCGTGCTGCCCGCTCCGCGCGCGGTTGCCGCTTCCCCGTCGGGATGGATCATGCGGTGATCGGCGGCGGGCGCCAGCAGAATCGGGTGCGCGAGTTCCTGCCCGAAGAGCCTGGTGCCTGTGTCGATCTTCGACACGTCAACCAACACTCTCGGACGCAATCGCAGGCGATCGTACGCTTCGCG
>DATKLD010000221.1:0-7696 GCA_035542595.1 Terriglobales bacterium
GCTCTCATAGGAGGACGTAATGGCGACAGTCGAAGCACCCCCGGTCCGGACCCGCATTGCTCCTGGGCCATTCCGCAACGAGCCCGCTACGGATTTCACGAAGGAAGAGAACAAGAGGGCCATGCGCGCCGCTATCGAAAAGGTGCGCGGCGAGCTGGGACGCGAGTACGACCTGGTGATCGGCGGCAAGCACGTCAAGACCACGGACAAATTGCGCTCCATCAATCCGGCGAAGCCGTCCGAGCTGGTGGGTCTGTTCTCGAAGGCGGGCGCGGCGGAGGTCGAACCGGCGATAAGAGCGGCGCTGAAGGCCTTCGAGACGTGGAGCCGGACATCTGCAGAGGAGCGCGCGGGGCTGCTGCTGCGAACGGCAGAGTTGCTCCGCAAGCGCAAGCACGAGTTCTCGGCGTGGATGGTCTTCGAGGTCAGCAAAAACTACGCGGAAGCCGATGCCGATACGGCCGAGACCATTGACTTCCTCGAGTTCTATGCCCGCGAGGCGCTGCGGCTCGATAAGGCCGAGCCCCCGGTGCAGTTACCGGGCGAGCGCGATTACCTGCGCTACATCCCGTTGGGCGTGGGCATCGTGGTGCCGCCGTGGAACTTCCCGGGCGCCATCATGGCGGGCATGACCAGCGCATCCATCGTCGCCGGCAACACCGTCATCCTGAAGCCGTCGAGCGATTCGCCGGCCATCGCGGCCTTCTTCTTCTCGCTGCTGGAAGAAGCCGGAATGCCTCCGGGCGTGGTGAACTTCTGCCCCGGCGCCGGAGCGACCTTCGGCGACGCGCTGGTGTCGCATCCCAAGACGCGCTATATCGCCTTCACCGGCTCCAAGGAAGTGGGACTGCGCATCAACCAGGTGGCGGCCACGCAGCAAAGCGGCCAGATCTGGATCAAGCGCACAGTGCTGGAGATGGGCGGCAAGGATGCCATCATCGTGGATGCCGACGCCAACATCGAGGCGGCGGTCGAAGGCGTCGCGGCTTCGGCCTTCGGCTTCCAGGGACAGAAGTGCTCGGCTTGTTCCCGCCTGATCCTGGACGAGAAGATCTACGACAAGTTCCTCGGCCTGCTGAAGGCGCGCGTGGAAAAGATCACGCTCGGCGATCCCACGGAGAATCCGGGGATGGCGGCGGTGATCAACGAAGGGTCGATGAAGTCCATCCTTGGCTACATCGAGCACGGAAAGAAAGACGGGCGGCTGATCACCGGCGGCAAGCGCGTCCCGGGCAAGGACGGCTACTTCATCGAGCCCACGGTCATCGCCGACATCGCGCCGAAGTCGAAGTTGGAGCAGGAGGAGATCTTCGGGCCGGTGCTGGCGGTGATCAAGGCGCGCAACTTCGAGCACGCGCTCGAAATCGCCAACGACACCGAGTTTGGTTTGACCGGCGCCGTCTATACCAGCTCACCGGAAAAGAAGCAGAAGGCCATGAACGAGTTCCACGTCGGCAACCTGTATATCAACCGCAAGTGCACGGGGGCCATCGTCGGCGCGCATCCCTTTGGCGGGTTCAACATGTCGGGCACCGACTCGAAGGCCGGCGGACCGGACTATCTGTTCCTGTTTACCCAGGCCAAGAGCATCGGAGAGAAACTGACGTAACACATTGAAAGAATTAGTGATTACAGCGCGGGCCCTGTGGTTAACTCACAGGGCTCGAGCTTTTAATGAGGGATTCATTGACATGGGCCAGAGTGCGAATTAACGTTAGCGCGTGTTTTCCACGGCTGTCGAGGGGCGACAGTCGTTACCGCGCGCCGAACTCACTTGCGCGGTCAGGACCCGAGATGGCGAGGATTCTCTGCGTGGACGACGAGCCACACGTCGTCACGCTCAAGTGCGCGATTCTGGAGCAAGCCGGCCATACGGCGACGGCATCGACCTCGGCGCGCGACGCCATCACCAAGCTTCAGAACGCCGCTTTCGACGCGGTGGTGACCGATTGGCGCCTGGGCGATGGTGACGGCCGGGGCGTTGTCGCGGCGGCTAAGCGGCAGTTTGCTATGCCAGTGGTCGTGGTGTCAGGCTATGTTGCTGAGGCCTTCCAGGGAGCGGAACCGCAGGCTGACCTGTACCTGGAAAAGCCGGTGAACCCGGAGGAGCTGGTCACCATTGTCAACGAGCTGCTCAAGCCGGGAAGAAGCTCTGTCTCGCGTTCGGATTAGAGCCAGCCCGCCCCAATTTCACTGCCTGTGATAGCGCTGGTAAACAGTTTCCAGGACCTCGGCGGTGAGCTGAGCCAAGGGGCCGATGTCTAGCAAACGGGATACTCGTTCTCTGCCCCGTTCTGCCATGCGACTGGCCAAGCGCTGGTCGGCCAGGATCCCGACCACTGCATCCGCCCACGCGCCGGGATCATCGGGAGGCAGTAGGACGGCCGCACCGTCGCGACCAACGCACTCTGGGATGCCGTCAACATCCGAAGCCACGATGGGCAGGCCGGTGGCCATTGCCTCGATCAGAACGCTGACGAAGGCGCCGCGCCGGCTGGGATGAACAAAGCAATCCATGGCGGCCAGAGTATCAGGCATATCCTCCCGGTAACCGCCAAAGATCGTCTCCCGTTGCAATCCCAAGTCGAGGACGAGCCTCTGCAATTCCAGAAGGTAAAGTTCGTCAGAGGGATGAAGGGTCGAACCTACGAGCAGGAACCGCGCAGCCGGGATTTGCTTTTTGACCAGTGCAGCCATGCGCAGAAAGACGTCCTGCCCCTTCATGGAGGTAATGCGTGCGGCCAAGCCCACCACCGGGGTCGCCGGGTCAAATCCAAATTCCTTGCGCACCCGATCCCCTGTTTCTACCGCGAAAACTAGATACATCTCGCCCGTCAGGAATGATCCAAAGCCGGTCTGCGATTTCGGCTTCCCGCACCCGGCCCCGGGTCACCAGGCTGTCGCGTACCGCTTGCGAGATGCAGATAATGCCGTCATATTTGCGAAAGCTGACCTCCACCGGCTCATCAATCATGTTGCGTACGTGAACAACAATCGGAACCCCGGCAGCCGCGCAAGCCGCTGAGACCAAACCAGCGTAAAAATGCAGGTTCACGTGGACGAGTTGAATCCGTCGGCGGTAGAGCAGGTTCACGAGCCGGACCAGGCAAAGGAGGCGGCGAATTCTCCAGGGCCGCCCGAATTTAAGGGCCATCCGATAGACGGGAAATTCCTCCTTCCGTAGAAGCGTGTCCAGCGGACCGGATCCCTCGACCAGAAAGTGGGGCTTCCAGGTGGGGCCGAGCCGTCGGACCACCGGCAAGAGCGACATTTCGCCCCCGTACACTGACAGGGCGGGGTTGGTGACAAACAGGATCCGTTTTTCTCGGGAGCCAACGTCCATGGCGGTTGGGAATTCTTAATTGAGCTGTTGGTAGAAGAACGGCGTGTCTTCGCCGTCCAGAAAAACGGGATGGTAGGTGGAGTTGCCGAGCACGTCGCGCGCCAGCGCCACGCCCCATTTTCCTTTGCGGTTGATCACGCCCACGCCGTGCCAGGGCAGCAGGCTGTGCCCGCGATCCACCATCCAGATCGCCAAGCGGCGGGGGCGGCACTGGGTCGTGGCATGAATTGCGTCAGGAAAGCAGAGGGGCCGCGGGTCGCTGGCGTGCAGCAGTGCGTCCCGCACGTAGTAGCGCAGCATGGCCACCTGCACCTGGCGCTCAAGCTCGCGGTATTCGCGGGGAAGCCGCCCGCCCGCTCCGTGCCCCAGCAGTTGCGAAACCTCCTGCAGGGGCAGGCCGCGAAGGTTCATCATTCCGAGTGTCTTGCTGAACCGGGCCTTCCATTCATCCGTGGATCGAGACCCACGCCACCAATCCCGTGCCGCTGCCCACAGGAGCGTCTCCGGCTTGGGGGTATCGCGGGTGCAGGCCGCCAACAGGACCTCAAAATCGTGGAGACGGATGAACCCTGGTGCGTCCAAGGTTTGTACCAGCCGGGCGAAGTAGCCTTCGTAGCTGCGTACTTCCCCCAAACTTACTCGAAATATGCCGGCAATATAGGAGCCGTCATGGATGAGGTGAATCTCCAGGCCCGGCGGGTAGATGGACTTGGCTTTCAGGTTGAGCCAGTGCAGTCGCATTAGCGCAGCGAGTTCAGCAAGGTCTGGCAACTGCCGGGGGCCGACCTTAGCCGGATTTGGAGCCTTGAAGGGAAAAGCCATTAATGTAAGCTGCACCGGCTTCCCGGCTCGTACACACCGCTCAATGGGGCGCAGCAAGTCGGGGAGGCAGAGGCTGAGTTGCATGTCTTCCAGGCTGCCCTTTCGCACTGAACTGGAGGTCAGCAGCGCAAGCACTGTTTCCGCTATGCGGCCGGGTGAAAAAGCCGCTTGGCCCGGAGCCCGCTGTTCACAGACTTTGGGCAGGCCGCACAGGATGCCCTTATTCAACCAGGGGGCCAGAAGCGCGGTATGCGAAAAGGTCGATTGCATGACAGACTTCCAGGCAGGAGATGGGTCGACAGACGGTCAAGGGGAGCAAGCCGGGTGCCACCCTGCCAAACGGAACCAAGCCGAGTTCAGGAGGTGATAAGAGCTTCCAAATGAACGCCGTGAGGGAGAACCCACGCCAAAGTGATGCAAAGACACCCATACCCTTTGTGCTCGGTTGATCCCCAGCAGGTGAAAGGACTTGCGGCTTTCTGCGCAAGACACTTGCTACTCAGGAGGGCATCCAGCGACAACAGCGCGCTGGCACCGTCGGCGATGATGGAACTCCCCGCGAAGGCTGAGAACAGCTTTCTTGAGGGCAGAAGACTGCAGGTTCAAGCCAAAGCCAGCAACTGCTTAGCCAGGTCGGGCTTCTGATGGCGGCGGTGTCGGCTGGGGCGGACTGCCGTGCGCGGCGGCGGTGGCGGCGGCTGCTTCCGCCAGGATCCTGTGGTGCACGGTGAAGAGGGCCAGTTCCAAGCGGTCGGAGACGCCGATCTTGTCGTACACGTTGCGCAGGTAGTTCTTGATGACCTGCTCAGTGGTGCCGAGCTGCTTGGCGATTTCCTTGTTCTTGAAGCCCTGAACAATGAGGGCGACGATGCGCAGCTCCTTGGGGGTGAGGCGGTCGCGCACACGGGCGCCGACGAAGTCGTTTTCGCTGACGATCTCGCTGGGGGCGCGCATGTCCTGCACCCAGGTTTCGCCGTGCGCCACCTTGTGAACGCAGTCCACCAGCGCCTGGCCGCCGATGTTCCGGTACACCATGCCATGCATGCCGGCGCTAAGATAGCGGGCAGCCTGTTCGCCGCTCTCGGCGATGACCACGAGCCGCGTCTTGCTGCGTCCGGCCTGCGCGCTGACGGCCTTGAGATCAGGCTGAAGGGCAGCGGCGAAGATGAGCACGTGCGGACGGAATTTGTCGAGCGCCATCATCATCTGCTCGGCCGACTGCGCCTGGGCCATGACGCGCACTTCGTCCTCCACCGCCAGCACCTTGGCCGCGCCCGCCCGGAAAATCGCCTGGTTATCCGCCAAAATGATCTTGAGCATGCTACTCCGTGCTACTTACGGACGAACCGATATTGATCGATAACACAAGCCATCCCGCGCAGATTTTCCCGGGCAGTGGCTCGTTTCGTTCTGGGAAACCGGCGACTGGACTCGGCCCGCACCACGCGCCCGGTGCAGCGGATCTTCACGTCGCGCTGGACGCCCAATACCTTACCCGGCAGCATGATGTCGAAAACGATCTTGGAGCCAACCTTCAGGGGTTTTTCTGCCCGCACATACACGCCGGCTGCGCTCACGTTCGCGGTCGTTCCCAAGTGCTTGCGCGGAGACTGCCCTTCGGAGATGGTGATCGGCAACTGGAGCGGGAAGCGTTGTCCAGTACGTGCCTCGTGCACAGTGCCTGCGGTGTCGCCAGGCCCCGCCGTCTTGGCCGCCGTTGTCATCAGGGACAGTGCTCTGGTTTATACCACGAAAACCCAGGCCGGGACAGTAGAAGCATCGTTTCCCGCACCCTGGCCGCAGCAGGGCAGTCACCTGGGATGGTTACCCCCGGGGCGCCGCTGGCCGGTTTCGGGCCCGGTCCGATGGCAGGTCAGAAGGCGCCGCCGCCTCCGCCGCCAAAGCCGCCGCCGGAAAAGCCTCCGCCGCTGGAGAAGCCTCCTCCCGTCCAGCCGGAGCCGGTGGAACTGGAGCGCGGGGCGGAGACGAAGACATCGTGCGCCTGGCTGGACATGTAGCCCATGCTGTTGGTGAACAGAATGGGATTGAAACCGTAGCCTGGCGGCGTCGGGCCGCTGTACCAGCTTGGCGGGTTCTGGATGATCCCCGCGAAAGCCTGGGCCCAGCGGTGCTCCACTCCCAGCGCCATGGCGTACGGCAGGTATTTCTCGAAGGTGTCGGGCGGCATCTGCTTAAGGCGGTCTTTGTCCACGCGGTTCATGAATTCCTCAAAGCCGAGGATCTGGACGTAGGTGCGGGCGCCCTTCAGGCTCTTGGCCGTCATTTGGCGGCCGAAGAGATAGACGATCACGCCCGAAACGATAACCGCACCCACGCTCCACGCGCCTGACTGCAGCAGCGGAAAGTGTCCGAAGTGGTTGAGGAGCAGCAGCACCACGACGATGGCCACCACAGTGCCGATCAGGTAGGCGTGCGCCGAGTCCGGGTCCACCGTGTACAGGCCCTTCTGCTTGAGCTCGTAGAGGACGTCGTCTTTGATAGCGGGAATCGCGGTGTAGAAGTGGTTCTTCAGGGTGGAAAGCCTGGTGCTTTCGCCGCCGCCGGCGTAAAGGTTCTCGAGCATCACCTGCTCGTGCGCAGCCAGTTGCTTCCACTCCGAGCGCGGCTTCAGCAGGTGGAAGATGTAGTCGCGGCCACTGAACAGAAGGTGCTGTTCCGTCACTTCTTCGATCTTGATGTAGCCCTTGACGGCCAGGTCCACCAGCGTGCACGTGATATCTCGCGGGGCGACGCCGTCGTCCACCAGGGCGCCGCATTCGGCGGGCGTCATGTCCCTGGGGGGCTCGTACATCGGCGCCACCGAGATGCCGGGGTCGGGGTCGCGGCCGACCGTGTACCACAGCCCGAACATCACGGCGAAGACGATCACCGGCAGCAGCACGACCGGATTGCTCTGGACGAACCAGGCGATCTGCGTCAGTTCGCCGGGCTCGCGCAGGATTCCCTTGGGGATGAAGACGTCCGCGGTGAGACCGGCGCGCATCGGCAGGGGATTGGTCGTCTCGAAGCTGGCCGTGCCATCGCGGACCTCGGACGTGACCTCCTGCTGGCGTGAGCCGTAGATGCCAGTGAAGCCCTGCGCGCGGATCTGACCGGCGGCATCTTGAGGAAACATCAGCAGTGCGGAGGCGCGGTCGATGGGAACCGGCCAGTCATTGCCGGTCACGTTCCAGTAAAACTCGTCGTGATCGGGGAAGAAGCGGGTGGCGTTCTTCACTTCGTAATCGATCTCGATGGTCTTGTCGGTGTCCGTAGCGCCCGGGACGTAGATTTTGATCTGGCGATAATTGCTCTGGCGATGCAGCTCGTACCTGAGCGCCCGGCCGGTGTCGGCGTCCTTCACTCCTACGACGTTTAGGAACAGCGCGAAGTTGGCGCCGTGCGGCCCGGGATATTCGATCGGGATCGTGCGGTAGATACCCTGGTAAGAGCCGGTAAACACGGCCGTGATGCGCTCGGCAACCAAAGCGGAGCCGTCCTGGTGAACGTCGATGGTGGCCTGAAAGTTGG
>DATKLD010000222.1:0-8856 GCA_035542595.1 Terriglobales bacterium
GAGGAAGCTCCATGTCGACTCTTTCCGGCAAGACGCTGTTCATTACTGGCGCGAGCCGCGGTATCGGGCTGGCGATCGCGCTGCGCGCGGCCCGCGACGGCGCCAACATCGTCGTGGCCGCCAAGACTGACCGGCCGCATCCCAAGCTGCCCGGTACCATCCACTCGGCCGCCGCCGAGATCGAAGCCGCGGGCGGCCATGCTCTCGCCATCGTCACCGACATCCGCTCCGACGAACAGGTGTACGCGGCGGTCGAACAGGCGGTGCGGCGCTTTGGCGGCATCGACATCCTGGTGAACAACGCCAGCGCCATCAGCCTTACGGGCACGCTCGAGACGCCGATGAAGCGCTTCGACCTGATGATGGGCGTGAACGTGCGCGGGACGTTCTTGTGTTCGCAGGCTTGCCTGCCGCACCTGAAAAGGGCGGCGAATCCTCACATCCTGACGCTGTCCCCGCCCCTCAACTTCAATGCCCGCTGGTTCGCTCCGCACGTCGCCTACTCGATCGCCAAGTACGGCATGAGCCTGTGCGTGCTGGGCATGGCCGAGGAGTTCCGCGGCGCCGGTATCGCGGTGAACGCGATCTGGCCGCGCACCCTCATCTCAACCGCCGCGCTGCAGGTGATTCCCGGCGTCGCGGCTGAACGCGGCCGCAAGCCCGAGATCGTCGCCGACGCCGCCTGGCACATCCTCACCCGCGACAGCCGCGCCACGACGGGAAACTTCTTCATCGACGAGGATGTGCTTGCCGTGGCCGGTGTGACCGACCTCTCGCGTTATGCCGTAACCCCCGGCGCGGAGCTATTGCCCGACTTGTTTCTTGAGTAAGGCTTACAGGTCGATGTGCAGCCGCAGTCCCGGCACGATCACTGGCCCGCGATCGCGGTTATAGCCCGGATTGGCGACATATTGAAGATCGAACGACGTGTAGACGCCGCGCCACAGGTGCAGCGTGTAGAAGCTCTCGACAATGCTCTCGCGGCCGTAGTTAAGCTTGCCGTCGCCCAGCAGGAATCCCTGGCCGCCCATGGCCAGGTATTCACGGTGGTCACGCGAAAGCCCGTTGATGGCGAAGGCGAAGCCGACCTTGTCCAGTTTGCGCCCCCAGAGATTGCCCGAAACCAGCAATCCGCCCTCGCCGTGACGGTCCACCTCGGTGTAAACGTAGGACTCGGTATGGCCGTCGTTCCATCCCAGGCGGCCGTAGGCGCGGAGATGAGCAGTGAGTTGCTGCTCGGCGTTCAGACCCACGCCATACTTCATTTTTACCTGCAGAGGGTGCGCGGTGATGTCCGGGCGCGGAGTCTCGCCGTCGAGGAAGTTGTGGATGGCTTCGCTATACACGCCCATGTTGGCGTGGTTGACAAAGCCCAGCAGCCGCACCACGGTGGCGAGCCCGGGACGCAGATGGCCCCGGTATTCAAACTCCACGTTCTCGGAGTGGGCCAGCGAGAGGTCAGTCTGGAACCTCAGGCCGTTGGCGACCTTGGGCATGGCGGCCTCGGCGAAGCGCGCGCCCCAGTGGCGGTCCTCGAAATCGGCGATCACTCCCCAGGTATAGCCGCGGGTGTCGGCGGGATAGTCGTAGGCGCCGTTGTTATCGATGGTCCAGTTGAGAAACTGGGTGTGGCTGTCGCCGCCGACGGAATTCAAGTCGAAGAAATCAGCCATGCCGAACTTGCCGGCGCGCAGCTCCAGGCGCCGCACCGGAACCTCAGTCGCGAGCGAAAATGGCGTTCGCTCGGATTCCACCTTCTCACGGCTGAGCGGGATGGTCTGGCGGAGCATGACCCGCGCAAGATAAGGCGTGCCGCCGAGCGAGGGGTTGCGTACCACGTCGAGATTGGTGAAGCCGGCGAGACCGAGGGCGTCGCTCAAGCCGCGTCCGCTGGCGCTCTCCGCGTCTAACAGGAAGTCGGTCGTATGCGTGAGCTGGAACCCTGTGTAAAGCGTGGCCACATGCGAGGTGGCGCTCTGGCCCCAGGGCTTCAGGCTGTTCGCGTCCATGTAGGGCGAGTGAAACCGCGGATGCGCCTGGAAGATGACGTTGATCTGTCCGGCGATGTACCAGCGCGTGTTCTCGGGATGGCGGAATACCGTGGTGGGCTCGTCGTCGGAGGGTGGTTCAGTGTCGGCCGTCTGCGCGCACACCGCTACGCAGGCAAGAAGCAGCCCCAGCAGCGGCCATAAAGGACGATAGCGCACGGCATACTCGGCACGGCTGGCTAGACTAACAGATGGGGTGGGGTTCCACCCGCTGAGTCTATGAATTTTCGGTTACAGGTGGCGCGAGTCCGCTAGTGCGGGAACTCGGGCAGCGCGGGCTTGTGGCCGGGCGGCAGCGCGGTGCGCGCCGTGTTCATGACCATGGCCAGGAACGTGTAATAGCCGTTGACGCCGATCATGTCGATCACACCCTGCTCGCCGAAGCGGCCCACAGCACGGGCGTAGGTCGCATCGCTCACACTCTTGGTGTCGTGCAACTCGGTGAGAAAGTCGTAGACCAGTTCCTCGTCGGCAGGCATGTTCTGCGGACGGCGGCCATCGGCCAGGGCTTTAGCGATCTCCGCGCTCAGGCCCTGCTTAAGGGCGATGGGATAGTGGAAATCCCACTCGTACTGCTGCGTCCACTGCCGCGCAGTGATCAGGATGACAAATTCGCTGAGCTTCGGCGGCAGAATATTCTTGAAGCGCAGGTAGTCGCCCATGGACATGGCACGCAGCATCGCTTCCGGACTACGCAGCAGCGGAACAAATGGCCCGAATACGGGTGTCTTGCGGTCGGCGGCAAATTCCTGCGCAGCTTTCTTCTGGGCTTCGGTCATCTTGTCGGCCGGGATCTCCGGCATGCGGTCCTGAGCCATCGCCACCCCCATAGACGCCACCGCGGCCAAAGCCGCCAGCAACAATGTTCTCATCGGAGTGCCTCCTGGGCGGGGTAAAGGATACGCTTCGGCGTGTGCAGAGGGAACCGAGATTCTTCGCTTGGGTCTCCCGGCTTGAAGAAAACAGGCGGGAGCCCTCCTTCAGGATGACAATATTCGCGATTGATCGTAGAGACGCAGCATGCGGCGTCTCTACTTACCGCGATCAGCCCAGCAGCCGCAAAAAGCGTCGCGGGTCGTTTTCGAATCCGGGGAAGATGGTCGCCAGGTCTTTATTGCCGAGATGACGATAGACACCCTCGCCGAGGACGCGGCGAAAGTCCGTTGTGAGCGCCAGGTCGCGGCCTTCGTAGAGCTGGGACTGGTCCAGCCCGGGCCACTGTCCGTACACGCGCCCGCCGCGCACAGGTCCGCCCAGGACGAACATCACGTTGGCGTGGCCGTGGTCGGTGCCGCGGTTGCCGTTTTCGCGCGCCGTGCGGCCGAACTCCGACATCGTGACCAGCACGGTGTCTTCGCCAAGGTCGCCGAGATCGGTCCAGAAGGCGGCGATGGATTGCGAGAAGTCGCGCAGCACGTTGGCGAGTTGTCCCTGCACAGACCCTTCGTTGACGTGGTGGTCCCAACCAGCAATATCGGCGAAGGCGACTTCCACTCCGAGGTTGGCCTTGATGAGCTGTGCCAGTTGGCGGAGGCTGTCACCGAAGCGTCCGCGCGGATAGTTGGCGCCGCGCGCCGGGGTGTAGCGGGCCGGGTCAGCGGCCTTGAGCATCTTCACCGCCTCGAAGGTTTCCTGGCCAGTGCCGTGCAGTACCGTGTCGACCGACTGCGAGTACATGGCTTCGAAGGTATTGGTCAGGGGAGTGGCGGCGGGGCCGCGTCCGCCCACGCCGAATTCATTGATGTTGCCGATGGCCACCGCCGGCGCCGTCCCCGCCAGCGCGCGCGGCAGCGTCCCGCCCATCGCGATGGCGCGAAACGGGGTCGCATCGGGCTCGGGCTTGCGGACTGCGCGGTTGAGCCAGCCGTCCTCGGTGGACTTCACACCGGGCGTGCCAGATTCCATATAATCCTGCGCGTCGAAGTGGGAGCGCGTGTTGTCGGGCGACCCGGCGGCGTGCACGATCGCGAGGTGCTTCTGGTCCCACAGCGGTTTGAAGGAGACCATAGAGGGATGCAGTCCGAAGAAGCCGTCGAGATCGATCGAGGATTCCTGTCCGCGGTTCGGCCGCGGGATGGCGATCGACGGCCGCATCGAGTAGTACGCGGATTCCCCGTGAGGCACAACGATGTTGAGCCCATCGGCGGCGCCGCGCTGGAACAGGACTACCAGGCGCTTGCGGCGCGTACCGCCCGTCTCCATGCCCCAGACCGTACGTGTGAGAAAGCTGGGGATGGCGGTGGTCGCTACCAGTGCCAGCGCGCCGTTCTTCAGAAAGACTCTGCGTGTGATCGAGATGGGAAGCATCTAGCTCCTAGCCGCTAGCTTTTGGCTTTTAGCTCTCGGCTCTTGGCTTGAACCTTTGCACTTTCCACTTACCACTTTTCACTATCTTCTTTGAAACTCCGGCGAGCCCATCAGCAGGCCGGCGAGCACGCCCACGTTTGGAGGGCGCGCTGGACCGGGGCAGATGACAGGCGTCTGGCCGGATGACTTCCCACCCCAGCAAACCTGAGGATCGTCCATCTGCTTGACGATAGTGTCATGTGTATTCTTCGAGACGTCGCCGTCGAGCAACGCTGATTCGAGGGTCGCTAGTGTCGCTAGGCGGTCCTGCGGCGTCTGGCCGGCCGGCAGGATATGGCTGGCATCGAAACTCAAGCCGCGCATTCGGCCGGTTCCCAGCGCCAAAGCAAAGCTCATACGGCTGAGCAGCGCCGCCGAGTTCACCCAGGTCTCCGCCTTCATGGAGTAGCCGGTGGGCGGCTGCGCCCCGTAGAGCGGCATGCCCATACGATTGAGGTTCTGCACCAGCGGCATCGCATTTTCCGCGTCCACGCCGGATGCGCGCACCGCCGACACCACGAATTCGAGCGGCGTCTTGACCTTGGCGCGATACGCCTCGGGCGACCAGAACTCGGGCGACTGGAAGAGCGTGCGCAGCACTTCGCGGATGTCGCCATCCTTCTTCAGGAAGGTTACGGCCATGCGATCCACCAGCGCTGGCGGGGGATCGTCGGAGACGAAGCGCTGCGCCAGCTTGAGGCTGATAAAGTGCGCTGTCTTCGGGCTCTTCGCCAGCATATCCAGAACCTGCTCGCCTTCCTTCTCGCCGTGCTCTTTGATGACCTTGCCCAGCACGTATTTCGGACCGGGCTCGTGCAGACGATCATTGAACTCGAAGCCGCCGCCCCGGCGCGGCTGCCGGATGGTCCAGCCGGTGAAGACCTTGGCGACTTCGGTGACGTCCTTCTGGCTGTAACCGCCGCTGACGCTGAGCGTGTGCAGTTCCATCAGTTCGCGGGCGTAATTCTCGTTCAGGCCCTCGCGCTTGTTCTTCTTCTGCTGCGCACTGGGATTCTGTTGCCGCGGCGGACGGTACACCGGCACGCCGAAGGGCCCGCGACGGTAGACGCCGGCGCGCTGCTGCAGCCGGCCGGTCGCCACGTCGGAGTGCGGCCCAACGCTGAGCCAGTTGTCGAGGTAGAACAGCATCGCCGGACTCTTGGCGGTGGCTTCCAGCAGGTCCCTGAACCTGCCCAAGGCGTGCGGACGGATCACGTCGCGCTCGTAGGCGGTCAGCAGATAGCGGTCGGGGCCTTTACCCATGAAAACGTTGAAGTGGTTAAACCAGAAGTCGGCCATGACCTCGTCGAGCTGGCGCTCGCTGTAGATGGCGCGCAGGACCTTGGCCTGTTGCAGCTCGGTGGTGATCACCATCTGCGGGTTCACCATGGCCATGACCGTCTCGCGCTGCTGCGGCGTGAACTCCTGCATAACGCGCTGACGGTCATCCTGATTGAGCCCGCGCGCCACCGTGCGGCGCTCCTCCGGCGACATCTTCAGGATTTCCCGAAAGCGCTCATCCGCTGGCAGGTCGAGCAGTTCCTGCGCCTTGGCGTCGGCTTCCATGCGGGCCTCGCGCATCGCAGTCCTCTGATCGGCGTTGGCGTCGCTCATGCCGGGATTATTGGAATCCTGATCGCCCTTGGCCTGCTTCTTCTCCTGCCGGTCGCGATAGGCATCAACCTGCGACTCGTAGATGGCGCGCTCTTTGGGATCGCGCGGCAGGTCCTTCTTGCCTTCCGCGACCTGCTTCACTACCTGCGGCGGCGGGAACTTCTCGATCATCTCCCGGGTGCTCATCCGCAAAGTGGTGAAGCCTGCCAGACGCGCTTCGATCGCGCGGTCGTCGATTCTTTCAGGATGCAACTGCTGGTCAATCCACTTGTCCACGCCTAGGGCGGCGACGCGTTCCACTTCGCCCGGCCGAGGGCCGAAGGTCAGCCGGTTCAGCGCGTGCCGCGCGCGTTTCTGCTCATCCATCTCTCGCGAAATGGCGGGTTTCTTTTTCGCGGAGACGGCTACAGAGGCCGAAAGGCACAGGCAGCAGGCAGTCAGCAGGACAAGATGTTTACGCTGGAGCGTCATTCCCGGTCCCCGACAAGAAAAACACAACCACCCTCTATCTACTCCAACACAGATGGTGAAAAAAGTTGCTGGAAGAGCCACCAGAGATTACGTCAGCAGGAATCGCCCGCTGGTGGCCTTGTGGTGGACGGTGGCGGCGAGCTGGTCCACGTCGGGGGCGGCGATATTACACACGAGGTTCTCGTCGAGAAAAGTAGTCTGGTTGCGTCCCACAGCGTCGCGCCGCACCTGGATGAGCAGGGCCTGCACGACGCTGGGGTCGTATTTCTGCGGGGTCAGGCGCACCAGCTCGCTCAAGGCCTCGCCCACGGAAAGCGACGTCCGGTAGGCACGGTCGCTGGTCATGGCGTCGAATGTATCGGCTACCGCCACGATGCGCACGGGCAGCGACACTTCATCAATGCGCAGGCGGTCGGGATAGCCGGTGCCATCCGCCCGCTCATGGTGCCAGCGCACGATCTCCGGGATCTGCGGCCAGGGGAACTGCACGTTGTGCACGATCTGGTGGCCGATGGTGGTGTGGTCCATGACTTCGCGGAACTCGCGCGGCTCGAGCGCCGCGGTCTTGCTGAAGATGTACTTGTCGACCGTGACCTTGCCAATATCGTGCAGGAAGCCCCCGGCGCGCAGCCCCGCCACTTCCTGCTCGGTCATGCCCAGGGCTTGGCCCAGCCCGGCGGAGTAGCGCCCCACACGCAGCGAGTGTCCGTGCAGATGCGGGTCTTTTACGTCGATGGCACTGGCGAAGGCATGCAGGGTGTGGTCGTAGAAGTTGTGCAGCGAGGCCAGCAGCCGCAGGTTCTCCGCGATGCGCTGCTGCAGCGACTGGCCCAGAGTGTAGTTCTGCAGCGCCAGGCCCACATAGTGGCCGAGCAGGCCGAGAGCTTCGAATTCCTCGAGGTCGTATGCGCCGTCGCCTTCCCGCCGGCCAAGCGCGATGATACCAACCAGCTTCGATCCCACCTTCAGCGGCACGACGCAGCGGAACAGCTCCGGCGCAATGTTGCCGTTGGAGCTTAGGAAGTTCTCCCAGGTGGCGGAGGAAACCGGCTGCGGCCCGGTGGCAGTCGAAAGCGCATGCACGTGCTTGGGCAAAAGCGGGATGACGGCGGTATCGGGGAAAAGCGCGAAGCCGCTGGCGGCGACGGAACTGAGCATCGCCGGGCGGTCGCTGAAAATGAACAGTGCGCCTTCGCGCGCCCCCACGGCCTGCGTGATCAGGCCAAGCGCCGCGGCAGCCGTGTGAGGAAAGTCGCGCTCGGCGGTGATCTCCGGCCCCAGCTCAGCCAGAGTCTGCACCGTCGCAAGCAGACGACGGAAGTTGGTTTTCTGTATCGCCACTCGAGGCGGCGAGAATCGGGAGCAAGTCGAGAGTAGCACGCGCGCCGCGTGGCGACGTTGGTTAGTTTGGTGCGGACATGCCGGCGCGTGAGCCTGGGCCCCTCCGATTCTGGTTGGGAGAAGAAGGGTGAAAGGGCACGGCTTTAAGCCGTGCCGATAGGCGCCGCCAAATAGTTGGCCTTCAGGCCCGCGACACAAACCTCAGCGGCTGAAGCCGAGAATTCCATTTTGTTCTTTACGGCACGCCTCCGCACCCCAGCAAACCAAAGGCGGGTTTGCCGGGGACCCCGCTGAAGGCGTGCCCCTTCACAAACCTGGATCATGATTGTGGAAACTCTTAGAAGTGTTCTTGCAACTGCGCGAACCGCTCCAGCACCAGCAACCGGCCCGAGCCGTTGCCGGGCTGCGCCAGTTCCTCGTGTTCCAGCACCCAGGTCTGGTCGTGGGGCACGAACACCGCATTCAGTCCGGCGGCGAGAGCGGGATTCACGTCCGACTTGGGGCTGTTACCCACCATCCAGGTGATGTCCCGCGCCAGTCCGTATTTCCCGACCACTTCGCGATACATCGCCGGGTCTTTCTCCGGAGCGACTTCGACGGCGGCAAAGTAGGACTTCAGCCCCGAACGCTCGACCTTGCCGGTCTGTTCGGTGAAGTTGCCCTTGGTCATCAGGATCAGGTGGTGGCGGCCGGCGAGGTAGTCCAGAGTTTCTGGTACACCGTCAAGGACCTCCACGGGATGTTCCGCGATGGCGTGGGCGAAACCGTGGATCGTCTCGTGGAGCGCGGGCGTGAGCGGCTCGACCGAGAGGCGCTCGAAGGTCTCGACCAGCGCGTGCGCAAAGCTGTGCAGGCCGTAGCCGTGCTTGACGATGCAGCCTCGTTCCACGTCGTTGAGCACCTCGCGCACCTGCCGTGGCGTGTACTCGTGGTGGTTGAGGAAGGAGATGAAGTTGGCGATGGCGCGCTCGAAGTAGACGTTGTTCTCCCACAGAGTGTCATCGGCGTCGATGAGCAGGGTCTGCGCGCCGTTGTG
>DATKLD010000223.1:0-2848 GCA_035542595.1 Terriglobales bacterium
AGGTGCCCTGGCATTGCCCTTCGTCGTGCGAGAGGCATCCTTGGCCTGGCCTCTGTTGATCATTTGGGGCGGCACCCTAGGCGGTATCTACACCGTCGCCATCACCATGCTCGGCCGGACATTCGCGACCGACCAACTGACCGGTGCCGCCTCGGCGCAGGCCTTGGCATTCGAGCTCGGAGCAATCGCGGGTCCGCTATTGGCCGGGATAGGAATGCGTATTTGGAATCCCGACGGGATGCTGATCGTGATCGGCACAGCCGGCGCGGCGCTGGCCTACATTGGCTTGCGCGCTCATGTCGCCCTGCGGCCCTCTCCTTCGCGGTGATGCGCGCAAACGCGAGGCGCTAAGCAACGTGGTAGTGTGTTCTATCCCTTCGCGGTTTGAGCGAGTCGCGGGTCTACTGCAATCGCTCCCGACCCCGATGGCGAATTGGCACTAGTCGGCATTGATCGGCAGTCGTTCGTTTTGGCAGACCGATGGACAAGCCATGAGCACGCAACCTGAGGCCGAGGACTCCCGTTCACTCTATCGGTCGTTCAATGGCGGTTCTGCGATCGACCTGGTGCGCGACACGTTCAAGGTGATCTTACGCGCCTGGCCGACATTTCTAGCACTGTTCGCGATCCTGCTGGCCATTTGGTTCGTGCAGTATTGGCTCGATCGCGGTGCGCTGATGGTCACGTCGACGCCCGTGCAGTTGCTGCTGTGGATACTCGGCTTGGCGGCCTGGCTGTTCAGCTTCTTGACGACGATGGCAGCCGTCAAGGCCGCGGATGTCGTGTCGGAAGGAGGCTCGATCTCGTTGCTGGGCTGCTGTCGCGGATTGAACCGAAGGCTCTGGCCCTATCTGTTGGCGCAAGCGATCGTCTTCGTGGTGGCCTTCTCGGGGGCCATCCTGTTCGTCGTCCCGGGTTTGGTGTTCACGATCGGCCTGTCCCTGGCCGCGACGGCCACCATCGCCGAGAGACATGGCGCGTCGGATGCGCTTGCCCGCTCCTGGTACCTTACCGCCGGGGCGAAGATGGCGCTGTTCATCATGTACCTTATCCTCACTCTCGTCGCCCTCGTCATCATCTGGACGCCGGCGATGATCGTTGCCGGCTGGCCGGGCTGGAGCTGGGTGGCCCTGCCGCCGCTCAACGGAATGGTGATTTTGGGCGCTGGCGCCTCACGGGGCGAACCGATTTGGTTCGTCATCACCTTGGCCTGGGGCGGCGCGTTCTGGACGCTACTGCTGGTGGTGTTCAAGCTCATTGTCTTCAAAGCGCTCCGGGCCGACCGCGGCGCCGGATTGCGGCCGTTGCCACGCTGGCCCGCCTTGCTCGCGACCGCGCTTGGTCTGCTACAGCTGGCCTTCTCGATTCCGAGCTTTCTCGAGACCTGGCACTTCACGGCCAATGCGGTCCTCACGACCGGCACCCTGACGTCCCCAATCACCCAAGCCACTGACTGGGGAGCGACAGTCGATTACGCAACCGTGGTGGAGTATGTGACGAGCACCGGCGAAGCCCACAGGATCCAGTCGATGTTCACCATGGAAGGTGTGAGTGACCAGCCCGTCGGAACGCCGATCCCTGTGCTTTACGACGCTGCGCACCCTGAAGAAGCGCGCATCGCGTACCATCTTTTCATCTGGGGTGGCTTCTATGTCAAGTGCGTGATCGGCTTGATCCTGTCCGCCAGCGGCCTCGCGCAGTGGTTCTTTCTCCACCGTCGCTCCGTTCCTGGTCATGCCGGCATGGCGGCCTGAATGGCCGGGCGCACGGTTCGCCGTAACCGCGCAGCGGTGGTTGCCCCACGGCTCAGCGAAGTCCGCCATAGCACGCCTACGCATAAGCCACTCCCGGCGCCTGATGCGCCGACTGGACCCAGTTCAGAGGAGGAGCCCCAATGAACGCCGTCGCGAAGCCACTACTACCCTCGTTGCTTGTGCTCTCACTGTCAGGACTGTTTGCGTTCTCGCCGGACGCCGCCGCGACCAATATCATTGAAGGATTTACCAGGGCGCCAACTTTCACGCCGCCCTCCGGCTGCATTCCGACCGAGCAGACATACGGTGTGCTATCGCGCTGCGAGAAGACCATCGAGCCGGGGCACACCTTCGGCGCATCGATCGACACATCGGCGGGCTGGTTTGTTGGGAACAAAGAGTTCGTAAGCGACCAAGTGGCGGACATCAAGAGATACTGGACGCAGGATTTTCCGGGGAGGAACGTGGCCTTTTCGTCGAAAGCCTCGGACGTCGTGCCCGGCAATGCACCGTCGCACACCACCTGCATGGAGTACTCGATTACCGAAATCGAAGAGGCCACAGGCGACCGATCTGCGGAGGCCATGTTGCGCGTGGAGGGATTGACTTGCGCGTGGCGCGTAGAGAACGCGGCAGCAGGAAAGCCGACGGTCGAGCTGTTCTGGCTGGAGGCGTATGAGGAGTACGTCCCATCTATAGGCCAAAGGCCTATGGAGTCACTCGGCTCGATCGCGCGCGACTTGTTTGCGTCGGCGCGGCTACTTGTGCCGTGAGCTGACCTCGTTCCGGCAGATGCGGCCAAGAGTGTAATGCTCGACTGGGCCGAGAGTGATGCCAATGCCTGCCTAGGTCGTGAACTCCTAGACACGCCCTATGGCGTCTTGCCGGAGTCCGCTTTGGAGCCTAGAGCGGCTCTCACTCTCCGCAGGTGGCACTTCCGAAAGCGCCAAGAGCTGACCTCGTTCCGTAGACGAAGTGTCCTTCAGGAGGAGATGCGGACAGCCGAAACACCCCGGGGGTCAACCCGGAACCCCCGCCTTGCGCATCCCTTCCGCGAAGTAGTCCCTGTCCTCCTGGCGACAGAACGGATTGTT
>DATKLD010000224.1:0-5367 GCA_035542595.1 Terriglobales bacterium
CCTTATGCCCCTGTTCTGGTTGCGAGTCGCGGTGGGCTTTTACGGCCTGGGATTGCTCTACGCCCTGCTGGCCCTGGCCCGCCGCCACGACATCATCTCCCGCATCATCATGCCGGTGATCGGCGTCGGCTTCGTGCTGCATTTCGTCTCCCTCACCGAGCACTACGTTAACGTGGGCCGGCTGATGCCGGATTCGATCCATACCTCGGAGTCGCTGCTGGCCTTCCTCATCATGGTGTTCTTCACCGGGGTATACATCCGCTATCGGACGACCGCGCCGGGGATCTTCGTCTTCCCTCTGGTCTTTCTGCTGACGTTTTCCGCAGCGGTCGGACTGAAGCCGCCGCAGTTTACTTCACCGGTACTGCGCAGCGGGTGGATCGTGGTGCACGTGGCGCTGATCTTCACCGGCTACGCGGCGCTGTTCTTCAGTTTCGCCGCCAGCCTGCTCTACTTGCTGCAGGAGAAGACTCTCAAGTCAAAACACGCGGTGGGGTTGATGTCGCGGCTGCCGGCTCTGGAAGTCATCGACCAGATGGGCTACCGCTCGCTCCTGCTCGGGTTTCCCTTCATGACCTTTGGGATCGTGGCCGGGTCGGTGATCGCGCAATCAGAGTTCGGAGCCCACTACTTCCTCGATCCCAAAATCGTGTTGTCGCTGCTGATGTACGCGGTGTACATGCTGCTGGTATACACGCGCTGGAACAACGGCTGGCGCGGAAGGAAAGCGGCATACCTTTCCACCTTCGCCTTCCTGGCGGCCATCCTGGCTTGGGCGGCCAATTACGTGAGCGGAGTGCACAGGTTTATCGCCCCATGAACCGCTTCCTGCTGATCGGCGTGAACCACAAGACGGCGCCGGTCGAGGTGCGGGAGCGCCTGGCCATCCCTGAATCGCACCTGCCTGAAGCCACCAAGCGGCTGGCCGGGCATCCCGGCATCGAGGAAGCGATGATCGTCTCCACCTGCAACCGGGTGGAGCTGGTGGCGCGCGCGCAGAACGGAACCGCCGATCTGCGCAGCTTCATCCGCGAATACTTCCAGGTCGAGCCCTGCACGGTGGAGCAGCACCTCTACGAATATCGAGCGGGCGATGCGGTGCGCCATCTCTTCCGCGTGGCCGCAAGCCTCGATTCCATGGTAGTGGGCGAGCCGCAAATCCTGGGACAGGTGAAAGAGGCGTATGCGGTGGCGCGCGGCGTGGGCGCCGTCAACTCGCACCTGGACGCGCTCGTCACCCGCGCCTTCGCGGTCGCCAAGCGGGTGCGCTCCGAGACCGCGATCGGAACTTCAGCCGTGTCGGTGGCGTCGGTAGCGGTCGAGTTGGCGCAGAAGATCTTCGGCTCTCTTGAAGGACGCGCCGTCTACCTGATCGGGGCAGGCAAGATGAGTGAGCTGGCGGCGCGCCACCTGCTCTCGCACGGCGCCGGCGCCATCTTCGTGGCCAACCGCACCTACGAGAAGGCGCTGGAGATGGCAGAGCGCTTCCACGGAGAGGCCATCCACTTCGACAAGCTCTACGACACCGCCGACAAGGCCGACATCGTCATCACCTCCACCGGGGCCCCGCACGCCATCTTTCGCCGCGAGCACGGGGAGCGCTTCCTGGCCCGGCGCAAGAACCGTCCCATGTTCTTCATCGACATCGCGGTGCCGCGGGACGTGGATCCGGCGATGAACGAGCTGGACGGCATCTTCGTCTACGACATCGACGATCTGCAGCAGGTGGCGGCCGCCCACGTGGCCGACCGCAAGAAGGAAGCGGCGCGCGCGGAAGAAATCATCAATACGGAAGTGGAGCGGTTCGCGGCGCGGTTGCAGAGCAGCGCCGTGGTGCCCACTATCGTCTCGCTGCAGGAACACTTGGAGAACATACGCCAGGCGGAAGTCGAGCGCCTGCGCGGGCGCTTCGGTCAGACCACTCCAGAGCAGGATGCGGCCATAGAAGCCCTTACGCGCGGCATCATCAACAAGATCCTCCACACTCCCATCACGACGCTGAAGAGCGCGGCTCGCGACCAGGGCGAAGGTCCCCTGGTGGAGCTGGTCCGCCGTATCTTCAATCTGGAAGACAAGGCCAAGTCCGCCGGCAACGGCGGCAAGGACTAGATGGCCAGGCTGCGCATCGGCTCGCGCGGGTCGCAACTGGCCTTGTGGCAGGCCAATCATGTCTCCAGCCTGCTGCGCGAGCGCGGACACGAAGTCGATATAGAAGTCATCAAGACCACCGGCGACAAAATCACTGAAGTCGCGCTGGCGCAGGTCGGCACCAAGGGAATGTTCACCAAGGAGATCGAAGAGGCGCTGGCGGAAGGGCGCGTGGACCTGGCCGTCCACAGTTTGAAAGACCTGCCCACGGAACTGGCATCTACGTTTACGCTGGCCGCGGTGATGAAGCGGCAGGACCCGCGCGATGCATTCCTCTCCCTGCGCTACGAGCGCTTCACCGCTCTTCCCCAAGGCGCGCGGGTGGGCACTAGCAGCCTGCGGCGGCAAGCGCAGATCAAGTCGGTGCGGCCCGACCTTAACATCTTTCCCTTGCGCGGCAATGTGGATACGCGGCTGCGGAAACTGGAAAGCGGAGAGTTCGACGCCATCATCCTGGCCGCCGCCGGCCTCAATCGCTTAGGACGCACTGAGCGCGTACGCGAGGTGCTACCGCTAGACGTGCTGTGTCCTGCTGTGGGGCAGGGAGCGCTGGGCATCGAAGCACGAGCGGACGATACGGCAACGCTCCAGGAGCTGGCATTCCTTGACGATCGTGCCGCGCGACGCGCCACTGCAGCCGAGCGTGCGCTTCTTCGGACCCTCGGCGGCGGTTGCCAGGTGCCGATCGGAGCGTATGCTGAAGCTGTGGACGGCGCCCTGACGCTCACCGCGGTCGTAGCCCAGCCTGATGGTTCCGAAGTACTGCGCGACCAGCAGACCGGGAACGACCCCGAAGAGCTGGGGATGCGCGTCGGCAGAGCGTTGCTGGCGAGCGGCGCTGACGGCATCTTACGAGCGGTGTACGGCGAGGCGGCTGCTGCGCCGCAACAACCATGAGCGGCAAGTCCCATCCCAAACACGTGCACACAGCCAAGCCGTTGGCCGGCGAGCGTGTACTCGTCACGCGCGCCAAAGACCAAGCCGGCAGCCTGGCTGCGGAACTGGAAGCGCTAGGGGCGACGGTCATCGAGATTCCCTCCATCGAGATCCGTCCGCCAGCTTCTTTCGCAGCGCTCGACGCCACGCTCAACAACATCGAGAACTACGACTGGCTCATCTTGACCAGCGTCAACGGGGTCGAGGCGCTGTTTGCCCGCATGGAAACGCTGGGATTCGGTCCCGAGAAGCTGCTGCACCTGAACATCGCCGCCATCGGCCCGGCGACCGAAGAAGCGATCGAAGTGCACGGCCTGCCGGTGGACGTGGTGCCGGAGAAATACGTCGCAGAGTCGGTGGTGGCGGCTCTGTGGGAGCAGGTACGCGGCAAGCGTGTGCTGCTGGTACGCGCAAAGGTCGCGCGGGACGTGATCCCCGAGGAGCTGCGCAAGGCGGGCGCGCGGGTACACGTGGTCGAAGCCTATGAGACGGTGGCACCGGAGGAGTCGCGCACACGCTTGCAGAAGGCACTTTCTGATTCTCGCCAACGCCCAACGGCGATCACCTTCACCAGCTCATCCACGGCGCGAAATTTTGTGGCATTGCTGGGTTCCGACAACCCCGCCAAATCACTTCATGGCATTGCCATCGTCTCCATTGGTCCGGTGACCTCGGGGACTTTGCGGGAACTGGGCCTGCCCGTAGACATCGAGGCCAAGGAATACACCATCCCCGGGCTGGTGAGAGCCTTGGCCGGGCGAAAACAGCAGCCGATGTAGAAACGCAGCATGCCAGCCGCGCCGACGTGCCGTCTTGGCACGAACTTGCCTCTGAACAGGCGCACCTCATCATTGTAGAGACGCAGCCTGCTGCGTCTCTACACGGTTCCTTGGTTTCTAGATTTGGTCCGGCCTGAGTTCGTCGTGGTCCCGCTCGAGGGGATTGTGCGGCGTAATGCCAGCCGCGCCGACGTGCCGTCTTGACACGAACTTGCCTCCGAACAGGCTCACCTCATCATTGTAGAGGCGCAGCATGCTCCGTCTCTACATGGTTCCTTGGTTTCTAGATTTTGTCCGGCCTGAGTTCGTCGTGGTCCCGCTCGAGGGGATTGTGCGGCGTAATGCCAGCCGCGCCGACGTGCCGTCTTGGCACGAACTTGCCTCTGAACAGGCGCACCTCATCATTGTAGAGACGCAGCCTGCTGCGTCTCTACATGAGTTGTTACAGCGTGGGCGGCTTCAGTTCGTCTCGATCCCACTCGAACGGATTGTTTTGGATGTAGGCGCGAAAGTGTTCCAGGTCAGCCGTGGCGCGAATGATTTCATCATAGTACCGCGGCTGCCAAAGCGAGCGAGGGTAGCCGTTGAGAGCACACCAGCGGCTCACCGCCGACTTGAAGGACCGGACAGCAGCGGGCAACGACCCGCGCTCGATTGCCTTGGATCCCGGTGGCTGCAGGGAGATCTGAGGTCCGACAGTTGGCGAATATCGATGTTTCCTCCCAATGATTACGATACCGTGGACATGGTTTGGCATGACCACGAAGTCGTCGATATCAGCATCGGGGAAGTGATCGGGAATTGCCCGCCAGAACTGATCAACCATTTTGCCGATGGCAGAGAGGACCACCGAACCATTGAATGCATCGCCGAAGTAACAGGCCCGATTGTGCGTGCAAATCGTGACGAAATACCATGCATGCGCGCCATAATCCCAACCCCGCAAGCGTGCGGTCTCGACACGGTACTTGCCCTTGAATAAGGTCACTTTCCCAATTGTAGAGACTTTCCCAATTGTAGAGACGCAGCATGCTGCGTCTCTACCATAAGTTCTAGCGCAGGGCTTTCCCAATTGTAGAGACGCAGCATGCTGCGTCTCTACCATAAGTTCTAGCGCGGGGCATCAGAAGTGGTCGTCGTGGCGGGCTTCTACAGCGGAAGGAGCGGCGATGCCGCCGGAGATGCGTCCCCAGGCGCTGGTCTGCCAGTTGTCGCGATGGCGAGCCGGCGGAAACCACCCCGGCACCGCAAAGTGCAGGTAGCGTCCGAGCGAGAGGACGTAAGGTTCGTACATACCTCGCAGCTCTTCCAGCTTGGCGTCGGCGGCGCGGCCGTCTTCCAGCTTCCAACCCGCTTCCGCCAGCGCCGTGCGCAGTTCGGACATGTGCTCAACGCCCAGGC
Source organism: Terriglobales bacterium (assembly GCA_035542595.1). GTDB lineage: Bacteria > Acidobacteriota > Terriglobia > Terriglobales > Acidobacteriaceae > JAHFUA01. Next base: position 5,265 of record DATKLD010000224.1, read on the forward strand.
GATCGCGTCCTTGCTGGGGTGCGGCGCTGAAGATCTGCGCCAGGTCCACTACCGCATGCCGGGCGATGGCGAAAGTAAGCTGGGCCTGGCGCCGCGGCATATT
>DATKLD010000225.1:0-7423 GCA_035542595.1 Terriglobales bacterium
CCATCTGCGCGCAGCCGGACGACACAGGGCTGCATTTTGCCGCTCCGTTTGCTATCATGACCCTGCGGGGTGGAGCAGTCTGGTAGCTCGTTGGGCTCATAACCCAAAGGTCGGTGGTTCAAATCCACCCCCCGCAACCAAGTTCTCATGCATTTAGGGGCGCTCGATGTTGAGCGCCCCTTTCAACTGTGCCGAACTGTGCGCGTTCTCAGGGCATCCTGACGGGCCGCCGCTTGCGTTCTTCAGCAGCAGTAGTGATCGTGTAGCTCTGCGTTTTCCGCATCGCATCCCGCAGATCACGCTCGCTCACGATGTTGTACCTGTCGAAGATGGAGCGCGTCTTGTGGCCTGAGATGGTCATGGCGACCCGCTCCGGCACGCCAGCGCGGACCATGTTTCTCACTGCGGTTCTGCGCAGATCGTGGAACAGTTTGCCCTTGACTCCTGCCAGCCTGCAGGCCGTTGCCCACGCCTTCCGCATGTCCACGATGGGTTGCCCGTTGTGTGGGTGTCGAAACCTTTCCGGCTTCTGCGCCCCACCGCAGGCAAACTCGTTACCGGTGTGGTCCGACCCGTCGCTGAACGTGATTCTGCTGTTTCGCTCTACGGACGCCCTCCCGCCGCACTTGCGACCGTGGACGTTGAACCCTGGTCCGCCTTTATTACGTTCCTCAACCTTGGCCATCTCGTTCCAGCCAATATCGGAGAGTCGGTGGCCTGGTGAGGAAAGAAACGGCTGGTTTGCACGTCGGCGGGCTGGATCTCGACGTCAACCCGCCGGTTGTAGGCAAGCCAGGTCGCACGCGCGTTCTGCTTCTTCGGCTGTTCTGCCTTGAACGGGCTCTCTGCCTCCAGTTGCCGCACGGCTGCGGCAGCCAGTTCCTGGGTCTTGCCCATGGGCTTGAGAACGATCTTGTCCCCCGGGACGCCATGAGCAATCAGGAAGCCCTTTGCTACCTCGACCCGCCGTTTGCTGAGAGTCATGTTGTACTTGGCGGTGCCCCGCGGATCGGCGTGCCCGGTCAACACGATCTTCGCATCCGGGGTGTCTTTCGCGTACAGCGCGAACACGTCCGCCACGTTCATCAAGTGCGCTTGCTCGCTGGCCACCAGGCCCGTGTCAGGATGACTTCGATCCGGATATCCTGTGGGGAAGAACACGCTCAGGATGTAAGGCTCGATTATCCCTTTGACCCGAAGCTGGGCGGTCCTGTTATCAGAGCCGTCGCAGACGTTGCCGGCGGTCAGGGTGTAGGTCTTGGTCTCATTAACCGGTCCAGCAACCTGCTTGGGATCAGGGAGCACCGTCTGTTGCCCGTTCGCTGCCACGTTCCCGATCGAAGTGACCGAGATCGTGTTCGCATTCGTTGCCGTCCACTTCAATTCTGATGGTTCCTGGGTCAGGACCTTGTCCCCCACCTTCACGTACTGGACCTCCGCGGGCGTGAGCTCGAGCGAAGATTGCACCATTGAGTTCACCTGGACGGTGGCATCCTTTTTCACCATGCCGCCTGGCCCGGAAGCCTCGAAGTAGTAGGTGGTGGTGCGCTTGGGCTGCACCGGGATCTCGCCCGACATTGACGTGAGCGACCTGGTGCCGTATTCGTCTCTTATGCTGCTGTGCAGCGTGTCAACCGACGAATAGGCGAGTTCCGCGGTCCCATTGCACTGAACCTGCGATGGGCCGGCGCTGAATGTGCCGCTTACTGGAGCAACCGATACTGCGGCACTGGCGATGCCCGCCTCGAAGCGTAGCCGAGGCCCCTTGTCCTCCTTCTTAACGACCTGTATCCTGCGCCTCCCGCTCGGGACGTACAGAATCACCCGCTGGCCCGCAGCCACCTGGACCGGCCCGGACCAGATCGTATTGCCGTAGCGCGTGATCGTCAGTTGATGCGTGCCAGGCGGAACCAGCAGTTGCTGGAACCAGCCGATATGGTTGTTAAACATATCGACATGCCCGACGTGATATTCCGGGGCGGTGCCGTTCAACAGCACCGCCGCGTGCCCTGGCCCCTCAATCTGGATAAGACCATACGGACCGGGCACCTTCGCTCCTGATGGTTCCAGAGTGAAGAGCTGGACGTTGTTCCAGCCTGGAATGAAATCGACGTGACGGATCTGTCCCTGGTATCCGTAGTTGTAAACGGAGATTACGTGCTCGCCAGGAGTTGTCTTCAAAGTAATATGTCTCCCTTCCTTGATCGCCTTTCCGTCAAGGAACACGTATGCCTGCGGAGGGTTCACTGTCACCGGGACCTTTGCCTCCTGGGCCAAGGCAGCGATCCCCCAAAGCGTCACCAATGCGACTGAGATTGCGAGCTTATATCGCAACATGCTTTCCTCCTGTGCCTTCAGTACAAGTCGAAATACGAGGGTTGAACCGATTGGAGACGGCGGCTAAAACCGACGCAAAGGCTGCAAGGAAATCAGCAAAGCCAGACGCAAGTGAGGGGAGCAGAGACTGAATTCTGCGTTGCGCTGGGGTGGGGGAGGGCGGCCACGGGCAGATGGCAAAGACTGAGGATGGCCCCACGCGCCACAGGCAGAATCGCAGCTACAAGAATAGTGAGGCCCAGGAGGAGGAGGGCAGCAGCTTGCTTAGCGCGCAATGCTGTGGCGGGGCCGTGCGTGGCTGCAAATGGTCCATTTCCCGCCGGAAACAGAAAGATCAGCATGATGCACATCAGCGCCACGCCGACCCAGCCACTTCGCATACCCTGAACCTCCCCCCGAAACCTTGCCTCGGCAAATCCAGGGCCCTGAATTCACCAAACGTCTTTCAGAGCAGATGCTGTTGAGAACTCCCGCGTTGCCTGAACGCCCTGTGGGGGCCAGCGGGAAACACCACGCTGCCCTCCACTCAACCTCCTCCGCATTCGGCTCATAGCCACGCCTCGGTTGCGATATCCTTTTGCGGCAACGATTGGCTTACAGACCAGCCAAGCCGGAGAACTGATGTGAATGCGGATCAACCAGCCAACCGAGGTGTTGAGAGCAACGGCGGTCCCAGCCTGATCCGCAACCCGGTCAGCCTGCTGGGAGGCGCTCTGGCGGCGATCAGTTTTGGGAACATCGCCTTTCTTTTCCTGATAACGCTTGTCTCCAGGAGTTCAAGCCCCTATTTAGGCGTGATGGCGTTCATGGTTTTTCCTGCGTTCCTGGTCCTGGGGCTCCTGCTGATCCCGGTCGGCATGTGGCGCGAGCGGCGGCTGCGGCGAAGCCTGGCGCCGGAAAAGATCCCACGGCTTCCCAGGATCGACCTGAATGTGCGGGCGCAGCGCGGTGCCTTTGAGTTCTTCCTGGCTTTCTCGGTCTTCTTCATAATGCTGAGCGCCGTAGGCAGCTACCGGGCATACGAGTTCACTGACTCCGTGCAGTTCTGCGGCCAGCTCTGCCATACCGTCATGCGACCCGAATTCACGACCTACCTGCTCTCGCCGCACGCTCGCGTGCCTTGCGTGGAGTGCCACGTAGGCCCGGGCGCCAGTTGGTACGTGCGCTCCAAGCTGTCCGGCTCTTACCAGGTATATGCGGCGATTTTCCATAAGTATCCGCGACCGATCCCTACGCCGGTTGCCAACTTGCGCCCCGCGCAGCAGACTTGTGAGCAGTGCCACTGGCCCCAGAAGTTCTACGGAGCTCAGCTCAAGGTCTTCTATCACTACGCCTCGGACGAGAAGAACACCGCGCGGCAGATTCGAATGCTGATCAACACCGGCGGGGCGGAGCCTGATACCGGCTTGCCCTCTGGTATCCACTGGCACATGAACATCGCAAACCAGATCACCTACCTTGCCAGTGACGCGCAGCATCAAGTGATCCCCTGGGTCCAGGTCCGGGATATGCAGGGCAGAGTGACGGTGTACAAAGCCAAGGATTCCAATCTGACCGCGGCGCAGATTGCGAAGGCGCCCAAGCATCTGATGGACTGCATCGACTGCCACGACCGGCCGAGCCACATCTTCACCCCGCCGGACCGGTCAGTGGACGCATCCTTGCTCGCCGGCCGCATCGACCGCTCCTTGCCGTTTATCAAGCAACAGGCGGTCGCGGCGCTTACGAAAACCTACAACAGCACCAGCGAGGCTGTGGATGGCATCAGCAACGAGATGCAGACGTTTTACCGGACCCAGTATCCCGCGCTTTACTCTGGCCAGCAGAAGCCGATTCAGGCGGCGATTGCGGATCTGCAGCACATCTACCAGTCCACTATCTTCCCTTACATGAAAGTGGATTGGCGCACCCATCCCAACAACATCGGGCACTTTTTTTCCTCTGGATGTTTTCGCTGTCATGACGACCAGCACGTCAGTGCGGACGGCAAGGTTGTTCCCAAGAATTGCGATACCTGCCACACCGTGCTTGAGGAACTCGAGAGTGGGACTCCGTTAATCCGCCGCGAGCCAGGAGTTCCATTCCATCACCCGGTGGACATCGGTGACCTCACACAAGTGAACTGCAGCGATTGCCATACCGGCGGCAGTTGAAGTGGCGGATTGCCCGCCGTCGTCAGTTGAGCCTCCAAACCGTCAGGTATCGGCAGGACACCACAACTTTCACCTCATGTGCAGCAAGGTTTTTCTCTGGAAGCGCTTGGGGGGCGTTCAGGCGGGGGCAGTCGACACGCCCCTGACCGTATAGCGAGGGTCCTGTCCCGCATAGTCCGCCGGCGTCGCCACTTCCGAGTTGATCCACTCAATCACGGCCGCATAACCGAGGCTTTCCGGGTCGTGCAGCAGATATCCGGAGACGACTCCCATGACGTGAAAGCCGTGCTTCAATTGAAAGGACAGCGTTGGGTCTTTGATCATCATGATCCGCCCGACTTCTATTTTCGTTCGCGTCAGCGACCGTTTCTTGCTGCATCGCCTGCCAGATCGGAGCCGGATCCAGTGAATGTCCGTCTTTGTAAAGCTCTCGCCGCCCTGCAGCCTGGGTGCCTGAGCCACATTTCACCTCGTGGCAGCGCGCCTCAGCGTCGCGCAGAAATTCATCCCAAGCGTGTTGAAGTGTTACCGGTCTGTCTTCTGTCGGCTGCGGTGTCTTCACAGTCGAGCCGAAAATCAAAATGGAGAGAAGTTCTTCTCTATTCAGCACTGGAGTCCAGTGTTAGCATCCTGGCATCCCCGGAGGCCCTATGAGGACCCCGCTGCGCCCCATGAGTACGGGCGAGATCCTGGACCGTACGTTCAACCTTTACCGCAATAACTTTGTCCTGTTTGCGGGGATCGCCGTTGTTCCACCGGCGCTCATGTTGGTGGTGCAGCTTTTACAAGCCGGCATGATAGCTACCCCGGGCCATCCTCGGACGGCCAGTGCCGGGCTGGCTGTGGCGGGCGGCCTCGGCATGCTCGTTGGCTCGATCGCATACATGATCGGACTGGCGGTAGCCCATGCGGCCACGGTTTTCGCCGTCTCGGCGGTACACCTTGACCGACCTACGTCGATCGGCGAATCTTACGGCAAAGTCAAAGGGCGCTATGGCCGCGTGGTCTGGGTGATTTTTCAAGTGGGGCTGCGATCCTTTGCCCTCCCCGCACTCCTCATCATACTGGCGGCTGTTGCCATCCCTTTGATGGTGAGGGCTGGCGGCGGAAAGGCTGTCGCTGGGCTGGTGGGGATTCTTATCTTTCTTGCGGCGGTTGCCGCCGTCATCGTGGGGATTGTCCTTTATCTTCGCTATTCGTTGTCGGTGGCGGCGTGCGTGCTCGAAGATGTCAAAGCCTCGCAGGCGATCAAACGAAGCGTCTTTCTGTCCAAGGGCAGCCGCGGCCAGATCTTCGTGATTTATTTCCTCATGACCTTGATCAGTGTCATCGTGGCGTGGTTGTTCACGATTCCTGCGACTATCCTGGCTGCCGCCGTGGCCAAGGGCTCGCCGGCGGTGGCGCTTTTCTTCACCGCTCTTGCGAGCTTTTTGGCAGGGACCCTCGCCGGGCCTATTGCCACCATCGCGCTGTCGCTGGTGTACTTCGATCAGCGTGTCCGCAAGGAAGCCTTCGACCTGCAGTTGATGATGGCGGCGGTGGATGGCACACCCCTGCCGGGCGCGCAGGCTGCCAGCGCAGGATGAGGCCACTCACCCTATTAGTACGGGCGGTACTCCTGCTGCTCCTGATCGGTTCTTGCGCGGCGCAGCCGGCTCCCTCCTCGCCCGACGCCGCAGCTCCGCTGAGCCTTGAGGCCTACCAGAGGCAACTGCAGGATTGGTCGCAGCAGTTGAGTTCGCTCGAACAACATCCGGAGCAGGCGCTCCAACTCCGCACCGCGTTTCCTGCGAAGTCGGTCATCAGTGAGGCGGGGCGCTCGATGGAAGTTAGCCACTCCTGGCTGAACACGGCGCTGGCGGAGTTCATCTCCGCCAAGCCCGAGCGTAAACCGAAGCTGCTGCGGCAGATGCAAGCGGGCCTTGCAGCCCAGGGACAAGAAGCCGCGCTCTTCAGCCAGCCGCCGGCCTACCCGACGTCTTCACGGCAGAAGCTCAGCGAGATTCTCGCTCGCCGCGAGTTTCGCGCCGTGCGCGGGCCCACGCTCTGGGACCAACTGATACAGCGAATCCAGCGCTGGATCATCCACTGGCTGGATCGGATTTTCCGGCGAGTCTCCTATGTTCCGCACGGCGGACAGATTGTGGTGTGGGCTGTGATCGGGCTGGCGGTGATTTTGGTCGTTATCTGGCTTAGACGGGCGGTGCAGCGGCAGATCATCGACTGGCCGCGCGAGCCCATCCCGTTTGCGCCTTCGCAGAAACACTGGCGGCGGTGGCTGGCTGAAGCTCGCGAAGCCGCGCAGCAGGGCCGCTGGCGCGATGCCATCCATCTCGCATATTGGGCAGCGATCTCGCAATTGGAGCAGGGCGGAGCCTGGGCGCCGGACCGCGCCCGCACGCCGCGCGAATACCTGCGGCTGCTGTCAGGCTCGAGCGAGAAGCGGCCCATTCTCGACGCGCTCACGCGCCAATTCGAAATCATCTGGTACGGTCAGCATGATGCCGGCGCCGACGACTTCGCCGACACTCTCGTGCAATTGGAGAGGCTGGGATGCCGCTGAAGCTCGCCGCCTCGGACCGCAAGCTGCTCCTCATCTTCGGGGCGGTTGTGACGGTGTTGCTGTTGGCGGTGGCGCTGCTGGGGCCCAGGCAGGAGAGAGAGTCCCCAGTGCCATCCACCTATTCGGCAGACTCTGGAGGCGCGAAGGCTGCCTACCTCCTGCTGAAAGAATCCGGATACCAGGTGGAGCGCTGGGAGAAGCCGCCGCGCGATTTGCCGAAGGGCTCCGGCGCGCTGCTCATCCTCGCCGAGCCCAGGTGGGAGATGGACCGCGAGCACAGGATGGCAGTGCAGCGATTCCTGGCGGCAGGCGGTCGCGTCCTGGCGACCGGCGTCAGCGGAGCGAACCTGCTTCCCGAGAGCCACGCTCG
>DATKLD010000226.1:0-2770 GCA_035542595.1 Terriglobales bacterium
CGTAGTTCCGCAGGGGTACGCCTACGCCTCGCAGAACAAGGGCGTGCTCAACCTCTACTTCGCCTCGCTGGCCTCAGTGACCCAGCCGGCGACCGATCCTCTCGCCTGCCGGCTGAACCCAAGTTCACAGCTCTGGGCCCACTTCTACGACAACGATCCGCAGAAGCCCTTCACCCAATGGACGCAGTACATGATCGCCACCGCCCTGCTGGCGCAGGAAGCGGTGAAGGCGAACTACCATCACCATCCGCACCGCACCTATGCCGTCGGCACATCCAACGGCGGATATCAGGTGCGCCGCGCCCTCGAAGAAGCGCCCGAGATTTTCGACGGCGGCGTGGATTGGGAAGGCACGTTCATCGACCCGCGCGGGCCCAACATCCTGATCGACCTGCCGCCCGCCATCAAGAACTTCCCCGACTACGTCGCGTCGGGCTACGACCCCAACAGCCAGGCGGCGCAGAATATCGTCGCCGCCGGCTATCCGCCGGACATCGTCAACAACAACGTGACCCCGACCGACTCGCTCTGGCTGCGTTACTCCAACAGCTTCTGGGAAGTAACGGCGTGCCAGTGGCAGGAGCGCTTCGATCCCACCTACAACACCTATGGCTCAGGCCTGGGGAATTACGACTACCTGTCCCGTATCCACACGGTTCCGGGCGTCTTCCGCAGCGTGGACAAGGTCGAAACGACCGGCGACATCGGCAAGCCGCTCATCACCGTTGCCGGCACCATGGACTCGTTGCTGCCCATCAAGCGCGGCGCGCGCGCCTATGAGGACCGCGTGCTCGAGTCGCGCAGACACCATCATGATGGCCACGACGATCACGACGGGCACCACCACCCCGCTTACCGCCTGTATGAAGTCCAGAACGGGAACCACATCGAGAGTTACGCCCTGGCGTTCCCGCAACTGGTCGTCATCCAGCCGCACGCACAGACCGCATTCGACCTGCTGGTCGATTACGTCGAACACCACCACAAGCTGCCCCCCAGCCAGTGCATTCCCAAGGGCGGGGCAATTTCGCCAAGCCCAACACAACCCGGCCACTGCGCGAACCTGTTCGTGCCGTAGCCGGACCACATCAACTACAGAGGCACGGAGCCACGGAGATCAACATGATCTCCTCCGTGCCTCCCTGCTTCCGTTTTGGCCGACACGAGTGTGTGTGTGCGAATTCTTGAAGGGGCACGCCTTTAGGCGTGGAAACTATTTCTTGTAGACCGTCGGCTTGGGGCCGAGCTCCAGCGTCTGGCGGTCCCAGATCATGCCCTCGCGGGTGTAATTGGCTAGCTCGAAGTCCTGGGTCAACTCCAGGGCGTCGGTGGGACAGGCGTCCTCGCACAGCCCGCAGAACATGCAGCGGCTGAGGTCGTAGGTGAAGGTGGTGAGTTCCTTGCGGCGAGTATTGGGATTGCGCTCGCTGGTGACCACGATCAGGTGCTCGGGGCAGGCCAGCGCGCACAGGTCACAGGCGATGCACAGGGTCTCGTTGGTGTCCGGGTTCACGTTCAGCCGCGGCGCGCCGCGATAGCGCTCCGCCACCTGCGGCCGCTGCATCGGATACTGCTCGGTGTAGGTCTCCCGCGGATCCTGGTAGCGGAAGGTGAGCGCCAGGCCCTTGAGCAGGTCGATCAGCAGGATTTTCCGCAGAACGTGCTTCAGCCGGGGGTTCATCATAACGGGCTATTCTACCCCCGCCAGCCGGGGCGCGACTACAATTCCTGCAGACATGGTCTCCGACGAACTGTGGATGGAAGAAGCGTTGCGCGAGGCGCAACGGGCCTCCGCCGCGGGCGAAGTGCCGGTGGGCGCTGTCGTGGTCTGCGGAGACAGGATCGTGGGCCGTGGCGGCAACCGCAACCTGTCGGACAACGATCCCACGGCGCACGCCGAAATCGTCGCCTTGCGCCAGGCCGCGCGCGAGGTGGGCAATCATCGCTTGCCGGATTGCGAGATGTTCTCGACCATCGAGCCCTGCGCGATGTGCGCCGGAGCGCTGGTGCACGCGCGGCTGCGCCGGCTGGTCTATGGCGCCGATGATCCCAAGGCCGGCGCCGTCCGCTCCGTGCTCCACGTGCTGAACCATCCCCGCCTCAACCACCAGATGGAGGTCACCTCGGGCGTGCTGGCTGGCCGCTGCGCCGAGCTGCTGCAGTCGTTCTTTGCAGAAAAACGGAGGCCGTGAAGTGTGTGCGTGGAGCCCGAAGGGCGGCATTTGGGTTAGCCCAGCGCGTCAGCGCTGGGTGAAAGTGGGAAACAATGTGAGCCCCTTTAGGGGCGACACCGGTTGTGACTCCCGGCTTTCTTGACGCCGCTGCGCTTCCCTGCCTACTCTGGAACCGAAATGCCGATCACGATTGGCGAGATTGAAGCGATTTTCCGCTATCCGGTGAAATCCATGCGCGGAGAGCCGCTCGACGACGCCGCCTTGGGCTGGCACGGCCTCCATGGCGATCGCCGCCTCGCCTTTCGCCGGCTCGACGCGAGCGGCGGCTTCCCCTGGCTGTCCGCCAGCCAGCTCCCCGACCTCGTCCTCTTCACTCCCCAGCGGCGTGAAGACGGGAATGGCGAAGCCCTGCCCACCCACGTTCGTACGCCGGAGGGGGAAGAGGTCCCCATATTTGATCGGTCCCCCTTTTCTGTCACAGTTCCAGAGTTAGTCTCCGGCAGTTGTTGAGCAAGGCAGATCTCGGCTAGCCGCGATCTGCCTTGCAAATTCGTGCGGCGTCCTCTCCCCCAAAGCCCTGTGAGGACGGCTCTCAT
>DATKLD010000227.1:0-35675 GCA_035542595.1 Terriglobales bacterium
TAGAGCGCGCGGAAGCCGCGCAGGAAAGCGGCCGGGCGGCCGGCATAGCGCAGCTCGGCGAACTCCATGTCGGTGAGCACGCCGGCGCGCCGCCACAGTCGGGCGAAGAAGAAGACGGTCATCATGCCGCTGAGCGCCATCGTCCACCACAGCCAATTGCCGGCGATGCCGTAGCGGTAGACGATGCCGGTCACCACCAGCGGGGTATCGGCGCCGAAAGTGGTAGCAACCATCGAAGTGCCGGCCAGCCACCACGGGACGCTGCGTCCGGAGATGAAGTACTCGTTCACGCTGCCGCTGGCGCGGCGGTAGTAGAGAAAGCCGATCCCCAGATTGACCGCGAAATACGCGAGGACAACCAGCCAGTCGGCCCAGGAAAGCTGCATGCAGGCAGTTTCAAGTTTCCAGTTTCGAGTTTCTAGTGGGTTGTGCGGTACGGGCAGACTTGGTTGCTCATCCTTGAGGTCGTCACCGTTCGACGGATACACTCCCAGGAGAGCGTCACAACTGGGAAACTACGCCCATGAAAACCAGCGGCAAGACGATTCTGCTTCTGACTTCCGATCCGGTTGTGCGCTCGGTGATTCGCGACGCGTTGGAGCACGGCGGCTATTCGGTTGTGGCCGTAGGCGACCTGGGATCTGCTGTTGACCGGCTGAAAGAGTTCACGCCGGACTTGCTCATCATCCGGTCCTACGTGGAGGGCATTCCGGGCTATGACGCCGCCACATTCCTGCGCACCAGGTGTCAGGGACTCAATGTCCTCATGGTGGGCGGCCTGATCGACGATGATCGGCTTCTCTATCGGATGTCGCTGGGAGGATTTGAAGTTTTCCCCAAGCCCTATCCTGCGGCCGCGCTACTCGAGAAAGTGAAAGAGGTGCTGGAGAAAGCCCGCTGACAGTCCATTTAAGCGGATCCGCTAAGAAAGACCCACATCTGCGCCAAGAACGGGCAGATGTGGGGCAGCCCCGTCCGACTCTCTACTTCTGATCCAGCAAGCGCACGGTCCCAAGCAGCACCTCGCCGGTGATTTCGAGGCTCTTGGGGCTGAGCTTGTCGAGGGTATCCTGGGTCGTATGCCAGAAGACGTTGTTGTAGCCGTAGTCGAAATCAATCAGGTCGGCCACCGGAACGCCAGCCTTGGCGAAGGGGATGTGGTCGTCGTCAACCGCGATCTGCCGCGCGAAGAAGTGGGACTGGTAGCCGAGCATGCTGGCCGCCTGGAAGACCAGATTTTCGAGCCAGGGAGTGGAGTTTTCGTCGCGGTCGATGTTGAGGTCGGCATCGCCGATCATGTCGGTCAGCAGAAAGGCCTTGATCTGGCTGATGGTCCCGTCCTTCCGCCACTTTTCGGCGAGATGTCGGCTGCCGTAGAGGCTGTCGGTGTCCGACCATTGCCGAACTGCTTCCTCACCGTCCAGCCACACCAGCCACACGCCATACCCGTTCCGCTTTGCGCCATGGAGCTGATTGGCGAGTTCCAGCAGGAGCCCGGTGCCGGAGCCGCCGTCGTTGGCGCCGACGAAGCCCTTCACCCGCATCAGCGTGTCGTAGTGCGTGGCGATGACCACCACTCCCGGCTTCGTCCCGGGAAATTTGGCCATGATGTTGCGGATGGGAAAGCTGCCTTCCGGAGTCGCAGCGGTGAAGTCGTCGTACTCGACGGTTGTGCCCTTCAAGTGCGCGGTGAGATAGGCCTCGAGCTTCTTGTGGGCGTCGCTGCCGATGGGGCGCGGTCCGAAGGCGACCACTTCGCGGACGTACTGCATGGCGCGCGCTGCGTTGATGTGGGGCAGGTCGCCGCCGGGGGCCGCTGCGCTCGCCGGAATGGGCGCCAGCAACGGCGCTGCCGCCTGGGTTGCCGGAGGAGTCTCGGGAAGGCGGCCTAGCCGTCTAAGGACGAGCGGGGCGAACACCAGCATCAGCAACGCCGGCAGGGCGGCTACGAGCCATTTCCGACGCGCTTCTCGGGGTCCCCGGCGCGCCCGCTTTTGGCGCGCTGGGGTGGGTGCTTCGGGAACGATCATGCCTGTGCTTTGGCCTTGGCCGCGCGGGCCTTGCGCTGCTTGGGGTGGACCAACCAGGCGATGGCGATGCTGACCACGTAGAGCGCGACCATGGGCGCGGCGAAGATGCACATATTGAGGATGTCGGTGGTGGGGGTCACGATGGCCGCGATGATGAAGATCACCAGGATGGAGTAGCGCAAGTTGCGCCACATCCACCCGGCGCTCACGATCCCCATCAACGCCAGGAAGAAAATCAGGATAGGCAGCTCAAAGACTATTCCCATTCCCAGAATCACCGTCAGGAACAGGTTGGTGTACTCGCCGATGGTGATCATGGGCTGGAACTGCGCACCGTACCCGATCAGGAAGTCCAGCGCCGCCGGATACACCATCTTGTAGCCGAAGGCGCCGCCCGCCAGGAACAATCCCACCGTCGAGAACAGAAAGGGCAGAATGTAGCGGCGTTCGTGGCGGTAGAGTCCGGGCGCGATAAAGGCCCACACCTGGTAGAGCACGAACGGCGAGGCGATGAACAGCCCAGCGATAAACCCTATCTTCAAGTACATGTTGAAGGGATCGGTGGGATTGGTATAGACGAGCTTCTCATCCAGCTTGTGCGCGTGCAACGCGGTCATGATGGGGGCCTGCATGAAGGCGAAAATACGCTCCGCTTTCCACCAGCCCACCAGGAAGGTCACGCCCACGGCCAGCAGGGAGTAGATGATTCGCCGGCGCAGCTCCTCCAGGTGCTCAAGGAAGCTCATGCCGGGGAGCTCTGGCTTGGTTGCCGTCTCCGGCTCGGTCTCAGGCACCTTCTACTCCGGGACCGGGTGAGGGAGGGGGATCGGAATCCGCAGCCGCGACCGATGGCGCATGGTCGGTTCCCGGCAGCAAGGCGAGCTGCTCCTGCGCGGCGGGGGCCGCGTCGGCGCGGGCCGTCGGAGATGCGGAGGCGGCATCCGCTGAGACGGCCACAGTGTTCTCCGGAGGCGGCGGGGGCGGCGATATTTTCTTCTCCCGGTCTTCGGCTTCAAGCAGCCGCATCTCGTTTTCCAGTTGCCCCTTCAGTTCGTTGGAGGCGCGTCTGAACTCGGCCAGGCCGCGGCCGATCTGGCGGCCGATCTCCGGCAGCTTCTTCGGCCCGAACAACAACAGGGCCAGAAGAAACAGGAAGAGCATTTCCGGGAAGCCGAGGTTCATGGCTACATGATACTAGCAGGCAGTCCAGCGGCCAATGTGGGGACGCGCCCTGGGGAAGAAAGCCCCTCAGGCGCCGGCCTGCTTCAGCAAGCGGCCAAGGCCCCGCATCGATTCCAAGCTGGCGTCGCCGAAGACGAATACCGCGTTTTCGCCACCAATGATGCAAACCGGAAAGCGGCTTATTCCTGAACACGGCGAGTAAACCTCGTTACGAAAAGTTTACGACCAGGGGAGGCAGCGATTCGGAGCATAGATCGTCTAATTGTGTAACCGCCCATTTGTAGTCAGGGAAAGTGCGATGAAAAAGATGTTGCTGATCGCGGTTGTGGTGATGTTCCTGCTGCGCGCGTGGCTGGGCGCAGAGAGGCGCGCCAGTACGCTGGATATGAACCTGGTGACCAGCTTCAATTTCTTCAGCTATCCCGCATGCGGCTCGGGCAGGACGAGTTACTGCATTCAGGCTTTTCGTTTTTACGACGCCGATTCCCAGGCGCGCCTGGCGGAGGTGCCCGCCACTGGCATGAGGGGAGCGCAGCGCATCGTTGCCAGCGTCCGCGTGAACGCGGTTCCCCGCCGCGCCTATGTGGTAACGGTATACCCAGATGACCACGGGATCCTTAAGGAAGGTCCCCCGGGAAAGGTGAGCACGTTCGATGATGCCGGCCACTGAAAACGCAATCTCCGCATCCGCTGTCCCGGCGGCAGAGGACAGCGAGACGGCGCTGGTGCACGCCGCAAAAACTGGGGACATGGATGCCTTCGCGCAACTATTGCGGCGCACCCAGGGAATGGTGTTCCGCATCGCGCAACACATCACCGGCTCGCCCGAAGACGCGGAAGAAGTTGTCCAGGAAGCTTTCCTGAAGGCTTTTCAGAACCTGGAGCGTTTTGAGGAGCGCTCGCGGTTTTCCACCTGGGTGACGCGCATCACGGTGAACACGGCGCTGATGCGGTTGCGTGTGCGCCGCGGACACGAGACCGTGCCTCTCAGCGACGACAATTCCGATGATCACGGCGCGCTACAGCAAGAAGTTGCGGACTGGAGGCCCGATCCCGAACAGATTTATACCTGGCAGGAGCTGCGCGCCATCCTCGAGCGGGCGCTCGACGGGTTGCCGCAACACTACAGCACCGTCTTCCTGTTGCGCGATGTGGAGGGATTTTCCACCGCAGAGACCGCCGAGGCGCTGGGCCTCTCCGTCACTGCGGTCAAGGCGAGGTTGCTACGGGCGCGGCTCCAGCTCCGGCAAAAACTGGATCCTTACTTCCGGCAAGAAGAGCTCAAGCGTCACGCAAATGGCGGTCGGTAGCCCATTTGTTCTTGCAGGACAACGCTTCCCTGCAACGACCACGGATGCTCCAGCCGGATCCGTCTGGTCCAGTCCTACAATGACGGGCAGTTAAAGTGGATCATTGACAACGGACTGTATCCATCTGGAATGCCGACACCTAAAGGCATACTTGGCGATGACTAGATATGGCAGATCGTCATCTAGCTGCGGCATCTGCCACCGGCGGGCAGCCTGGGCGAACCAGCAGTTTATTCCCGCGAGACCTGTCCTCCGGGAGCGGGTTGCGGCATGGTCACGAAGTCTAAGCGCTGAGGTTACTGCACCGGAAACGCCGGTTTCCGCATCCTAAGGTGAGTATGCATGGGACGGCTTTCCAGGCCGAGGAATGGCCGTTTTGCCATCCAGATCCGGAAAATCCCCATGCTATACTGGCAACAATCGCTCACTCCAGATGCTGGGGAGTCGCGCTCAAGAGGGATCAGCATCATGACACGTGGTTCTCGTCGCTTTGCTTTCCTGGTCGTCTTCGTACTCGTCATCTGCGGATTTCTGGGAGCGCTTTTCGGGCAGAGGGTGAGCCCGGCTGCGCCCGGCAGCGACGCTGAAGTCCGCGACGGCCTCCGTGCCTTCACCCAGGTTTACGACATCGTCGAGCAGAACTATGCCGAGCCAGTGAACCCGGACAAGGCCATTTACAACGGCGCCATTCCCGGCATGCTGCGGGTGCTGGACCCGCACTCCAACTTCTTCGATCCCAAGTCCTACGCCCTGCTCCGTGAAGAACAGCGCGGCAAGTATTACGGGGTGGGAATGACGGTGGGCCCGCGCAACAACAAAGTGATCGTGATTGCGCCGTTCGTGGGCACGCCCGCCTACCGGGCCGGCATCCGCCCCGGTGACGTGATCATCGCTGTGGACGGCAAACCCACCGACAACCTGACCACCAGCGAAGTGGCCGAGATGCTGAAAGGTCCCAAAGGCACTACGGTGCGCATAACTATCCTGCGCGAGGGCTCGGACAAGCCCCTGGACTTCAGCGTCGTGCGCGACGAGATCCCGCGCGCCAGCGTGGACCTGCACTTCATGATCCGGCCCGGCGTCGGCTACATGCACATCTCCGGATTTAACGAGACCACCGACACCGAAGTCGCCCAGGCCTTGCAGCAGTTCGGCGACCTCAAGGGCTTGGTCCTTGACCTGCGCCAGAATCCTGGCGGGCTTTTGAGCGAGGGCGTGGGCGTGGCCGACAAGTTCCTGAAAAAGGGACAGGTGATCGTCTCGCATCACGGGCGTGCTTCGGCGGAGAAGGTCTATCGCGCCAGCCACGGCAACGGCGGCAAGGACTATCCGCTGGTGGTGCTGGTGAACCGCGGGACGGCCTCAGCAGCCGAGATTGTTGCCGGGGCCATTCAGGACCACGACCGCGGACTGGTAGTAGGGGAAAACACCTTCGGCAAAGGGCTGGTGCAGACAGTCTATCCGCTCTCGGAAAATACCGGCCTGGCGCTCACCACGGCCAAGTACTACACGCCCAGCGGTCGGCTGATCCAGCGCGACTACACCGGCCTTTCGCTCTACGACTACTACTACAACAAGGGCGATGCCGATAATGGCCCCCATGAGGTGAAGCTCACCGACAGCGGCCGCACCGTGTATGGCGGCGGCGGCATCACGCCCGACGTGAAAGTGGTCACCCCCAAGACCAACAAGTTCGAAGACTCGCTCCTGCAGCACTATGTTTTCTTCAATTTCGCGAAGCACTATCTCATCAACCGCCATGTTTCGCGCAGCTTCGAGGTGGACGAGCAGGTGATGGGCGAGTTCCGCAAGTTCCTCGACGAACAGAAGGTGACCTACACGGAAGCCGAGCTTCTGGAGAATGCCGACTGGATCAAGGGCAACATCAAGAGCGAGCTGTTCATCTCCGAGTTCGGCCAGCAGGAAGGACTGCGGGTGCGGGCGGAGACCGATCCGCAGGTGCTGAAAGCGCTCGATCTCCTGCCCCAAGCCAAAGCTCTGGCCGACAACGCCAGGAAGATCGTCGCTGAGCGGCAGAACAAATCGTTCGGCCAGCAGTAGTCACAATTCAGTCGACATCTAAGGCCCGCTGCGGCGGGCCTTTTGCCTATGAGAGAGCCGACCAATACACGGCCTCGATGGACACGAAGAAGGCGCCTCCAGATTTCGCCTCCTCAGCGGGTTAGCTGGTTACGAGTCACGGACCAGCTGTCTTATTTGTTGATGTCCTCCTTGGCTTCCAGGCGACGCACCAAACCTTCAAGGTATGTTTTCTGTTGTTTGTCCGGAGCACCGTCAACGGCAAGTTTCATTTCCTTGACTGCATTGTCGAAATCCCCAGTGCCGCTATAGACGCGCGCCATGCCCGTGTGGGTCACCCAGGCGTTAGGGAACTTCTGCGCGTTGGAGCGGAAGACGGCGAAGGCTTCGTCCTGGCGCTTATCGGCCTGGAGCCCGCGCGCGTAGAGGTGAACCTGCAGCGGCGTTCCGCGCTCAAAAGCCTTGTTGCGGACCGCCATGGCCTCATCCTTCTTTCCCAGCCGTTCCAGCGCCTTCGATTTCGTAATCAGGTTCTCGAAGCGTTCCTCATTCTGTAGGGAATTGTCGGCATATTTCAGGGCTTGCTCCGGGTCGCCCTTGTTCTCGAGCAGGTAATTGGCGGCTTCGTCCCAGCTCACCCAGGTGTACTGCGAGAGGCTGCGAAGTTGCTTCTGCAGGCTCGCCTCGACTATGTGCGGAACGTCCACGCTGACCTTGAACGGCACCGCGACCCTTTCCCAGTGCAGAGTGACCAGGGCGGAACCGGAATTGAGCTGGTCAAATTCATAGGCCAGGGCATTGCGGAACTCGGAGGTCTGCGGCTTCACCGTCACCCGCAACGCGTCTTCCTTCTGATCGTAGGTAAAGGCTCCCCAGGAGGTGGAGTTCTTCGAGAAGATAATCGTCCATTCATTCTCCGCGGGGATCATGAACAAGCCGTAAGCGCCTTTTTCCAGCGGCTTGCCTTCGATCGTGACCGGATCGCTAAAGGCGATCACGGTGTTCTCGTTGGCGCCGGCGCGCCACACCTGTCCGTAGGGAACGAGCGTGCCCCATACCTTGCGGTTGTTTACCAGAGGACGATGGTACGTGATGCTGACGTCGGTGATGCCAAGACGTTGCGAGACAGCGGCTCGCTGGCTCTGCCGTGGCATGTCCAGTACCAGGGACTGCGCCGCGCACAAACCGGCGAGCAGCAACACGGCAGCCAGCAGGAACATTGATCGCTTTCGCATTGGAATTCTCCTTCTCAAGAGCAGAAATGTCAGAACTAGGGAGCCAGGCCTGCGATTGGGGAGTTAGACGGCAGACTCCTACGGAGGGTTAGCAAACGATCCCAGGTCGGCACGGACGCCCAACCGGGCTGCAAAATGCCTCTCAGCACGGCCGCACCCAATGCTCAAACGCGAAGTGCCGCCGGCCAAGGACTTCCTATCCCTCCTCCGGCGGGTGCGGCTTCGTCGTTCCCAGCAGGATCTGCAACAACAGCATCCAGCGCTTGACGGCGGCGGTCATCAGGAAATTTTCCTTTACGTGTTCGCGCCCGTGCCTGCCGAGCTGGGCGGCGTAATCGCGATGGGTAAGCAGATAGCGGATCTGGTAAGCGCAGCCCTCGACCGAGTGCACCAGAACGCCGGTCAGTTTGTGGATCACCTGCGTCGGAATGCCGCCCACCGCGCCGGCGATCACTGGCTTTCCCTTCCATAGGCCTTCGGTTACGGTGAGACCGAATCCTTCCTTCAGGGATTTCTGCACGATGAGCGTGGAAGCCCGTTGCAGCGCATTGATCTCTATGGCAGACCAAGGCGGCAGGTTGAGGATGATGACATCGGGGTCGTCGTCGGCTTCCTCCATCGCCTCCTGCAGCACGGCTGCGCCCTCGGGATCGTCAGTGGCGCCGCCGCCGGCCAGCACGAGCTGGCAGTCCACATACTTCTTGGCTAGCTTGTATGCCCGGATCACGCCCACCGGGTCCTTCAGCCGGTCAAAGCGTGAGATCTGGGTGACGATTGGCCGGCTGCGGTCGATGCCAAAGTCATCGCATACCTTTTGCACGGCGCTTTCTTCCAGATCCTTGTTCTTTTCCGATAGCGGGTCGATGCAGGGGTAAAAGATATACTGCGGGATGGCGAGTTGCCGGCTGAAGGCCGGTGAGGAGAACACTGCGGCATCGTACTGGTCGACGAACGGGCGCAGGAAACCCCATACCTCAGGATTCGGGTTGGCGAGATCGATGTGGCAGCGCCACACCCAGCGCCCGCGGCCACTCTGCCTGGAGCGGATCAGCGCCGCCGGCTGCGGGTCGTGCATGACAAGCACGTCCTCACCGAACTCCATGCGCTGGCGGTTCTGCTCGGTGTACATCAGGAAGATATCCTTCACCGCTTGGGTAACAGCGTACTCACCGCCGTGCAGCGCGTTGTGAAATCGCTTGGTGACTTCAAAGAAGTCGTCGCCACCGGTGATGACCTCCCACTTGGTCGCGATTTCCAGCTCGTTCATCAGCGGGACGAGGCGGTTCAGGATCTCGGCCACGCCACCACCCATCGCGGTGGAGTTCACCATTTTCACGGTCTTGCCGCGAAGCTGTCGTGCCAGAAAGCGCAGGTCGTCGAGTTCCGGCTGGCCGATGATGGGCGCGTAGTCGTCGAGCCGTGGCGGCGGGGGCGGCGCTGGCGGCGTGGTGGAGATCTTTGGCCGGGGACGCTGCCGGCGCTCGACTAATGGCGTGCCCGGCGCCGCCGCGGTGCCGAGTTCGGATGGGAGACTGCCCGTAACGGTAGCGTCCTGGCTGCTTTTCCCGTCGCTCATCGCGTTCGCGTCCTCACCTCACCAGCGCGGTCTGCACGAACCGCAGGATCGCCCGGCGCACATCGTCCAGCGTGGAGGTATAGATGTCGATGCGGTTGATGCGCTCAGCCAGCCGCCCGAGGTCCAGCTCGTGCTCCAGCCACAGGGAGAAGTCGTTCGAGTTCAGCCTCAGGCGCAGGCGTGCGTCGATGAAGTGGAAGTGGATGCTGGTCAGGCTGACGTGGCGGATGCCCTCGGCAAACTCCGCCAAGTCGCGCGCTACGAAAGGCGTGGGAATGACGATCACCTCCGAGGCGGAGAAGTAGAAAGGTTCGAAGGCAGCCCGGTCACGGCCGCGTGGATTCTGCTGCAGGTAGCTTTCCACGATGTCCACCAGGCGCTGGCGCAAGGCAGCGATGGACATGAACTCGCGTATGTCGATGCCCGCCAGCCGCTCCGCCAGTCCGACCTCATTGCAGGCGGCGAATGCCCAATGGGCGAAGTCGTTGGAAAAACCCTCGCGGATGAAGTGGTGCTCGCGCAGAGTCTGGAAGGTGTGCTGGAAGATGGATTCGTCCGGGCAGGCCTTCAGCGCACTCAGCAGTTCGGAAAGATTGCTGGCCTTTTCCCGGCCAATACGGATCAGATGAGCCGCCGAGTTGAAATGAAACGGAGCCCGCGCCTGGCGGCGCGCCACCACACTCATCTCCGCCGTGGCCATGGAGATTCTCCCCCGAAAGCGACCTTAGCAACAAAGAGGCCTAATTCCAAGAATTGGAAGGAATCCAGGCCATCTTCTTGGATGCCGTCGTGGCCATTGGCGACTATTGGAAACGTTCTTGGGGCTGACATGGTTCACCTGGATCCAAGTGACCTGCGGCGAACGAAACCCCCATTCAGCAGGTGATTTACCAGTTCGACCACGCCCTCGCCGTGGCTGCCCGTGGTGACCAGACTAACCTTGCGCTTAAGAGCAGGGAGCGCGTTGGCGACGGCGGCGGAGTAGCCGCAGAGAGCGAGGAAGTCTTCGTCGTTCTCGGCGTCGCCGATGCCCACGGTGTTTTCAGGTCTAACCCCGACCTCATGCAGCGCCGCCCTCAACCCGGTGGCTTTGTTCACGCCCGGAGGCAGCACCATCAGCGAGCGTTTGTTGAGGATGACCTGGAGCGGCAGTCCCAAATCGTCGATCACCTCGGACACGACGTGCCGTTGCGCGCGTGAGGTTGCGACGATGCTATTTCCTATGGAGAGAGGCTCGATCCTGCGCGTTCGCAGTGCGGCGACCAGCTCGCGCGGCGCCCTGCTGGCCAGCAGGCGGCGCTTGTGTGTCGCAGGCTCATAGAGGACGGCGCCATTCTCGGCGACCACGCGGTCGAACAGATCGAGCCGGGAAAAGACGCCGAGGAATTCGTCGAGCTCGCGCCCGGTGACCAGCAATAGTTTGCGGCGGGAGCGACGCACGCGGCGCAGCGCCACCAGCGTGGCCGGGCGAACGTGGCCGTGGTCGGCCAGCGTGCCATCATAATCACAGGCCAGCGCCGCCCATTGCATGCTCATCGCGCCGCCAGCGCCCGGCTTTCTTCGCCGGGACTTTCTCTCGGCTCGATGCGCATTTCGCAGAGTTCACCGATCAAGCTGCCGGCCCAGCGATAGACATTGTTTTCCCTAACCGCGCGCCGCATGTGCTGCATGCGCGCTTTCTTCTCGCTGGGTTCCATCTCGAGGGCGCGGAAGATCGTGTCGGCAATCTGCTCGATGTCATATGGATTCACGATCAGGGCATCGTGCAACTCGCGCGCGGCGCCGGTGAAGGCGCTGAGCACGAGCACGCCTTGCTCATCGTCGCGGGCGGCGACGAATTCCTTGGCCACCAGGTTCATGCCGTCGTGCAGCGAGGTCACCATGCAGAAGTCGGCGGCGCGATAGAAAGGCTCGATCTCCTTGTGGCTGTGGTGACGCTTCAGCAGCACGATGGGTTTCCACTTCCCGGACTGGAAGCGCCAGTTGATGCGATCAGCCTCCGCTTCCACCTCGGCCTGCAGGTCATGGTAGCGCTTGATGTGGATGCGGCTGGGAGCGCCGATCTGCACGAAGGTCAGCTTGCTCTGGTAGGCGGGATATTTTTCCAGAAAACGCTCGATGGCGAGAAAGCGCTCCAGAATGCCCTTGGTGTAGTCCACGCGGTCCACGCCCAGCCCCAGGAAAAGCGCCTCCACGTCCAGGTCGCCCAGCAGCGCCGACTGCTGCTTGTACACCGGCTTCGCCTTTTCGCCCCGACCCTTCTCGTCCCACACCACGCTGATCGGGAACGGACGCACCATGGTCAGGTGCTCGTGGCGGTTCACCGCGAAGTGTTCGCGGTCGATGCGGGACTCCAGCGCCACGTCCACGGTATCCAGAAAATTGTTACAGTGCGCCTGGATATGGAAGCCCACCAGGTCCGCGCCCAGCAGGCCGTCGAGCAGCTCGCGCTGCCAGGGACAAATGCGGAAGGCCTCCGGGTTCGGCCAGGGGATATGCCAGAAGATGGCCACCCGTGCGTCCGGGCGCTGCTGCTTGATGAGCCTGGGCAGCAGCGCGAAGTGATAGTCCTGCACGATGACTACCGGCTGCTCGGCGCTGGACATCTCGTGTAGCGCCGCGTCGGCAAATTTTTCGTTCACCCGCCGGTACCATTCCCAGTCGCTGGCGCGGAAGACCGGGCGAGTGTGCGCGATGTGGCACAGCGGCCACAGGCCTTCGTTGGCAAAGCCGAAGTAATATCCTTCTTCTTCTTCTTTGCTCAACCAGACGCGCCGCAGGGTGTAGCGTCGCTGCTCGGGCGGGACGCGGACACAATCGCACGCGTCGACGGTATCCCGGTCGGCATCGCCGCTGCCGTGGGCGATCCAGGTGCCGTCGCACGCGCACAGGATCGGCTCCAGCGCCGTCACCAGGCCACTGGCCGGTACCACGGCCTCAATGGTCTTGCCGTGCCGCACGTGCATGTAGGGTTCGCGGTTGGCGATGACAAAAAGCCGGTTGTCGCCCAGCTTGTTGCGCAGGGCGACGCTCAGGCGCTCGGCGGTCCACGAGGAATCGCCCGCAGCCCGCAGTTGCGCTTCTTTCTCCGCCGAGGCGCGCGCCGCCGCCAGGCTCGCGGCGAAGGTTGCCACCTCGCGGGTGATCGGGCGAAACAGCTCGTCCTCGGTGGCGGCCGGCAAGGTCGCGGCGCCCATGCGCACTGCACGCATGCGCTGGGCAATGCGGGCGAGCGGCGCCTGGACTCCCCGTCGCACTATCAGGAAGCTGACGAGCAGGATCACGATCACCTGCACGACGATGCTCGCCAGCAGGTAAGTCCACAGGTGCGTGCCTTGGCGCCCGATGTAGGCGGCATCCTGTACCGTGGCCAGCACGCCCGCCAGCTCCTGATCGCGCATCAGGGGCTCGGCGTAAATGTAGCTGCGGCCGTCCTGCAGGGTGACGAATTCGCCAGTTCCTGTGTCGTTCTCAAGCGCACGCTGCACTGCCGCCGGCGGCGATTGCAGTCGCTGGCCATAGCCGGAACTCAGGGCGAGGATGCGCCCACGGCGATCGTAGACGCAGAGGCCCTCCAGGCCCTCACGATCCACCAGCCGGTCGACCAGCCGCTGCAACTCGTGATGGGATTCCAGAAGCGGCGTCACACTCTCATTCAGGCTCTTGGCCACCATCGTCGCCCGCCGGGAAAGGTCGCGCTCCTGGATCCTGCGGTCGCGCCGAACCTGGTAGCCTGAGAACAGCAGAGACACAGCGATCACGGCCAGCAGCACGGGAATGAACAGCTTGAAGACCCGCATATAGGTGCCTCCGTGACGGGTGGCGCGGCGAAACGGCGGATGGACTCAGGGCCAAGTCTGGGACGAGGTGCCGAGAGTTGCCCTAAGCGGCGCGCTGGACGACTCTACGTATTATTTCACATCCAGCGGTTCGACAGGAAAAGGGCGGCCGGGTATGCTGACCGCGCCACCACTACTTGTTGATGTCCTCCTTGGCTTCCAGCCGGCGCACGGAGGGCCGGTGCACTGCGGGCCTTTTGTTCAGAGAAACACCCAGGGGGCTTGCTCCCCTACTTTGCAGAGACTGGCTTTTTCAGCTCTTCGCTCACCTCGGGCGGCACCTTCTCGAACTGGTGCAGGAGCAGGACTACCTGCCAGATTTCGCTGTCCGTCATGACATTCCCCCAGGCGGGCATGGCGGTCCAGCGCACGCCGTGTTTGATTATGTAGAAATTTTCGTGGTCGGGCATATCCGGCGCCTGCTTCATGAACTGCGGCACCCGCGGATAGAAGGACATCCCGTAGTCGCTGGTGGGATTCCCGGGGCGGCCGTGGCAGTCGGAGCACTTGTCGCGATAGAGCCGCGCTCCGGCCAGCAGGTTCTCCACTGTGGGCGGAAGCGGATTCTTCTGCGGGAGGGAGTGACGCCCGGTGGACTCATCCATCACAGTGCCCGCGATGCGCTCTTCCAGAGCCGATGGGTTCCGGTCGGCGCGCAGGTCGACAAACCCCAGCCGCGCGTAGCCGTACACTCCCGCCGCCAGCGCAATCGCCCCAACAATCATGCCCCGGATGAAATTTCCCATCGCATTCTCCTTCTTCGTCCTCAGCAGGGTTCAAGTAGAGAGTCTTTTGCGACCATAACAGATCACCGCTGGTTCAGAGCCTTCGCCGAGTAGATGAAAACCACTCTTTTCGAGAACTCGGATCGAGGCAAGCAGCGCCGGCAAGGTCTCAGCCGTCACCACGTGTACCTTGGGGTGAGAAAATGCCCAGTCAACCAGTGTGGCCACTGCTTCCGACGCGAAGCCTAGTCGCTGGTAGGCGGGCACGATGGAATAACCGACCTCAACCATGCCCCGGGCGGGCTTTCCCTTGAATCCGCCAATGCCTACGGCTTGAGAACTGCCCTCGTTTTCGCCGGGCAGCAGAAAGTACCAGGTTGACCAACCGGCTGCATCGGGATTCTCCTCCAGGTAAGTGAGAGTGAACGTCTTTGAGGTGTCGTCGTTCAATGGCGGCGGCCAGTCCTCAGGAATGCGAGCATTCAGCAGTCGCGAAAATTCGGAACGGTCGCGAAGATCGGCTGACGCCAGTTCAGGGGTGGCAGACCTTAGCAGAAGTCTTCGGGTTCTCAGGAAAAGAGATTCCATCGCGACTGTTACGAGTTTAGCCTTCGACACAGGTCACACGATAAGCCGCACACGTCTGCGCCGAGCTGCCTTCTGCAGAATCGCGGCGGCTTACTTGCCGATGTCTTCATTCCAGAGGTCGGGACGCCCGGCAATGAAGTTCCGCATCAGGGCGACGCACTCGGGATCGTCGAGCACAGTCACGCTGACGCCCTGCTGAGCGAACAATGCTTCGGCACCAAGGAAGTTCCGATTCTCGCCAATCACTACGCGCGGTATGCGGAACAGCAGGCTAGTCCCCGTGCACATGATGCAGGGACTGAGCGTACTGAACAGGGTGAGTTGCGCCCAATCGCGGCGACGCCCCGCGTTGCGGATACAAACCACCTCGGCGTGCGCCGTGGGATCCCCAGTCTGCACGCGCAGGTTACGGCCGCGCGCCACAACGCGGCCCGCGGCATCGGCCAGCACCGACCCGATAGGCAAACCACCTTCCTGCAACCCCAGTTTCGCTTCAGCCAAAGCTTCGCGGAGAAGCTGTCGCTCGTCCATGATTTTTCCGACCTGCGGAGACGCGGTCCCTTCCTCTTCCGTCCCGCCGCCGGCTAGATTAGCATCACCGCGCAGAGCTTCACGCCCGGACCGGGTATTTCCGCGTCTTCACGGCAAGCTTGCAGGCGACAGTCCCAAGGGGGATACTGTCACTCCACCTGTGGAGGATCCTCATGCAGCACACGCCAGGTTTCCTGAAGCTGGTCAACGATGCCAAGAAGCGCGTCCGCGAAACCACTGTAGATGAAGTCAAGACCAAGCTCGACCAGGGAGAGAAGTTCGTGCTGGTCGACGTGCGCGAAGAGAGCGAGTACGCCAAAGACCACTTGCCGGGCGCAGTGCACATGGGCAAGGGGGTTATTGAACGCGATATCGAACAGCGCGTCCCCGATCCCAAAACACCCATCGTCCTATACTGCGGCGGGGGCTTCCGCTCCGCGCTGGCCGCTGACAACATCCAGAAGATGGGATACAGCAATGTCCTCTCCATGGATGGCGGCATTCGGGAATGGCGGGAGAAGGGGCTGCCGCTGACGAAGGCCTAGCCGGCGCGCCTCAAGCTGGCGCGGCGCGTGGGTGGGAGCACGACCAGGCCACGGAGCCTCGGCTGTTGACGCCGCCGGCGACTGGCATCCAGCTCCAGCATGCGCGCCAGCAGTGCCAGCCACATACGGCCTTCTTCCCTATCGGCTGCCGCAGCCATCCGCCGCAGGGTGAGGGCATCGCGGCGCGCGATGGCATCGTGGATCTGTTGTCCCAGCTTGTCCTTGGCCAAGGGTGGCGCTCCTCGAAGCTCGGGCCCGTGATACGAGGCGCAAGAATACGCTTGCACCACAACCGATGCAAGCCCATTTTTCGGTGCAACCGGTTGTCAGCCTGTCTTAGCTCGCTGCTCCTCTTAGTAAGCTGCGAAAAAGCGAGCAGTTAGGAGCGCTACGCAGCTTTTTCGTCGCGTGCGTGCAGGCGATAACAGGATGAACAGAATGTCTTACCGCAGGCGTCGCAATCCTCAGCGTGCTGGCCGCAGACTTCCCGCCCGCAACCCGCGCACCGGGTGAACGTCGGACGCGCGCATTCCTTCACGGAACAGGCCATCGATCCACTACCAGTCAGTCACTCTTCGTCGGACTCGCATCGGGAGGCCAAATGCTCAGGGCCAACGTTCCTTATTCTTCAAAGCAAGGAGAGCCCTTGTGCCCAGACCTCTGATGGTCGCTTATGAGGAGGCTCATCTGAGCATAGGCTTCCTCGAGAGCTGTCCTTTGTCGCTCTGTCAATTTCGGATTCTCAAGAGCGACAATAATCTCATTGAGCTGAGCTTCCAAGCCCTCCAGTTCTGCGCAGAGCATGTTGGACCTCCGTCTCTGCATTCCGCTTCTGCGGCGGCAGTGTCTAGAGCAGCGCGCGCCAGCGCCACCGCCGGTTATGCCGCATACCTGGCCAGAAGTTCCTTCCTGCCCATTCCCAGGATTCCGTACTTTCGGCCTACCTTCTCGAAGGCCGCGATCGCTGCATCCAGGTGATGCTTTTCGTGAGCGGCGGAAAGTTGCGTTCGGATGCGAGCCTGCTCCTTGGGAACCACGGGGAAGAAGAATCCGACCGCGTAGATGCCCTCGTCGAACAAATCGCGGGCGAAGTCCTGCGCCAGTCTGGCGTTGTAAAGCATGACCGGCACGATGGGGCTTTCCCCTTCTTTCACATCAAGGCCGGCGCCTTTCAACAGCCCACGCCAGTACTTGGTGTTCCATTCGAGCTTGTCGCGGCGGTCGGTACTGGCGGTGATGAGATCCATCACCTTGAGCGCACCCGCCACGATGACCGGGGCCACGGCGTTGGAAAACAGATATGGGCGCGCCCGCTGACGACACAACTCCACCAGCTCCCGGCGTCCGCTTACGCACCCGCCTGAAGCGCCGCCCAGCGCCTTCCCCAGCGTGGTAGTAATGACGTCGATCTTGCCGAGGACCCCACAGTGCTCGTGCGTCCCGCGTCCTGTACGGCCGATGAAGCCCGTGGCGTGCGAGTCATCGACGAACACCATGGCGTTGTAGTTTTCGGCTAGGGCAACGATCTCCGCCAGCCTGGCCATGTCGCCATCCATGGAAAAGACACCGTCGGTGATGATCATGCGGAAACGCTTGTCCTGGTGTTCCTGCAGCTTCTCCTCCAGGTGACCCATGTCGGAATGCTTGTAGGTGTCCTGCATTGCCTTGCACAGCCGCATTCCGTCCACGACGGAGGCGTGCACGAGCCGGTCGGCGATCATCACGTCCTGATCATTGAGGCAGGCTTCGAAGAACCCGGTGTTCGCGTCCATGCAGGACGGGAAGAGCAGTGTGTCTTCGGTTCCCAGGAATTCGGTCAAGCGGTTCTCAAGCTCCCGGTGGATGTCCTGGGTGCCGCAAATGAAGCGCACTGACGACATGCCGTAGCCGCGCGTGTCCAACCCGGCGTGCGCCGCGGCGATTACATCGGCGTGGCTCGACAGTCCCAGGTAATTGTTGGCGCAAATGTTGATGCACTTCTTGGTCCTGGCGCCAACCGGGAATTCCACTTCGATTTCAGACCATTGAGGCGAGTGGATCAGCCGCTCCTCTTTGAACAAACCGGCGGCCTTGATTCCCTCAAGATCGGTTCGGTAGCAGTTGCGAACTGTATCGGTAAAGGCCATGGCTTCCTCGCACATTGAAATGCAGACGAATGCGGTGCCCAGGCCGAACACCCAGCAGCGCGGGCACTTTTATGCGCTGGTGGGGGCTGCCATCTGGAACTTTCGAACCAGTGCCACGATACTCTGCACGGTGTCGAAAGCTTGCGGAGTGGCAGCCTCGTCAGGAATGTGAATCGAATATTTCTTTTCCAGGAAACGCCGGAGGGACACCATCGAGAACGAATCCACGATTCCGCCCGAGATCAGCGGAGTAGTCTCCGTGATCTCGCGGTCGTCTCCCTCTTCCAGGTATTCCCGGACCACATAATCGCGAACCACCTTGGTCAGTTCATCCATCGTCGGCCTCTCGCTACTCCTCCATGATGGTGGAGAGGTCCCCCACCGGCTCGTTGAACTCCTTGCAGCGCAGGATGCGACGCACGATCTTGCCGCTGCGGGTCTTGGGGAGGAAGTCCGTAAACTCGATCTCCTGGGGCATCGCGAGCGGCGACAGCCGTCTGCGGATGTTGTTCATGATTTCAAGCTCGAGATCGTCCGACGGCTTAAAGCCCGGCTTCAGGGTTACGTATGCTTTCACGACCTCCATGTTGACCGGGTCGGGCTTGGCAACGGCGGCAGATTCGGCCACGGCTGGGTGCCCCAACAGGGCGGATTCGATCTCGAAGGGACCGACGAGATGCCCGCCAGTATTGATGACGTCGTCGTCCCGCCCCATGAACCAGAAGTAGCCGTCCGCATCGATAGAAGCGCGATCGCCGCACAGGTACCAGCCATTCTTGAACTTCGCCTTGAACCCGGCTTCGTTGTTCCAGTAGGTCCGGACTTGCGACGGCCAGCCTGGGCGCAGAGCAACCAGGCCTGCGACACCCGGCTGATTGATCGGTTCGCAAGTCTTCGGGTCCAGCACCGTCGCGGTGATCCCCGGGAATGGCTTCCCCATGGAGCCCGGCTTGATCGTCATGCCGGGAAGGTTCGCGATAACGATGCAGCCGGTCTCCGTTTGCCAGAAAGTGTCGTGGAATGGCTTGTTGAACACCTCTTGCGACCAGATCACCGCCTCTGGGTTCAGCGGCTCGCCCACGCTGGCGAGATGGCGCAAGCCGGACAGATCATGCTTCCGAACAACCTCCACCCCTTCCTTCATGAGCAGACGGATGGCAGTCGGCGCCGAGTACCAGACCGTCACCCGGTACTTCTCAATGAACTCATACCAGCGCTCGGCAATGAAACCTGAATCCAGAACTACCTGTGTAATCCCGTTCGACCACGGACCGATAATGCCGTAGGAGGTGCCCGTAACCCAGCCCGGATCGGCATTGCACCAATAGATGTCGTCGGGGCGCAGGTCAAGAGCCCATTTGGCCGTCAGATATTGCGCGATGATCGAATAGTGAACGTGTTGCGCTCCCTTGGGCTGGCCCGTAGTGCCTGACGTGTAGTGCAGGACCGAGGGAGACTCGGCCGTCGTCGGATAGACGGGAAACTGCTGGATGCGCGGCACCTGGTCCATCTGAAAAGATACTTCGCCCTGCTGCGCCGGAGAGCCGTCTGCGTCGACAACGATGATGTGTCGCAGGCTTGGGAGCTTGTTGCGAATCTTGCGGACCTTGTAGAGATGCTTCTTCTGCGTGATGATCGCCGAAGTTCCCGCATCACAGAGCCGCACTGAAAGAGATTCCTCTCCAAACGCCGAAAACAACGGCTGTGCTACGGCTCCCATTTTCAGAATGCCGAGAAACCCGATGTACAGCTCGGGCACCCGATCCAGGAACAGACAAACCCGTTCGCCGGGGTGGATCCCCAACCCGCAAAGAAAATGGGCAATGGTGTTGGAGAGAACCCGAATGTCGTCGTAGGTAAACCGCTTTTCGTTGCCCTGGTAATCCTCCCAGAGCAGCGCCGGCTTGTCCGCCAGCCCCTGACTGCAGAGGCGGTCGCTGCACATCGCCCCGATGTTGATCGGGCCGCCCGTCGCGTAGCCCAACTCGCGCTCAGCGATAGCCCAGTCGAAGTTAGCGATGAGTTCCTGGTACGCGGGAGGATTGCTCATAGACTTGCCTCCGCTTGCACCCTTCGCGTTCAGTCTTCCAGAACCACCATGGCAGCGGTGTGTTGCGCGCTGCGGGCGACGGAGAGCCTGACCTGTCTCGCACCCAGGCGCTCGGATTGCGCTTTAGCGCTGCCGTGCAGTACCACCCGGTATTCCCTGTCGGATCCAGCCTGTACTTCGACCTCTCGAAACACCGTGAGGTCGCTGATCCTGGCGTTCATAGCTTTGAGAGTCGCCTCCTTGGCCGCAAAGCAGGAGGCATAGCGCAGGGGCGGCTTCCTGCCGCTGCCGCAGTGCCGGATTTCTTCCCGGGTAAAAATCCCGTCGTCCAACAACCAGTCGCCTCGTGCGAGTTCCCGCTCCACGCGGCTGTTTTCGAGGAGGTCAATCCCCAGGCCGACGATCACGGCTATCTGTCTCCGGAGTCCGCGACTTAACTAGAGCATCGCCTGAGATTGTTGTCCGTGACACCTCTCACGGGCTGGTGTGATGCTTCCCAATCGGGGCCCGCGGCCGTCGTGGCGGCCACAATGCGGAGCACCGGTCCCTCCCGCCTCTGCCGTGTTGTCTCAAACCCCCAGGTGACGCCCATCATGGAAACCCAAGCGGATTGCGACGTCGGTCAGCGCCGAAAATGCGACGGCGAACCAGGGATCGTGATCGCAATCACAGATCCAAGTGCCTGCCGCTGGAAGGCCAAACGCACGTCAGATGACTTGCCGCCACGATCCTGGTCACATCGATCCCTGCCGGTAGTACGATGGCGTTGGAGCAGGTGTGTGACATCAAGACGGAGACGACCAACATGACTTCCGTGGAGCGTGAAATCCTTCGCATGGAGCGTCAGCAGGTGGCAGACTTCAATCGCCGCGATTTGAAGGCACTTGTTCAGCAATTCGAGACCGGCTTCGTCGGCTTCTCCTCGACCCGCTACAAGCGGATTGCGGGCCGGGCTGCCCTGAAGAAAACTTTTCAGCATTACCTGGACCAGTCGCCACGCGTCCGGTATCGCATCGCAGAACCTCGCGTGCAGGTTTGGGACGAGACCGCCGTGGTCAGCTTTTATTGGGTGGTTCAACTTTCGCCAGGGCACAAGGTCCAGGGGCGCGGCAGCCACGTCTTGGTAAGGCGCGGTGATCGGTGGCGGATTGTGCACGAGCACTTTTCTCGCAGCCACTGACGGGAGGTGTCCGCCGTCATGGCGCAGATCCTGTGCTGCCTCATGCGAGACCGTGTCTCCAAGACGGTTCTGTTGTTCGCGATGACCGGATTCATCGCGGGAGCGTGCAGCGAAGGGCGTTTTCCCGCGCTCTTGCTGCCAGGGGGGACTGGCCCTGGCAATCGCGCTCCATATCAGCCGCTGGGTTGCCGGGCGCACCGTTTCCTCTGGAGCAGACTGTCGACAACTCCTATAGGAGGTTTGGTATGACAGCAAGAACAGCGCAGCCTCTGTTTCCTTACTCTGTGACCATCAACACGGCAGGGGGCACCAATGCGGCCCTGCCGCTCACTCTGCTGACACGAAAGCAAGCCGGAGAACTTCAGCTTGAGTTTAAGAAAATCGCGCGCGACGCGGGGGCACGAGGTGCGCGCATCAGCGTACGACGACTCGCCGTCGATGACTACGACAAGGTGTTGCACGAAGCGAGGGCTTGCGTGCGAAAAGCGATGCCCAAAGCCGCATAAACCGAGCAGTGAGGCAACGAAGGCGCGGTATAGCGTCGGAAGGACCGGCTAGGATTCAGCACCGGTTGGAAAATTGGTGGAGCTAGTCGGGATCGAACCGACGACCTCATCGTTGCGAACGATGCGCTCTCCCAGCTGAGCTATAGCCCCACGCCGTCGCCACGACGATTCTAGCAGATACCCTGGCGGGAACCCGCCCGTACCGAGAATGACGATTTGTAATTCGTAATTTGCAAAGTAGTGTTGCTGCCAGAGGCGTCGCGACTCAAATTACTAAGAGCCTGTAACAAAACCCCTCCTTGCGCATTAGTCTCCAGCTTCGAACTTTCAACCCGCACCAATCATCTGGGACTGTTTATCCAGGCTTATCCTGCCGCAGCCTGCCCAACTGTTAGCGTATGCGCGTGATATAGAAGTGCATGGCGGGAGTAATGATCAGGGACAGCACCATAGAGATCAGGATGCCGCCGATGACGGCGATGGCCAGCGGCTGCAGCATCTGCGATCCAGCCCCCAACGCAAGGGCGAGCGGCGCCATGCCGGCCACTGCGGCCAGCGCGGTCATGACAATCGGGCGCAGACGGCGCCTGCCTGCCTGCATCATGGCTTCTTCGGGAGCAAAGCCCAGCCTGCGAAACTTCTGATCGGCGTCTAGCAGCAGGATCCCGTTCTTGGCCACGATTCCCACCACCATGATCAGGCCCATGAAAGAGGCAATGTTGAAGGTCGTGCGCGTGATCAGCAAGCCAAGGAACACTCCCGAAGTGGAAAGCAGCGCCGAGGAAAGAATGGCGATGGGCGCGGCGAAGGCGCGGAACTCGAACAGCAACACGATAAACACAAAAACCACCGCCAGCACCAGGACGAACACCAGGTCACGGAACGACCTCTGCTGCTCTTGATAGGTGCCGCCATAGACCACCCGGATTCCGGGCGGCAGGTGCAGGTTGGCAACCGCCTGCTGCACGGCGGCGATGGCGCTGCCGAGATCGCGGCCCTCCAGGCGGGCAGTCACGGCCACGTCGCGCTGCAGGTTCTCGCGCCGGATCTCAGTCTGACCGGGCAGCTCCGAGACCGTGGCCAAAGTGCCCAGGGTGGCGGTCTTGCCGCTTGCGCTATTGAGCAAGGTGTTGCTCATGGCCGCGAGCGATGCCCGGTTGGCCGCCGGATAACGCACCCGGATGGTGTAGGCGCGATCGCGAGTGATTACCGGCGTGGGCGCGGGCTCGCCTTCGAGAATCGCGCCCGCGTCGAGGGCGACTTCTTCCGGGGTGAAGCCGGCGCGCACGGCGATCATTGGATTCACCTGAAAGGTGGTGGCTGGGCCGCTGATGGTATTTTCGATGCCGTCCAGCACGTCGACTACGCCGCTTATGCTGCGGACGCTGTCGGCCACGCGCGGTGCCCACATTCGCAGCAGCTCCGCATCCGGCGAAAACAGTTTGATCTGCACCGGCTCCGGCGCGCTGGTCAGGTCGCCGATCATGTCCTGCAGCACCTGGATGAACTCCACGTTGATGACGGGTTCCTGCTCGGCGATCTTGGAGCGTGCCTCCGCGATGATCTCCTCGATACCGCGGCTGCGCCTGGCCTTCAGCTTGACCGCGATGTCGCCGGTATTGGCTTCCGTCACTGTCGCCAGCCCCAGCTGCAGGCCGGTGCGGCGCGACATGCTCCCGACCTCCGGAATGCCGTGCAGGATCTGCTCGATGTGGAGAAGGACGCGATTCGTCTCCTGGAGCGAGCTGCCGGCAGGCATGATGTAATCCAGAACAAAGCCGCCTTCGTCCATGGCAGGAAGCAGGTCAGTGCCCAGCGTGTGATAGCAGGCCCACGAGGCCACGATCAGCAGAGCAGCAAACGCTGCCATCCACCTGGGCCGCCCAAGCGCGAAGCGCAGCGTGCGCTCGTAGAAGCGCACGACGCGTCCAAAGCGGCCGGAAAGCACAACTTCTTCTGCTTGCAGCAGACGCTCCTGGCTCATCGCGAGCCCGGCCGCGGGTACGTCCTCATCTGCGCGTGGACGGATGAAGTACTGGCTGAGGCCGGGCGTCCAGGTAAGGGCCAGGACAAGCGATGTCAGTAGCGAAACGCCCATTGTGATGGCCAACGCCCGGAAGAACGTCGCTGTCACGCCGGTGATAGAGATCAGGGGCAAAAAGACCACAATGGGAGTGATGGTAGAGCCGACGAGCGGGACCGTGATCTCCTGGAGTGCACTGTGGATGGCTTCGAAGCGTCCCTGGCCGGCATCGCGGTGCAGGACGATGTTCTCCACAACCACGATGGCATCGTCGATCACCAGGCCGACCGCCGCAGCCAGCCCGCCCAGGGTCATCAGGTTGAAGCTCTCGCCGATCAGCTTCAAGGCGACGAAGGTGACGAGCACCGTTACGGGAATCACCAGGCCAGCGACGATCGAGGTTCCCCAGTCGCGCAGGAATAGCACCACGATGGCACCAGCGAGCAGCAGGCCAATCAGAATGGCGTCGCGCACGCTCTTGATGGAAGCCCTGACGATCTCCGATTGATCGTAGAAGGGCCGCATTTCTACCCCGAGCGGCAGGGACTTGCGAATCTGTTCGACTTCGGCATGAACTTCGTCGGCGACATGGATGGTGTTGCTGTCCGGCTGGCGATTGATGCTGAGCAGCACCGCCGGCCGGCCATTGGCGGTCACCAGGGTGTAAACCGGCTTCACGCTGGGTTCGACTGTCGCAATATCGCCTATGCGCACGGGGATTCCCGCCGCCGTGTTCTTGATGACGATGTTCGCGATCTGTGCCGGGTCGCGCACCTGCCCGCTCACCAGCCCGAGGAACAACTGATGGCTTTGCGGAAGCAAGCCGGGCGAGTCGATGAGGTTGGTGCGGCGAACCGCGTCCAAGACGTCGTTCACCGTGACGCTGGCCGCCAGCAGCTTGGCGGGATCGGGCACAATGTGGAACTCTGGCTCCTGCCCGCCCTGCACCAGCACGGTCGCAACTCCGTCGAGCCGGTTCAGCCGCGGCTTGATTTCATAGGTCGCCAGCTCCCAGAGTTGGGTCTGCGGCACCTTGGAAGAGGTCAGACTGTAGCCGATGATGGGAAAGCTGGCGAAGGTCAGCCGGTTGCTCTTGATCTTCGCCGTGGGCGGGAGCGACGACTGCACGCGCGCCACGGCCGCATCGACCAGTTGCAGTGTGGTGACCATGTCCACCTTCCAACTGAAGAACAGGTCGATCTCGGCTTGGCCGCGGCTGGTGATGGAGCGCACTTCCTGCAGCCCGGGAACGCTGTTTACGGCTTCTTCCAGCGGACGCGTGATGGTCACCATCATCTGGTCGATGGGCATCACCCCGTTGTCCACCCCGATCAGGACGCGCGGAAAATTCGTCTCTGGAAAGACGGCAATGGGAATGGTGAATGCCAGGTAGGTGCCCACCAGGGCGAGCGTCGTAATAAAGAAGAGGATTGGTTTCGAGAGCCGCGAAAACCAGTAGGGCGACGAGCCGGCGCCGGGTGCGAGCTTGAGGCGGTCGAGGATGGGTCGAAGTCGCATCGCGCCGCCTACTCCTTGCCCGGGGAGGGCTTGGAAGGTTGGTTGACGGGCGTGGCTGGCGCAGCGCGGATCTTGGTATTGTCGGGAAGGCCGTAGCCACCGGCGGTGATCACCGTGTCGCCGGCCTTCAGTCCCTTCGTGATCTGCACTTCATCCTGGTGGCGGATGCCGGTCTCGACCGCTCGCTGGTGCGCGCGGCCGTCGGCGCCTGCCACCATCACCGTAGCCTCGCCCTCGGTGGTTTTGAGCAGGGCCACAACCGGGATGACGACCGCATTCGGCACCGTCCGCGCCACTATCGACACATTCACAGCACTGCCGGGGCGCAACTTGCCTTCGGGATTTGCGCCCTGCACCCACACTTCTACGGTCGTGCTGTTGGGATCTAGAGCCGGGCTGACCAGGGTCACCTTGGCGGCAACTTCTCCATTTTCGGGCGAACTGATGGTGGCCGGATCACCGCGCGCGAGTGCCGCGGCTTCCTCTTGCGGGATGTGAGCGCGCGCGATCACCTGCGAGGTATCCATGATGGTCAGCAGGGGTGTGCCCGAAGCCGGCATTTCGCCGGGATAATTGGGGCGGTCCGTTACGACACCGTCGATCGGGCTGCGAATCTCGCTGTAGCCCACTTGCGCCGCCGCGCCCAGATACTTTCCTTTCGCCGAAGTCAGCTGGCCGGAGGCGGCCTTCAGCGCTTCCTTGTGACCGACCGCCTGCAATCCTGCCAGGCGTTTCTGCGCCACCTGGTACTGGCTGCGGGCCTGTACCAGCGCCACCGCGGCCTCGTCCAGGGACTTGCGCGGCAGCGCGCCCTGCTGAAACAGGTTCTGGCGGCTGTCATAGAGTTGTTGTGCGGCCTCGAGCGTCTCCTTCGTCGTCTGCACGTCCAGTTCGGCTTTCTGCATTTCCTCGGGGAGGCTGGTGGCGGTTGTGGTCTCATACGCCGCCTGCGCCTGTTCGTAGGTTCCTTTGTTCTCCATTTCGGCTGCAGCCAGATCGCGGTTCTCCAATACGGCCAGCAATTGTCCGCGATGCACCTTGCTGCCCCGATTCACGTAGAACCGGCGTACCGGGGCGCTGACCTTGGGCGTGATAGCTGATTGGCTAAGGGGAAACAGGATCGCTTCGGCGGTGACCACCTGCTGGATCGTGGCTTGCCGTGCCGCCGCCGTCTGGACGGTCACCACCGGCTCTTTTTCTCCCAGCTGCTTCGAGCAGCCGCAGATTGCCGCCAGTCCGAGGACCGCCACTGCCGCTGCCAGTCTGGTGCGTGTCGTCGGCATCGAGCTAGAGCGTCCCCGTAAGCGTCTGCAGGTTGGCGAGCGCAAGCCGGTAGCGCCCCTCGCCGTCCGCGTAAGCATTGCGGGCCTGCACCAACGTGTTCTGCGCGTCAGCCACTTCGAGCGCCGTGGCTTCGCCGCCCTGGTAACGCAGGTTGGTCAGCCGCAGGCTGTCGGCCGCAAGATCCACGGAGGCCCGCAGGATCTCCAACTCGCCGTGCGCGCTCTCGGCTTCCGCATAGAACGAGTGCAGCTCGGCGATCAGCCCGCGCTGTGCTGCCGAAAGCTCAACCCGCGCCTGCTGCCGGCGAAACTCCGCCTGCCTCACCTTACTTTGAGTTGCACCCCAATTCCACACCGGGATGTTGAGCGTGGCCGCTGCGGAGTAACCCAAGTTGCGGAATCCGTCAGTGCGCGTCGCAAAATGGTTGGCGTCGATGCCATACCAGTAGTCGAGTATAAGAGTGGGAAAGTGCGCGCTGCGCGCCACCGTGACCTCCTGTTCTGCGGCCCGGGCCGCCGCCATCGCCGCCGCCAGTGCCGGGTTCGTGCTTTGCGCTCGCGATTCCGTATCGGCGAAGGTTGGGAGCGCGGGTGTAGTGTTCAGGTCGTCGACCACGTTGAAATCCTGGTTGAAGTTGGGGAAGAGCAGCACCGCCAGCGCCAGCCTGGCCTTTTCCGCACCCAGTTGGGCCTCGCGAAGGTCGCGATGCCGGTCATTTAACTGCAACTGCGCCTTGACCACGTCTGAGTGCGCGACCTCTCCGCCGTGCTCGAGCTTGCGACTGAGATCCAGAAAATTGTCGGCTTCCTGGGCCGCAGTCTGCGCGTTGGCATACCTTCGCTGGGCCACCACCAGCGCGTAATAATCCTGCACCACGGTCGCGACCAGACCGCGGGCGGCAATCTCCGCCTTGGCCCGCGCCAGGGCTTCAGCGGCCGCACTGCGGCGTAATTCGGCAATTTGTCCCAGGCCGAGGTTGAATGTGTCGTGAGGGTTGCCTTGGCTGATGTATTCGTGCACGCCGTTGTTGGCGATGAATCGCCCCGAGGGTGTGCTGTTTCCCTCGGTGTAGAGGTATTGGTTGTTGTAATTCAGGCTGGGCAACAGCGCGGCTCGCGCCTGCACGCGGTCTTCATGCGCGATCTTGCTCTCGGTCACGGCAGCCTGAAATTGCGCGCTGTTGGCGCGTGCGCGCTGGAGCGCTTCTTCCAGA
Organism: Terriglobales bacterium; assembly: GCA_035542595.1. Lineage (GTDB taxonomy): Bacteria > Acidobacteriota > Terriglobia > Terriglobales > Acidobacteriaceae > JAHFUA01. The sequence goes on from DATKLD010000227.1 coordinate 27,502, forward strand.
GTGATGGTGGGCACAGGCGTAGTCTGAGCGATGGCGTGCAGCGACCAGCTCACCAGCAGCAGGCATGCCCACTTCAGCTTCGGCATGGATCGGCCTCGCACGCCCCGTGATTATGCGGTCCTGAACCTTAAGCGAACCTGAATGTTGAGCCGCGTTGCGGACGTCAATAGGCTAGCCGGGGAGGAACTCGGCTCACGAGAGCGGCAACTCGACCACCATGCACGTGCCTTTGCCGGTGTTGCTCGACGCGTGAATGCTACCACCGTAGGCTTCCGTAAGCGCTTTGGCGATGGCAAGGCCGAGACCAAAACCGCCGGTGTCGCGTGCGCGGGAAACATCGCCCCGATAAAAGCGCTCGAAGATGTGCTCCAGATCCGCTTCCGGGATGCCTGCGCCCTGGTCAGCAACAGTTACTCGTGCGCGTCCGTCCACCCGCTCGACGCACACCGTCACTTGCCTATGTTCGGGGGTGTGGCGCACTGCATTCTCCAGCAAGTTGGTCCAGATGAGTTGCAGGTCTTCGGGATCGGCGTGCAGCCGCGCCGGCCCGTTTCCCGAGAAATTCACGATAACAGCGCGCGACTGAGCCAGCCCGCGCAAACGCGCGATCGCCTCCTGGCAGGTATCGGTAACATTGACCGGTTCCAGGTCTCGCCGCAACGCACCCGCTGCCCACTGTTCGGCGCGCGCCAGACGCAACATCCATTGCAGCAGCTTCTCCAGACGCGCCAAATCCTCCAACGCCTGTTCCATGCCGGCGCGGTAGTCCTCGGCGCTGCGCGGTTTCTGCAGGACAGATTGCAGGGTGGATTTGAGCGTGGCCACCGGCGTTTTCAGCTCGTGGGCGGCGTTGCCGAGAAATTCGCGCTGCTGGGTGAAAGCCTGCCGGAGTCCGCCGAGCATCGTCTTCATCGCCTGCACAAGCGGAACCAGCTCCTGAGGCTGCGCCGAGGCATTTTCCGGGAGCTCCCAACTGCGAGTGGAGACGCCCGCAGCGTGGCCCGCCAGGCGCTCCAGCGGCAACAAACCGCGGCGCACGCCCCACAGCGCAAGGAGCACGGTCACGCACAGCGTGGCCAAGCCGGCCAACGCCAGATAAACGGCCGCGCCCGCCACCTCGGCGCGTACCTGCCCGGCTGGCACCGCATAGATGATGGACAGGGTGGGCGCCGGCTCGAGGGACGGACCTTCGCGGTCGAGGATGGGCACGTTCTGCAGGCCGATCGCGCGATACGGCACGCCCGCCAGCGTGAAATCCCAATGCGGCTGCCCGTTCGGAGGCTGCATACCGGCTGGCCATCCCGCGGATTGCGCCAGCAAGCCATCCCCATTCACTACCACGCGGTAGAGGTCGGGATGTCGGCCGTCCAGGGGAGGCGCAAGCAGGCTGCGGTCGAAGATCAGATGGGAGGTGTTGTCCTCGTCGTAGCGCACCAGCGCGGCGGCGGTCATCGCTCGCCCGTGCAGGGTGGCATCCAGTGCGCTTTCGAGGCGGCGCTTGGTGTAGGAGACACCGACCACTACCAGCGCCGCCGCCAGCAGCAACTGGGAAGCCACTACCGCCGCGATCACCCGGGTCCTGATCGAGTACGCCGCCATCAGTCGCGCAGGATGTATCCCTGCCCTCGCAGAGTATGGATCAGCGGCCGCTTCGAGCCATTCTCCAGCTTGCGTCGCAACCCGGAGATGTAAACCTCGATCACGTTACTGAACTTCTCCCAGTTGTAGTCGTAGAGATGCTCCAGCAGCTCCATCTTCGACACCACAGCGCACGGCCGATGCAGAAGATATTCCAACACGCGATACTCCATGGCGGTGAGCGCGACCATGCGGCCAGCACGGCGCACGGCACGGTCCTGCGTGTTCAACTCCAGATCGCCCAGGCGCAACACCGGTGCCGCCTGACCTTTGCCACGACGGATGAGAGCCTTGGCCCGCGCGATCAATTCTCCCAAATCAAAAGGCTTGGTCACGTAGTCGTCCGCACCCGCGTTCAGCAGCCTGACGACCCATTCCTTCTCCTCGCGCGCGGTCAGCACCAACACCGGCAGCTGCCGCCCCGCGGCGCGCAACCGCCGGACAATCTCCAGTCCGTCAATGGCCGGGATCATCAGGTCCAGGATGATGAGGTCGTAAGAATTGGCTTCAGCCATAAACCAGCCATCTTCGCCGTCGTGTGACAGGTCGACAGCGTATCCCGCGTTCTCGCGCAAGCCGCGAGCCACGTTGGCGGCCAACTGGCGTTCGTCCTCGACTACCAGCACTCGCAAGTTAGTCCCCGTGTTCTTGCCTAGATGATATGCACTTCTATGCACATTGAATATCTCCAAATGCGGGTACTATATATGTCTTGTCTAAAATACGTTCATGTCGGAGAAGTGGTTCGATCAAACCCCACAACCTGTCAGAAACAAGCAACCCAGCCATGTGAAGGTCCCCCAGCGCAACAGAATGCTGGAAGCCCTACTGCGGCACAAGGGAGGTTTTGTTACAGACTCTAATTACAAATCACAAATTACACATCTTCAATACGGTCCAATGATCCCGCCGATCGCGCGCGACTGGGGCGCCTTCTTCTCCGCCGCAGCGACCACGTCAACGTACTTCAGCCCCGAGCCGGTGTTGAACAGCACGACCTTGTGCTCCGGCTTGAAAAATCCACTTGCGAACAGGCGGCGATAGGCCGCCAGCGCAGCCGCGCCCTCCGGTGCAGCGAAGAGGCCCTCTTCCGTAGCCCAGGCGCGCACAGCATCCATGATCTCGTCGTCAGTCACTGCGATGGCGGTGCCTTGGCTCTTGCGCAGGATCTCGAGGATCAAGTAGTCGGCGTAGGCCTTGGGGACGCGAAGGCCAGCCGCGATGGTGGCAGCATGCGGCCACGGATCCGACGCCGCCCTGCCTTCATCCCATGCTTTAATAATTGGCGCGCAACCGCTTGATTGGACTGCCACCATATGTGGCCGTATCTTGCCGATCCAGCCCAGACTTTCCATTTCCTCAAAAGCCTTCCACATGCCAATCAAGCCGACTCCGCCGCCGGTAGGATAGATGATGGCGTCGGGCAGTTCCCATCCCATCTGCTCGGCCACCTCGTAGCCCATGGTCTTCTTGCCTTCCACACGGAATGGTTCCTTAAGGCTGGAGATGTCGAACCAGCCCTCGGCCTGCTTGCGCTCGGCCAGCAAGCGCGCGCAATCGCTGATGAGTCCGTCCACCAAGGTTACGTGCGCGCCGTAGCTACGGCACTCAACCAGGTTGGCCTCCGGCACATCGCGCGGCATGAAGATGTGGGCCTCGATCCCGGCGGCGGCTGCGTACGCGGCCAGCGCGCTCGCGGCATTTCCCGCTGAAGGAATGGCCAGCTTTCTTAACCCATAGGCCCGCGCCATGGTAACAGCCAGGCATAGCCCGCGCGCCTTGAACGTGCCGGTCGGATTCAGGCCTTCATCCTTAATAAAAACGTTCGGATACTGCCGGCTGCGTAGCAGCGGTGTGAGGCCTTCACCCAGGGAGACAGGCTCAACTTCGGGCAGTACCTCGGCGTAGCGCCACATGCTAGCCACGCGGCCGGCCAGCATCTCGCGCTGGAAGTGGCCGCGCATCGGCTCGAGGTCATAGCGAACGTAAAGCGAGCCGCCGTCCTGGGGGCAGACGGTTCTCGGCTCATCCGCCGAGAGCTGCGCGCCGCACTTCGAACACTCCAGATAGCCGATCTTCGCCATGACCGGGCAGTGTAACAAAACGCGGGACAACGCCCGGAATGGGAAACGGGGTGCGTCGAAAAGCAGATGTTGTACTGCGGTACCTGCCGCTGGCGGACCTAACTTCTTGTAGGATGCCGATAATCTTCTAGCTCGCAGCCGGCATTACTCGCGCTGCAGCGCTCTCACCTGTGGGGGTCGGCGCCGGGAGGAAACCGGTGCCGGGGGATTCAGAACCAGACACAAGGCGCCCGTGTGTCCGAGGTTCGTCATCCCCACAAGGAGGAGATCCGTGCGCAGCAAAGCCTTGGCATTTGGGTTCTGGCTGTTGAGCTTCGCCGCAGCAGCTTTGGCACAGCAGCAAGTGGCTTTTGATGTTCTGAGAGCCCATCCAGGAACAATCGAGAGCGTGCCTTGGACCCTGCACCACCAGGTGGCCGAGGTCGCGGTGCACCTCGCAGTCACCGACCGCAGCGGCAAGCCCGTAACCGAGCTCCGGCCCGACGATCTGCGAGTTTTAGACGACGGCATTCCCGCTGCCATCACAGCGCTCCGCCGTGACGACAACCTGCCGCTGCGGGTCGCCCTGGTGGTCGACTGGAGCGACTCCATGCGTAAGGACTTCGCGTACCAGCGCAGGGTGGCACTTGACTTCCTGCAGGCGGTGCTCCAGCCGGAGACCGACCGGGCCGCGGTGGTGGGCTTCCGGTATCGCGTGGAGCTAACGCAAGCGCTCACCGGTAATGTTCAGGAGCTCGAGGCCGGGCTGCGGCCGGTTGCGGGCGTACCCTTAAGTTCCGTGTACGACGCACTGATTGCGGCTTGTGATGAACTCCGCAATGCTGACCCCTCTCTGCCCCAGCGGCGCGCCATTGTGCTGCTGAGCGATGGGGAGGACAACGTGAGCGCGCACCGCCTGCCCGACGTGGTTCGAGCAGCGCAACAAGCAAATATCACAATCTACACCATTGATTCCCGGCGGCGCCGGTCACGGTCGGCCGGACAGGCGCTGGCAGAACTGGCCCAAGCCACGGGCGGCAGGACATTCTTCATCTCTCCCTCCCGGCAACCACAGGCATTCGCAGCAATTCAGCAGGATCTGAGGCTGGGATACGCCGTCTATTTCAAGCCGGGCGCGCTGGGCGGCGAGCGGTACCGCCCGCTCGATATTACGGGCAGGGACCGGAACATGCGCGTGTCGGCGCCGCGCAGCTACTATGCCGGCTGGGAGTAAGCGGAAGCCTGTTAGAATCACGGCAGTGAACCCGGCAATTCGACTGCTCGCGATCGACATTGATGGCACCCTGGTCGATCCGCAGTTCTACGTCTCCGCCGCCAACCTCCAGGCCCTGCAGCGGGCGCACCAGGCCGGGGTCGAAATCGTCCTGGTCACAGGAAGGCGCCACCACTTCGCCTTGCCCATCGCGCAGTCGCTAGGGTTCGACCTCTGGCTCATCAGCTCGAATGGCGCGATAACCCGATCGCTGCAAGGAGAGACCTTTCATCGCGACCTGCTTCCCGCCGGGACGGCGCGTGGTCTAATTGCGCACATGGGGCCCTTTCGCGGCAACCTGGTGCTCACTTTCGACCGTGAGGGCAGGGGAGCGCTGGCGCTGGAACGCACCGACGAGCTGACCTCCCACATCCAGCGCTGGGTCGAGAACAACCTGCAATACATCGAGTTCGTGGTCCCCATCGAGAGCGCACTCGTGGCCGATCCTATCCAGGCCATGTTCTGCGGCACAGTCGCCCGCATGCTGGCAGCGGAAGAGCGGTTGCGGGCGGCGCACCTCGCGCAGCGGATCACAGTGCTCAAGACCCGCTATGACGCCCGCGATCTGATCATCATCGACGTGCTCAACCGCGGCTGCTCCAAAGGGCATGCTTTGGAGCGCTGGGCGCAGCACCGCGGCTTGCGCCGAGAAGAGGTCATGGCCATCGGCGACAACTACAACGATATCGAAATGCTTGAGTTCGCTGGGGTACCGGTTATCATGGGCAATGCCCGCGAAGATTTGAAGCGAAGCGGGTGGCGGGTAACCTTGTCGAACGAGCAAAACGGCGTGGCCGCCGCTGTGGAGGAGGTCCTGTTCGGTTAGGTCAGGACATGGGCTTCAGCGTTGCCGAAAAGCCGTTTTATCAATTTTTGTTATCCCGCATGAGGACTTTGCTCAAATCAGGGCTGCTGCTGGTCGTGTTGGCGACCGCCGCCTGGGCTGCCGATACTGCATCTCCAGGCATGCAGGTGGTATACGACGCGGTCCTGCGCAACGGCTTCACTATCCGCCACGCCCATCAGGAAAAGCTTCAGGGGGTCACCCGGCTCTATCTTTCCGCCGATCCTGGCAGCGGCTTCGTGGATGTACCCACGGAAGAGATCGTCTCCCTCGATCGCCTGGAGGTCCCGCTGCCGCCCCCCGCGGCCGCTGCGGCAGCCACGCGCGAAGACGTGGAGCGCTTGGTGAATTCGGCCAGCCAACAGCACCAGGTCGACCCGGACCTGATTCGCAGCGTCATCAAGGCGGAGAGCGGCTTCAATTCGCGCGCGGTCTCGCCCAAAGGTGCGCAGGGCCTGATGCAGCTCATGCCGTCTACCGCCGGCCAGTTAGGCGTCAAGGACGCCTTCGCCCCGGCGGAGAACGTCGAGGGCGGCACCCGCTACCTGCGTGACCTGTTGGTGCTCTACAACAACGATATGGCCAAGGCCCTGGCTGCATACAATGCCGGGCCGCAGCGCGTGGCGCAATATAACGGCGTGCCTCCCTATCGCGAGACCCACGCCTACGTGGCACGCGTGATCAAGGACTTCAACCGTACCAAGCTGGCACAGCGTACCGCCGCCAAACAGAACGCCAGGGCAACCACCTCGCCGGCAAAGACCGAGAAGAGGCCCAGGGCGGCGGAAACGCAGCCGCGGGTGAAACCTGCGAAGACCACGGCTCCGGTCGCCAACTAAGATCCGACACTACAACCCGACATTGACCTGCGCCGCTACACTGCTTTAGTGTGGCTGGCAGCCCCGCGGCCGTCCGGGTGATCCACTCCCCATGAACAAGAAGCGCGCTCTAATCTCGGGTGTGATTGTCGCGGTGATGGTGGGGCTGGTTTACCTCCAGGTGCGCGAGTGGCAGAAGTTCGACTGGGGCAAGTTCTGGTCGCAGACCGGCGATGTACGTTGGCTTTATGTCGTAAGTGCCATCGCGTTAATTTATGCGACGTACATTCCGCGCGCCCTGCGCTGGAAGATCCTGTTACGCCCGGTTTGCCGGACCTCGACCAGCAACCTGCTGGCACCGACGGTCATCGGCTTTACCGCGCTGGCGCTGCTGGGACGTCCCGGCGAACTCGCCTTGCGCCCTTATCTCATCGCGCGGCGCACCGGGCAGACCATGTCCGACCAGATGGCGGTTTGGACGGTGGAGCGCATCTTCGACACCGGTGCCTTCGCGGTGCTGGTGGCGCTCGACCTGGTGGCTTCTCCAGGGCTGCATAATCTTCCCTACTTCGAGCGCTTCCGCGATGCCGCCCCGTTCTTCCTGGTAGGCACCGTGCTCGCCCTGACCGCCTTCGCGGTTGCCGCCCGCAGGAGCTATCGCAGGATCGCCCCCTGGGCGGAACATACGGTGGGCAAAGTGGCGCCCGGCATCGGCCGCAAAGTCGCCCAAAAGATTTTCGCCTTCGGCGAGGGCCTGAACACGATCCACGACGTCTCTTCCTTCGTGCAAGTGGTCGCCCTTTCGCTGTTCATCTGGGTTCTCATCGCGCTCAGCTATCACCAGATCGTGCATGCCTATCCCGCGCCGCTCTCGGAGATGAGCATTGCCCACGTCATTCTGCTGATGGGTTTCAGCATCGTGGGCTCGACGGTGCAACTTCCGGTGGTCGGCGGCGGCGCGCAACTGGCCACCATCGCAGCGCTGCTGCATGTATTTTCCATTCCCCACGAGCTTGCGGTCAGCGCCGGCATCATGCTGTGGCTGGTCACCTTTCTTGCGGTCACTCCGCTCGGACTGGTGCTGGCGCACCGCGAACATGTCTCTTTGACCAAGGTCACCCGCGAGAGCGCCCGGGAACAGGCAGCGGAGATGGGCGCCAAGCCCGGCGCTTGACTCAACGAATCAATGAGTCGATTCTCCCACTGTTACAATGAAGCCAGGCCCGGCATAGGTCTTGGGCAGTCAACGCTCGATCCACATCATGAAGTGTCCTTTTTGCGGGTTCGTGAACGATAAGGTGGTGGACTCGCGGGAGAGCAAGGAGGCGGAATCCATCCGCCGCCGCCGCGAATGCCTGAAGTGCGGCAAGCGCTTCACCACCTACGAGCGCATCGACGAGATCCCCTACATGGTGGTGAAGAAGGACGGTCGGCGCGAGAAGTTCGACCGCCAGAAGGTACTCTCTGGCTTGCTGCGGGCCTGCGAAAAGCGGCCTATCTCCATGGGCAAGCTGGAGCAGATCGTCAACGAGGCCGAA